>JBDTEH010000161.1:0-3929 GCA_039922635.1 Kofleriaceae bacterium | reverse complement strand
GATCGAGCGCAACCTCACCGACGCCGAGATCGCGGATCCGAGCACGGTGACGCTGATGCCCGGCGAGACGCTGTGCTCCAGCGGCCGCGCGCTGTGCAAGGCAACGAACCACCAGGTCGCTGACACCTCGGATCGCAGCATCGGCGCGTATCTCCAGGACTCCTGGCAGCTCATGCTGAACCTCACGGTCAACGCGGGCCTTCGCTACGAGCAGCAACAGGCCGGGATCGCGAAGCAGCTCCAGGGCACGGTCTCGCCCGAGGGCGAGACCATCGGTGACGTCGGCTTCACGGTCAACAACTGGGCGCCGCGCATCGGCATCGTGTGGGACCCGACCCAGGAAGGTAAGTCGAAGATCTTCGGCCACTGGGGCCGGTTCTACGAGAACATTCCGATGGATCTCAACGTCCGCTCGCTCGGCGGCGAGATCGACAACGTCGCGAACTACAACTCGAAGCACCTGATGCCGGGTGCGGCCGGGTACGACCCGAACTGCAACGTCGATCACGGCACCGTGCAGGGCGACCTCGGCAAGACACTCGTGCAGTGCAGCGACTTCACGCAGGTCGCGATCCTCGGCGGCGGCTCGGAGTTCGTCACGCCGGGCATCACGGGACAGTACTCCGACGAGCTGATCCTCGGCGCTGAGTACGAGGTGCTTCCGGACGTCAAGCTCGGCATCAACTACACCCACAAGACGCTGCCGAACGTCGTCGAGGACATCTTCCTCGCCGGGACGCCCGACTACGGCATCACGAACCCGGGCCAGAACTTCGACGCCGAGGCGGACGCGCTGGCCACCAAGGCGGCGCAGGAGCAGATGTCGTCCGACCCGAAGGTCAAGACCCAGGGTGCACTCGATGCCGGGCGCGCGCAGGCGATGTACAAGATCAAGAACTTCGACAAGCCGTATCGCAACTACGATGCGATTCAGGTCCAGTTGACCCAGCGCCCGACCAAGAACTCGCTGATCCTCGCCTCGTACACGTACTCGAAGGAGCAGGGGAACTTCCCGGGCCTGTTCTCGACGGAGACCGGCCAGCTCGATCCGAACATCACGTCGGAGTACGACCTCCCGGCCCTGATGTCTAACCGCTACGGACCGATGGGTCTCGATCGTCCCCACAACGTGAAGATCGACGGGTTCTACCGCTTCGACCTCAAGAAGGCGGGCCTCATCACGCTCGGCGGGAGCCTCTCGGCCCAGTCGGGGATCCCGCACAACGTGCTGGGTGCCGACGCGACCTACGGACCCGGCGAGTCGTTCCTGCTCGCTCGCGGTTCGGCGCCGCGGTCGCCGACGACCGGTCAGGCCGATGTTCACCTGAGCTACGGCCGCCGCCTCAACAAGCAGACCACCCTCGAGGTGTTCGGCGACGTGTTCAACCTGACCGATGCGCAACAGGAAGCGACCACCGACGAGACCTACACGCCGGATGCGGCGAACCCGATCGTCGGCGGTGACATGAACGACCTCAAGCACATCAAGGTCATCGACGGCACCTCGGGCGTCGAAGTGGCGCACACGCCGACGCTCAACCCGAACTTCGGCCACACGACCGCCTATCTCCAGGCGCCGCGTAGCTTCCGGTTCGGCGTCCGCCTGACGTTCTAACTCCCTCGATCCTTGGATCGAAAAAGCCCCCGTGAAGACGGGGGCTTCGTCATTTTCGGGGCCCCGAGGGCGATAGACCCGGCGCGGGCTTCGCGCGTTTCTAGACGCCATGGACATTCGGTTCGGCGATCACGCGTCGTTTCATCGCGCAGCCATCGGCATGACCGCGAGCTCCGCGGTCCTGGGGATCGTGCTCCACCCGCTGACCCCGTTGGCGCCGCTGCTCGGCGGCATCTTCGGCATCGCGGTCGGCGCGGCGCTCGGCTACGGCAAGCCGGCGTGGCGGCTGATCGCCGCGGCGCTCGCGAGCGTGCCGCTGTTCCTGATGGCCGCGAGCTGGCCGGCGTTCGCGCTGTGCGCCGGCATACTCGCGCTGGGCTGCACGCTACCCGGTGCCCAGGGCAGAGAAGGCTTGCAGGGCTTGCAGGGCTTGCGGGGCTTTCGGGGCGCGGCGACGGTGATGCTCGGCGCGACCCTCACGCTGCTCGCGATGTGGACCGCGCTGCGCTTCGACGACGCGCGCGCGACGGCGCACTGGCCCGCGGCGGTCACCGATGGCGCCGCCGCCGCCGCGATGGGCATCGTCGGGGTGATCGCGATGTTGCCGCGGCACCTCGGCATCGCGTTCGATCCCGTCCTGGGCGCGGTCCGGGCGCTGCCGCCGAAGCTCGACGGCGAGGTCCGCGCGCTGTGCGATCGCACGCTCGCGATCTGGAGCGACGTCAAGACCAAGCTCGGCGAGGGCGATTCGAACCTCACGCTCGTCCGCGACGGCGTGCTCAAGACGCTCGAGGTCGCGGCCAAGAGCACCGATGCGCAGCCCCAGGGCGCGAACGACGAGCAGCTCGGCCGCCGGATGGAAGACCTCGACGCGCGGATCGCCGCGGCGACCGATGACGAAGTGAAGGCACAGTATCGATCCGCGCGCGCGGCGCTCTCGGATCAGGCGACGTATCGCGAGCGGATCCGCCAGAACCACGAGCGGCTGGTCGCGCGCATGCACCACCACGTCGCCGCGCTCGAGAAGTTCCAGCTCGCCGCCGGCGGCCTGGCCTCGGCGCGCGCGGCCGCCACCGGCGCGGCGCTGCCCGGGCTCGGTCAGCAACTGTCGGACTTGTCGCGAGATGTCGCCGCGAGTGGCGAAGCGCTGGTCGAAGTGGGCGAAGCGTAGCGCGCCCGTGTCGGTGATACGATTCGGGCATGCGCATGCTTGCCGGCTTCGCCGTGGCCCTCGGGCTCCTGTTCTCGGCCCCCGCGTTCGCGGACAAGACCGCCGACGCCTCCTACAAGGAAGGCCTCGCCTACAAGACCGAGGGCAAGACCGACGAGGCGATCCGCGCGATGCAGGACGCGGTCGCCACCAACCCGAAGCACGGGATGGCGTGGGCCTCGCTGGGCAGCCTGTACAAGCAGAAGAAGCAGCTCGACAAGTCGATCGACGCGTACGAGCACGCGACCCAGCTCATCACCAAGGACGCCGTGCTGTGGACGAACCTCGGCACGGCCTACGCGAACACCGGCAAGCTCGACCAGGCGCTCGCGGCGCTGTTGACCGCGTGCAAGCTGAACCCGAAGGACGCGGACGTCCGCGCGTACCTCGGCACGGTGATGCGCAAGAAGAACGACTACACCGGCGCGATCACGAACCTCGAGATCGCGGTCAAGCTCAAGCCCGATAACCCGGACTGGGAGCACAACCTCGGCGTCGCGTACCGCTACGCGAAGCGCGACGACGACGCGATCGCGGCGTTCCAGAAGGCGATCGCGATCAACGGCAACGACGCGACCTACCACTTCGATCTCGCGGTCGCGTACCGCCGCAAGCAGGATCCCGACAAGGCGATCCCGGAGTACGAGAAGGCGACCGCGCTCGACCCGGGCAATGCGGATGGCTGGTTCGATCTCGGCTTCATGTACAAGGAGAACCACGAGAACGACAAGGCGATCGGCGCGTTCCACCACTACATCGAGCTCAAGAAGGGCAAGGATGTCGACGGCGAGAAGCGGGTCACCGAGGAGTGCCAGGCGCTCGGCGGCTGCAAGGACGAGGGCAAGAAGAGCCCACCGAGGAAGTCCGCGCCGAAGAAGAAGTAGCGAGCGTGGTAAACTTACCCGATGCGGATCAGTTGGCTGCCGCCCGACGAGATCGCGGCGGCCCGCACGGCCCTCACCGCGGACGGCGCGACCTACGAGCAGCACTTCACGCCGGCGTTCACGGTCCCGCCGCCACCGAGCGCGCCGCAGTTCCTGGACTGGCCCGGGATCACCGAGCACGTCGCGCGCGCCGAACGGATCTCCGAGGTCGTTCGCGAGC
>JBDTEH010000160.1:0-51598 GCA_039922635.1 Kofleriaceae bacterium | reverse complement strand
GTCGTTGATCCACGCTCGTGTAGCCATGCCGGTGTTCGATCACGCCAGCGATCACTCGTCTACGTTTTGATGTGCGTACGACTCAACCGATCGAAACCAACCGATTTGATTCAGGGACAGGCCCTAGTTGATTTGCGGTGAGCTCGTCACTTGTTCGGCCGGTCGATGATCTTCCAGGGCTGGCGCTTCATGATCTTGCCGAGCTCTTTGGCTTCCTCGGGGAACTCGGGGTCGCGCATGATCTTCAGGATCGAACCGTCGCCCCGCGCGATGCTCTGGTTCAAGGCGGCGACCTCGGCGAGCAACGGATCGAGCTTCGCGAGATCGGCCTGGACGCGATCGATCGCGAGCTCGACGGCATCGACGGCCGCGGCGCCCTTGGTGCCGAGCCGCCCGCGCAGGCTCTCGACCGCGACGCGGAGGCTGGTCGCGCTCGTGCCGAGCGTGCCGAGCGCGCCGCGAGCGCTCGCGACGAGAGCGCGGGTGCGATCGAGCACCTCGCCGAGATGCGCGAGCCCGGCGGCGCCGCCGAGGCCGCGCTCGCGCAGCGTGCGGAGCTCGTCCGCGAAGCCGCCGAGCTCGGCGAACATCGGCCCGATGGCGTCGGCGTGCGAGATCGCGGTCGCGGACGCCGGGTCGAGGTGCGCGCGGAGCTCCGCGATCCGGGCGCGCAACCCATCGAGCTCGGGTCCGACCGAATCGCGGAACGCCGCGAGCGCGGTGAGGTTGTCCCACGTGCGCTGCAACACGCGATCGAGGCTCGGCGGATCTTTGCCGAGCAGCTGCTCGCCATCGTGCAGCCCGCGCGTCGGGCTCGGCTCACCGCGCGGAGGGGCCAGCTCGAGATAGCGAGCCGCGAGCGCGCCGCGCGACGCCACGAATACGTCGCCGCGAGGATCGCAGCGCGCCGCCTCGGCCGCGCCGATCGAGACGGTCACGACGACACCTTCGTCGCCGCCGAGCGGCCCCGGCGCCCCGCGCGGCGACAGCGCGATGCTCTCGATCGTACCGATCGATCGGCCACCAACGACGAACGCGCCGCCCTCGTGCAACGAGCCGGCGTGATGGAAGTACACGCGGATCCGGGTGTGCTCGCCCCACTCGAGCCGGTGGTAGACGAACACGAAGAACGCGATCGCGAGCCCGATCAGCGCGAGCGCGATCGAGCCGACCCGGCGCGCGAGCCGTTCGTCCTGCGCGATCACCAGCTCATTCCTTCCAGAAGAACTTCCACGGATTGCGCTTGAGATCGCGGATCAGCTCGCGCAGATCGCTGTACAGCTCGTCGCGCGACAGCAACGCCCCCGCGGTGCCCTTGCCGGCGCGCAGGTCGGTGACCATACCGTTGACGTTATCGATCAAGCCACCGGCCTTACCGGCGGCGGTCGCGGCCTTGTCGGCGGCTCCGATCGCGGTGTCGATGCGCTGATCGGTGATCATGCCCGTGACGCGCGTCGCGTCGGTCATCAGCGCCTGAGCCGGCGGCGTCAGCGCGACGAGCGAGGTCTGCGCGGTCTTCAGCGTCGTATCGGCATCGGCGAGCAGCGCCGCGACCGGACGGCCATCGCCGAGCCCGTTGTTGACCTTCGCGAGCGTGGTCTTCGCTTCCTTGGCCACATCGCCGGCCGCGACGATCAAGTTGCCGATATCCTCGCGGCGCTCGACGAGCAGCTTGTCGAGCTCCGCGACCGCGTTCGCGCTGTTCGAGAGCAGGTGCTTGATCGCATCGCGGTCGTCGTGCAACACCGACGACACGCCGTCGAGGACCTCGTAGAGCCTCGCGACCACGAGGTCGGTGCGCGGCGGATCGTGGACCGCGGGCGGTCCGTCGATGATCGAGTCCGGCGCGATCGCCGGATGATCCCAGTCGTGACCTGGGACGATCTCGAGGTACTGCTCGCCGAGCACGCCGGCGGTGTTGATGAAGAACTCGGCGTCGCCGCGCACGCTGTCTTTCGCGCGATCCTCGATCCATGCCGCGACTCGAACTTGCACGCGCTTGCCGGTCCTGGCGTCGAGCTTGCCGCCGAGGAACTCGACGCTCTCGACCTTGCCGACCTTGATGCCCGACACCTTCACGGGCGCGCCGGGCTGCAGCGCGCCGATGTAGTCGTAGTCGACGTAGATCGTGTAGCCCGAGCGCAGCGAGAAGTTCCCGAGGATGAAGACGAAGCCGATCAGGATCGCGGTCGACACCACGATCAACAGTCCCACCTTGAATTCGAGCCCGCGCTCCGCCGACTTGGCATCACTCATCACAACCTCCGATCTGGATCATAGCGAAGTGGGTTGGCTCCGAAACGGAATCGGCCCTCGTTGCCGAGGGCCGGATCACGCTCGTTGCGTGGGTCGCTTACTGTTGCCAGCCACCACCGCCGCCTTGCGGCGGGTAGCCTCCGCCACCTTGCGGCGGGTAACCTCCGCCTTGCGGCGGATAACCTCCGCCTTGCGGCGGATAACCACCACCTTGCGGCGGATAGCCCGGCGGCGGACCGCCGCCCGGCGGACGGCGCCCGGTGATCAACCCGGTGGCTTCTTCATAGGCCGCGGGTGATGCCATCATCAACACGCCGAAGAACGCGACGATGCGGACCAGGATATGCGCGCCGATCAGGATCGCGCCGAGCCCCGCGTGCATGTGGACCATGAGCGCGAGCATCATCAGGACGATGCTGGCGGGCAGCCAGACGATCAAGACCGCGGCGATCAGCGGCCCGAACGCGTCGAGCGACTGCAGCGCCGGCGGCAGCTTCTGCGGCGGCACCACGAACAGGACGCACAGCACCCCGAGCGTGATGACGACGAAGTTGAGCAGCATGTAGACGACCATCAACGCGCCCATGCCCGTGAAGTGGAACGAGATGTCGAGCAGATCGATCCACTCCGGCACGAGCATGAGGGCCCCCGCCGCGATAATGATTCGCGCGATCTGATCTTGAGGCTGCGCGATCCGCGCGAGCAGACCGAACACCAGCACGGCATAGCCGAGCATCCCGAGCGCGTTGCCGCCGCCGGCGCCAAAGCCCTGGAGGCCGCCGACGACGAAGATGCCGACCAACGACACCGAGAACGGGATCCAGTGGAGCACCGCCGGAGGAATGTTCTGGCGGACGTTCGGTGGCGCCGCGGCCACCAGCAGATACGCGCCGCCCGCGATGATCGGCCACACCAGGAAGTCCCACTTGGGAACGTGGCTCGAGAACGGGAAGATCGTCGGGCTGGTCGAGATCGGAACGATGATCGAGGCGAGCAGCGCGACACCGGCGAAGAACAACACCGTGCGCTGGAGCGATGCATCACGCAGGCGCGCGACCGGGATCCCGAAGATCGTCCCGGGCGCCGACGACGGGATGTGGCGCGCCATGTTGTCGAGCGGGCCCGGGCCATCCTGTTGCGGAGGCGCGAACGGGTTCGGCGCCTGCGGATAACCGGGTTGCGGTCCGCCGAAACCTTGTTGCGGCTGGCCATACGCTGGCTGCTGCGGCGGCTGGCCATAGGCTGGCTGCTGCGGCGGCTGGCCGTACGCTGGCTGCTGCGGCGGCTGACCATACGCCGGCTGCTGCGGCGGCTGGCCGTACGCTGGCTGCTGCGGCGGTTGGCCGTACGCAGGTGGTTGCGGCTGGCCGAAACCCGGGGCCGGCGGCTGGCCATAGCCCGGCTGCTGCGGCGGCTGGCCATAGGCCGGCGGCTGCTGGGGCTGGCCGAAGCCCGGCGCCGGCGGCTGGCCATAGCCCGGCTGTCCACCCTGCGGTTGCCCGTAGGGCGGCTGGGTCGGCGCGGTCGGCTGTGGCGCGAAGCCCTGCTGCTGCGGAGGCTGGAAACCCTGCTGGGGAAACCCGCCGCCAGGGTTCGTGTTGCTCGCGGGGCGGGGTTGCGCCCCGGGCACAGGCGCCGGAGCTGGATGCTGCGCCTGCGGGATCTGCGGCGCCGCGTAGCCAAACATCGTCTTTGCCGGCGCGGGTCCACCCGGAGGTGCGCCCGCTTGCATCGGTGGCATGGGCCGGCCGCACGTGCCACACGCGGGAGCGTTCATCAGCACCGCCGCGCCGCAGTACGGACACGGTCTCGTAGGTGTAGCCATTCGGATTTCCCCAGTCCTTTCGAAGCGGAATGGTAATTCGTGTGGCCGAGCGAAAGCAACGCAACCAAGTCGAATCACGCACGGTTTCGGAGGCATACTGCAGGAGCCGTGGCTCGCCGGCTCTCCGACTTCGATCCGATGCGCGGTGAACCGGTCGAAATCCGGCTCGCCGATACGATCGTACGTGCATTCGCCGGGGAGAGTATCGCCGCGGCGGCGCTCGCGAGCGGCACGCGCGTGATGTCGCGCTCGCTGAAGTATCACCGGCCGCGCAGCTTCTTCTGCCTCGAGGGCCACTGCAGCGGGTGCTTGGTCCGCCTCGATGGCGTGCCCAACCTGCGCGCCTGTCAATCGCCGTGCACACCCGGCGCCGACGCGCACGGCCAGAACGCCTTCCCTTCGGCGGAGGTCGACCTGCTCGGAGCGGTCGACTTCCTGTTCGCGCGTGGGCTGGATCATCACACGCTGATGACCGGCTCGTCGGTGCTGAACAAGCTCGCGAACAAGGTCGTACGCCAGCTCTCGGGGCTCGGCAAGCTCCCGGCGATGCACGCCACGACGCTGCCCCCGGTCGGCAATCGCGAGATCGACGTGTGCGTGATCGGCGGCGGTCCCGCGGGGCTCGCGGCCGCGACCGCCTGCGCGCGTGCGGGCAAGCGCGTCGTACTCGTCGACGATCAACTCCAGCCGGGCGGCAGCTTGCGCGCCGATCCGAGGTCGGGTCGCGAGCTCGCGACCACCCGCGTCGCGGAGGCGGTGGCGGCCGGCGTGGAGCTGTTGGCGCGCTCGACCGCGATCGGCTATTTCCCCGAGGACGATCCCGATCCGGCGTGGCTGCACGGAGCGGCGCAAGGCGAACCCACGCTCGCGCGCGGCGTGCTCGCGGTCGCGACGCCGTCACAGCTCGTCCGCGTCCATGCGACCGCGTACGTGTGGGCGACCGGCGGCTACCCGGTGAACCTGCCGTTCGCCGACAACGATCGGCCCGGGGTGATCGCGGCACGTGCGGTCGGCAGGTTGCTCGTCGATCACGGCATCCTCGGCGGTGACAAGATCTGCATCGTCGAGGTCCCGCAGCTCGCCGTCGAGACCACGGCGCTCGCGGCCGCGCTGAGCGCCGCGGGCGCGGAGGTCTCGCGCGTCGCGCTCGACGATACGCACGGCACGCGCGGTCGCAGCTGGGTCTCGCAGGTGCAGACCTCGCAAGGCCGCATCGACTGCGATCTCGTCGCGGTCGCGGCGATCCCGTCCCCGGCCTCGGAGGGCCCGCGCCAGCAGGGCTGCAGCGTCGTGCTCGATCCCGAGGCGGGCGGCTTCCGGGTCATCGTCGACGAGACCGGCAAGACGACGGCGCCGCTGGTCTACGCGTGCGGTGACGTCACCGGCTACCTCGGGCCCGCGCGCGCGGCCGCCCACGGCACGCTGGTCGGGACGAGCGTGGTCGCGGCGATCGGAGGGGCGTAGTGGCCAAGAAGATCGTGCTGTGCCGGTGCGAGGACGTGACGCTGTCCGACCTCGAGCACTGCGTCGACCGCGGCTACCTCGATATCGAGGAGGTCAAGCGCTACACCGGGTTCGGCACCGGCCCGTGCCAGGGCAAGGAGTGCCTCGGTCCGATGGCGACGCAGCTCGCGCGGCTGACCCAGAAGCCACCCGCACAGATCCCACCGTTCACGTCACGGCCACCGCTCGCGCCCACCCCGATCAAGCTGCTCGCGAGTGCGCCCGATGCCCATCGGTTCGACGACGATCCGGACCCCAAGCGCGCCGGCACCGAGCCCGGGATCGGAGTCGCGAAGCGATGACCGGTGGCAACGACGACGACGACGAGGACGACAGCCGCGCCGATCGCTCCGGCGAGATCAAGCTGCCGCCCACGCTCGACAGCTCGGGTCCCGTGCCCGAGAAGGCCGAGATCGTGATCGTCGGCGGTGGTGTGATGGGACTCGCGATCGCGTACTACCTCGCGACCTCCGGGCTCGACGACGTCGTCGTGATCGAGCGCGGCTACCTCGCCGAAGGCGCGTCGGGCCGCAACGGCGGCGGCATCCGCCAGCAATGGTCGACCGAGATCAACATCCGGTTGATGCAGCAGTCGGTGGAGCTGTGCCGGCGGTTCGCGGTCGACGTCGGCGTCAACGTGTGGTTTCGCCAGGGTGGCTACCTGTTCCTCGCGCGCAGCGCACAGGAAGTCGCACGGCTCGAGAAGAACATCGCGATCCAGAATCGCTGCGGCGTCGCGACCCGCATGCTCGATCCCGAGGGCGCGCGAGAGATCGTCCCCGAGATCGATACCACCGGCATCGTCGGCGCCGCCTACAACCCGACCGACGGGATCCTGTTCCCGTGGCCATTCCTGTGGGGCTACGCGCGCCAGGCGGCCGCGCACGGCGTGCGGATCTTCACGCAGACGCCGGTGACCGGGCTCGCGCGGCGCTCGCAGGGCGGCTATGACGTCACGACGCCACGCGGCACGATCCAGGCGCGCCGCGTGGTCAACGCCTGCGGTGCGTGGTCGCCCCAGCTCGCGAAGCTGATCGGCGTCGAGATCCCGACGTTCCCGATCCGCCACGAGATCTGCTCGTCGGAGCCGCTCAAGCCGTTCCTCAAGCCGATGGTCAGCGAGCTCGCGAGCGGGCTCTACTGTAGCCAGTCGATGCGCGGCGAGATCGTCGGCGGCGTCACGCTCCCCGGACATGGCTCGACCTACGCGAAGGGCTCGACCCTCGAGTTCCTCGCGACCTACGCGCGCCGGCTCGTGCGCCTGATGCCGATCCTCGGCGACATCAAGATCCTGCGCCAGTGGGCGGGGCCCTACGACCAATCGCCCGACGGCAATCCGATCGTCGGCGCGACACCCGACCACCCCGACTTCTTCCTCGCGTGTGGCTTCGTGGGCCACGGCTTCATGATGGCGCCGATCGTGGGCAAGCTGTACGGCGAGTGGCTCACCGGCGGTGCGAAGCACGAGATCTTCGAACGCTACACGCTCGAGCGGTTTCGCGATGGCTCCGGTGCGGCGCACGCGAAGGAGGATTTCAACATCGGTTAGTGCTACACGGGAGCCGTGTCGATCTTCGCATCACACACGATCGGTTTCATCGGCGCCGGCAACATGGCCGAGGCGCTGATCCGCGGCCTGATCAAGGGCAACCACGTGCCGCCCGGGCGCGTGCTCGCATCGGCGCCGCGGCGCGAGCGGCTCGAGCAGCTCGCGGCCACGTATGCGATCGAGACCACGCTCGATAACCGCGAGGTCGCCGCGCGCTGCAACCTGGTCGTGTTGAGCGTCAAGCCGCAGATCCTCGACAAGGTGCTGCGCGAGATCGGCGACCGCCTGCAGCCCGGCACGCTCGTGATCTCGATCGCCGCCGGCGTCGACACCGCGACGATCGAAGAAGCGGTCGCCGACGGCGTCCGGGTCGTCCGCGCGATGCCGAACATGCCCGCGCTCGTCGGTGCCGGTGCGACCGCGGTCTCGGCCGGCAAGCACGCGAGCCCCGAGGATCTCGCGACGGCCCGCGCGGTGTTCGATGCGGTCGGCATCACGATCGAGCTCGACGAGCTTCACCTCGATGCAGTCACCGGGCTCTCGGGTTCGGGGCCCGCCTACATCTTCCTGATCCTCGAGGCGCTCGCGGACGCCGGTGTCAAGGTCGGGCTTGCCCGCCGCAACGCGCAGCGGCTCGCCGCGCAGACCGTGATGGGCTCGGCGAAGATGCTGCTCGAGACCGACGAGCACCCGGGCAAGCTCAAGGACATGGTCACCTCGCCGGGCGGCACCGCGATCGCCGGCCTGCACACGCTCGAACAGGGCGGCCTGCGCACCACGCTGATCAACGCGGTCGAGACCGCGACCAAGCGCGCGCGCGAGCTCGGCCGCGGCACCAAGTAATGCTCCGAGAGGTCGCCGGCGGGACGGCACTCGACGTGCTCGTCCAGCCCCGTGCCTCGCGCGCGAAGCTCGGGCCGATCCACGATGGCCGGCTCAAGATCGCCGTCACCGCGCCCCCGGTCGATGGCGAGGCGAACGCCGCCGTGATCGACCTGCTCGCGACAGAGCTCGGCCTCGCCCGCGGCGCGATCGAAGTGATCGCCGGTCCATCATCGCGGCGCAAGACCGTGCGGATCGCGAGGCCGCGCGCGGTGGTCGAGCAGCTGCTCGCCGCGCTCGCGCTCGCGCTCGTGATCGCCGGGTGCCAGGCGACCACCGGCACGATCGACGTCTCGCTCGTCACCGCACCGGGCTCGACGCTGCTCGACGGCGTTCAGACCCTGCGGCTCGTCCTGACCAACCCGCACCAGGTCACGACCGCGACCCGCACCGACGGCGGCTTCGCGCTCGCTCTCCAGCTCGATGCGAGCGGTGATACCGGCGCGCTGATCGTCGACGGTCTCGATCCGAGCGGCACGGTGATCGCGACCGGGCAATCGCCAGCGTTTCCGATCGGCGGGCTCACCGCGAACGTCGTCGTCTACATGGGGGCGCCGAACAGCATCGGCGCGGCCCCGGTGATGCTCGATCCGCCACGCTCGCAGCTCGCGGTGGGCGCGCTGTCGTACGGCGCGGTGTTCGCGGGCGGCACGCTCGCCGACGGCACGCCGAGCCCGGCGACCGGCATCTACAACGCGTTCGAGCACGCGATCCAGGCCGGGATCGACCTGCCCGCGGCGAAGACCGCGATCGCGCTCGGAGTCGGAACCACGGGCGATGTCGTGTACCTGTTCGGCGGCAGCGACGCGAGCGGCGCGGCGACCGCCTCGGTCGAGCGCTTCGACACCTCGGTCGCGCCGGCCGGAGCGCTGAGCGAGCTCGGGCCGTTCCCGGGCTTCGAGCGCACCGGCCAGCTCGCGATCTCGATCGGCAGCGAGAACCTGCTCGTCACCGGCACGCCGATCGCGGAGCTCGCGGGCGGGACGAGCACGGTGATGGCGCGCAGCGAGCTGCCGAGCCTGCCGCCGAGCGGTGCGGCGGTGACCGCCAGCGATGGCATCGCGACCGCAGTGTTCGCCGGCCCCGGCGGCGTCTACCGGTTCCGTAACAACGCGTTCGACACGCTCGCGGTGACCTCGGCGAAGCGCACGGCGGCGCAGGTCGTCGCCCTGCCCGGCGGCCAGATCGGGGTCGCGTGCGGGAACGACACGCTCGCGCGGATCGACGCGGCGACCGGGGTCGAGACCGTGATCGCGGGCGTGCCGGCCGAGCCGCGCACCGGTTGTGCGATCGCCGCGACCACGACCCGCCTCGTGATCGCCGGCGGCACCGACGCGACCGGTGCCGTGATCGGCACCGCCGAGATCTTCGACGCCGCGACGTTCGCGCCGATCGCGACGCAGCCGCTCGCCGTGCCGCGCACCGGCGCGACCGCGACCGTGCTGTCCAATGGCCAGATCCTGATCGCCGGCGGGGTCGATGCCAGCGGTGCGCCGATCGCGACGCTCGAGCTGTTCACCCCGGACTCGCCAGAGTGAAGCACCGGCTGTACGTCGCGGGCTGCATCGCGATCACGGTCGCGCTCGTCGTGTTCGACGCGCCCTCGTGGCTCGCGCTCGGCAGCGGGCTCGTGGTCGCGCTCGCGACCCGGATGGACCGCCCGGACCAGGCGAAGCTGCTCACCACGCTCACGCTGCAACTCGGCGTGATGGCGCTCGGCGCGGGCATGAACCTCGACACCGTGCTACGGGTCGGCGTCGACGGCGCGCTCGTCACCGCGACCGGCCTCGCGCTCGCGCTCACGCTCGGGCTCGGGCTCGGCCGCGTGCTCGGCGTACCGAAGGACACGTCGCTGCTCGTCGCGGTCGGCACCGGGATCTGCGGCGGCAGCGCGATCGCGGCGGTCGCGAGCGTGACCCGGCCGAAGGATCACGAGATGTCGGTCGCGCTCGCCGTCGTGTTCGTGCTCAACGCGGTCGGGCTGATCTTGTTCCCGGCGATCGGACACCTGATGGGCATGTCCCAGCAGATGTTCGGGCGCTGGGCCGCCCTCGCGATCCACGACACCAGCTCCGTCGTCGGCGCCGGGCTCGCCTACGGCGCGGTCGCGCTGACCGTCGCGACGACCACCAAGCTCGCGCGCGCGCTGTGGATCGTGCCGGTCACGATCGCGACCGCCGTGTTGCGTCCCGGTCCGGGCGAGGCCGCCCGGCTCAGGGACGTCAAGTGGCCGTGGTTCATCCTCGGCTTCGTCGCGATCGCCGGGCTCGTCACGTGGGTCCCTGCCCTCGCGGCGTATGGACCACCGGTCGCGCTCGTCGGGAAACGATCGCTGCTCGTCGCGCTGTTCCTGATCGGGCTGTCCCTGTCACCAAGATCGCTCACGATTGTCGGCGCGAGGCCGTTCGTGCTCGGCGTGATCTTGTGGGTCGTGCTCGCGACCGTCAGCGTCCCCCTCGCGGCGTTCTCGACGAGCGCGGGCTAGCCAGGCTAGCCAGGCTAGCCGAGGATGCGCTGGACTTCGCGCACCAGGTGCTCGGTGCCGTGTTGCTTCGAGATGAAGCCGTCGAGCTTGGCGTCCGCGGCGCGCTCGCGCAGCTCGTCGTCTCCGAGCGTCGAGAACAAGTAGATCTTCGCGGCGACGCCGCGCTCGTGACGGAGCACCGCGGCGACGTCGTCGCCGAACAACTCCGGCATCTGGACGTCCATCAGGATCAGCGCAAAGCCCTCCGCGCCGCGCGCGCCGACCTCCTCGACCGAGCCGCGGATCTCGACGTCGTAGCCGGCCTGGACGAGCGCGTGCTTCGCCGCCGCCAGGATGATCGGACTGTCATCTACGATCAGGATCTTCACCACACGATCTCCTCGCATAACTCGCGCAGGCGCGTACCGAGCGCCTCCGGACCCTCATCTTTCGACACATAGCCGTCGGCGCCAACTTCCTGGACGATCCGCGCGAGCTCCTCGTTGCCCGCGCTCGAACAGATGATGATCGGCGTCTTCGCGGTCTGGATCTGCGCGCGCAGCCACGAGCACAGCTCGGCGCCGCTCATGTCGGGCATGTACAGGTCGGTGACGATCAGGTGCGGCTTCCAATCGAGCACGATGTTGACGAAGTGCCGCAGCGAGCTGACCGCGCGGACCTCGAACCCGGAGTCGACGAGGATCGGCTCCATGATCTTCAGCGTGATCTCGCTGTCGTCGAGTAAGACCAGCCGCGTCACCCCGCCAGCATAACGCGCTCAGCGCGGGAGCCGGTAGCTGGTGGCGGCGCGGATCGCCGCGTGAAGCTCGTCGAACGTCCCGGCGCGCGTGTCGGCGACCATCAACGTGCCGTCGTCGAACGCCTCGATCCAGCGCGCGCCACGCCCGACCCCGTCACGCACGCCGTGATCGATCACCACGACGGGGTTCGCACCGAGGTTCCACCGCACCGCCGCTCCGTTGCGCGTCACCGCGCGGACCGTGCCGCGATCATCGACGCCGACCGCGAGCGCCGCGTTCGGGATCTGCGTGGTCTGGCCGGGCTCGATCGGGCCCGACCGATCGGGCCCAGCGGCGGCGACCAGCGAACGCGACAGCGTCGCATCGCGCCCGGCCGACACGATCGCGCCCGGGCTCACCACGAGCGCCGTGACCGCGCCGGTGTGCTGGGCGACCCGCACGCGCGCCGCGGCGTCGACGTGCTCGCCGTGATGCGGCCACGCCAGGACGGTACCGCCGTTCGAACCCGCGACGATCCAGTGATCGTCGACGCTCACGAAGTGCGTATCACCGCGCGGCCCATCGAGCGCCGCGAGTTGGGTCGTGTCGCGGATCCGCCACACGCAGATCACGCGATCTTGCCCACCCGAGACGACGATCGTGCCGGTCGGATCGATCGCGACCGCGTCGCTGCCGTGGGGATGCCCCGCGAGCGCCGGACGCGGCGTGCCATCGGCGGTGAACATCGCGATCGGTCCGAGCGAGCTGGCCACCGCGACCCACCCATGGCCGGTCGCGATCGATCTCACGATCGCGCCCTCGAGCACGTGCCGCACCGGCGGCAGCGCCGGCGTGGCGGGGGCCGTGGGCCACCAGGTGACGACGCCCTCCGCGGTACCGGTCACGACGGTCCCGCCGGTCCCGCCGACGATCCCGATCGCGGTCGCACGGCCGTCGACCTTGCCGAGCTCGCGATACACGTGGTCGGCGAACGTCCACGTGCCGACCTTGCCGGTGGTGTCGACCCACGCGAGCATCGATCCATCCGGCGCGAGCGTCATCCGCTCCTCGCTCGCGTCCGCGGCGCCGGGCTCGCCGCGCGGATCGATCACGTTCGGCGGGATCGCGGCGAGGTCCCAGCGCCGCACGACGCCGTCGCTGTCCGACGACAACAACCCACCATCGGCGAACGTGACGTGACGCACGCGACCGGTGTGGCCGTGCAAGGTGATCACCTGCCCCGTCGTGCGATCACGCGCCTCGAGCGAACCGTCGTCGCCACCTGCGGCGATCCAGCGGCCGTCGCTCGAGATCGCGACCGTGCGTACCTGCGCGTTGAAGTGCGCGAGCGGTTCGATCCGGGCGCTGCCGTCGGCGGCACTGCCGTCGGCGGCGCTGCCGGCGGCGCCGATCGACACGCGCGTCACCGTACCGCCGACCCCAGCGAGCACCGCCCAGCTACCATCGCTCGCCCACGCCGCGCGCTTGCAGTTGAGCCCCGTCGCGATCGTACGCTCGACGACGAGCTGGTCGCCCTCGCGCCTCCACCAGTGCACGACGCCGGTCCCATCGACCGCCGCCGCGCGCGTCCCGTCGGTCCAGGTCTGGACGACGTCGGCGCCAGCCGCGGCCTCGGCCTCGGCGCCGGTCGCGACCCGCCACTGCCACAGGTGCCCGTCGTGGTCCCCGGCCACGACCATCGTACCGTCCGAGGCGATCGCGACATCGCCGATCGCCGAGGTCCCGTGCGCGAGCTGCTGCGCCGGTGCGCGAGCGTGAGGCCACAGCAGCACGTTGCCGTGGTCGTCACCGGTCACGAGCCAGCCGCCGTCAGGGGCCCACGCCATGTGCTGGACATCGCCGACATGGCCCGGCAGCCGAGCGAGCAGCGTGCCGTCACGGGTGACGATGCGGAGGTCGCCATCGTCGGCGCCGATCGCGAGCTCGCGACCGTCGGGCGACGGCCGCGCGAGGTGCACGCGGCCTTGCTTCGCGGTGAAGATCAGGTGCGGCTGCGGATCCCACACGATCACGCGGCCGTCGTAGCCGGCGCTGACGAAGCCACCCGGGAGCGCCTCGACCCAGTGGACCTCGTCGGTGTGGCCCTTCCACACGTCGCGCGCGACACCGCGTGCCACGGCCTCGTGCTCGATCTCCCAGGCGGTCCCGACATCGACGTCACGCGGGGTCAGGGTCGCGAGCCACGCGAGCGCCTCGGTCGGATCGCGGCCGAGCGCGACCCGGGCCTGGCGCAGGATCAACTGGTTGCCGCGCGACTCGAGCTCGGCGCGGGCCGCCTCGGTCCGTGCGCGCGCCGCACTCGCGTCGCGCCACAGGTACGTGACGACGAGCGCGAACGTCGCGAGCGCGAGGATCGAGCCGGTGATCGTCGCGGCGACGACGGGACGGCGGCGCACGAACGCACGGAGCCGCTCGATCGCGGTGGGCACGCGCACCGAGACCGGCATGCCGTCGCGGAACCGCTGCACGTCGCCGGCGAGCGCGGCGACCGACTGGTAGCGCTGGGCCGGATCCTTCGCGAGCGCTTGCCGGGTGATCGCATCGAGGTCGCCGGCCAGCGCCGGATCGCGCTTCGCCAGCGCGATCGGCGGGTCCTCGCAGATCATGCAGGTCAGGATCGGCAGCGGCACGTCGCGCGCGTCGTAGGGCAGCTCGCCGGAGATCAGCTCGTACAGCATCACGCCGAGCGTGTAGACGTCGGTGCGGACATCGACCTCGTCGGCCCGCAATCGCGCCTGCTCGGGCGACATGTACAGCGGCGTCCCGATCAGCTCGCCCGCGCGCGTCGTGCTCGGCGTCTTGTCGTCGTCGACCGCCAGGCGCGCGACGCCGAAGTCCAACACCACCACGCGCCCGGCGTCACCATCCTCGGTCCGGACCATCACGTTCGCAGGCTTGAGGTCGCGGTGGATCACGCCCTTGAGGTGCGCGTGCTGGACCGCCTCGCACAGCGCGCCGAATAACTCGAGCTTGCGATCGAGCACGAGGCCGTCCACGAACCGATCGAGCGTCGTGCCGTCGACGTGCTCCATCACGAGGAACGGATGGTTGTCGGCGTCGCCGGCCTCGAGTACCCGGGCGATGCCCGGATGATCGAGCCGCGCCATGATCTCCGCCTCGGCCTGGAACCGCGCGAGCGCGCCGCCGGAGCGGCTCTGTAGCACCTTGATCGCGACGCGCCGGCGCGGGGCATCTTGCTCGGCCGCGTAGACCGTGCCCATCCCGCCCTCGCCGAGGATCGCGGTGATGCGATAGCCGGGGATCGAGGGCGCGCCGAGATCGCGCGTGCTCGGCCGCTCGTTCACGGTCTGCGCCGTGCCCCCGCCTCCGAGCTCGGTCTGCGCGAGCGGGTCCGCCATCGCCGTCACTATACTAGTCGGGAACGAGGCCGGATCTCACCTCGAGCGCGCGACGCGCTTTTCGCCCCGCCTCGTCCGCGACGACCAGCTCGTGCGTGCCGGGCGAAGGCGTCCAGAACACCCGCTCGCCCGCGGGGCCGGTCGCGATCCGCGCGCCGTCGACGAACCACGTCAACTGCGCCGCCCGCGAGCTCGCCGAGAGCGGGACCGCCTGCGCCTTCGCCGGCATGCCCGGGATCAGCGTGACGATCTGGCCCTCGCCCGGCGTCACGATCACCGGCGGCGCGGCGCCGACCTCGGGCGCACAGCCGTCCGCGAACACCGGCGCCTCCGGAACCTCGCGCGAGCGACCGGTGAGCCACGCGGTGACCGCGCTCGGCAGCACGATGAAGCTCTTGCGCGTGTACACCGCGCCGGGGTGCTTGCACGCGGGCACCACCGCGCGCCCTGCTCCATCGACCTCGAACGCCTGGTGATACGGGCACGGCGCGGTCGGCACGGCGTGGATCGGCGCGAGCACCTCGATGCGGTGATCGCAGGCGTCGGTCGGCACGTGGCCGGAGTACGCGCAGACCTCGACCTCGACGAGATCGTCGGGGGTGGTCTCGGCGCGATGGACGTGGGTGCGATTCGCGACCGCCTCGAGCACGTCGAACAACAGCGGCCCCGCGGCCTCGGAGCCGACCAGATCCGCGCTCGGCTTCTGGTCGACGTTGCCGGTCCACACCACCGCCGTGTACGCCGGGCCCGAGCCCGCGGCCCACGCATCCCGGAACCCGAAGCTCGTGCCGGTCTTCCAGTGGATCTCGGCGGGCACCCCGCTGACGTCGCGGCGATGCGGGAAGTCCGGGCGGTCCTTCTTGGCGAGCGCCTGCCGGGTGAGGAACGCGGCGCCCTTGCCGAACACCTGCTGGCCCGGCGCGATCGGGTCGGTCGCGGCGACCCGTAACGGCCGGTACAGGCCATCCTCGGCGAGCGTCGCGAACATGCCCGCGAGCTCGAGCGGCGTGATCTCGATGCCGCCGACCACGAGCGAGAGCCCGTACTGGCCGGGCACGGCGCGATCGGCGGCGACGCCCATGCGCGCGAGCTCGCCGACGAACTGCTCGACGCCGAGCTGCGCGAGCAGATCGACGAACGGCAGGTTGAGCGAGCGCGACAGCGCGTCCTGCAGCGTGACCAACCCGGCGAAGTCACCATCGAAGTTGCGCGGCCGATACGTGCCGTACTGGCTCGGCACGTCGGCCACGAGGTACTGCGGCAGCGCCAGCCCACGGTCGATCGCGAGCGCGTACAGGAACGGCTTGAGCGTCGAGCCCGGCGAGCGCGGCCGGTCGAACATCGCGATCTGGCCGCCGCGCTTGTCGTCGAAATCGAGGTTTCCTACGAGCGCGACGACCTCGCGGCTGCGGTGATCGACGACGACGACCGCGGCGCCGTGGATCTGCTTGGCGTGGAGCTCGGACTCGCGCAGCGCGACCTGGTTCTCGACCACCGCCTGGAGGCCGCGATCGAGCGTGGAGCGAATGCGGAGCTCGAGCGGATGGCGCGCACGCAACCAGATCGCCGCGTGAGGGGCTTCGCGCGGCATCGGCCGCAGGCGATCGGGGGGCAACGTCACCGCGGCCTCCGCGACCGCGGCGCTCGCATCGACCGGCGCGAACACGCCGGCCTCGATCAGCTTCGCGAGGATCGCATCACGACGCCCACGCAACCGCTCGGTGTTCGCGCGCGAAGGTGCGAATCGCGACGGCCCCTGCGGCACCGCGAGCAACGTCGAGATCTCGAGCGCGGTCAGGTGCCGCGGGCCATGGCCGAAGTAGCTCCACGCGGCACTCTCGATGCCCTCGACGTTCTCGCCATACGGCGTGTGCGACAGGTACTCCTCGAGGATCTCGCGCTTCGGCAGCCGCAGATCGAGCTGGACCGCGCGGAACATGTCGATCAACTTGTGAGGGATCGTGCGGGTGCGTGGCTCGTACAGCCGCGCGAGTTGCATCGACAGCGTCGAGCCACCCGAGACGCGGCGCCGGTGGATCACGTCGGTCACCGCGGCGCGCACCACCGCGATCGGATCGACGCCGTGGTGGGTCCAGAACCGCTTGTCCTCCAGCGCGATCAAGGCCTCGACCAGCTTCGGGTCGAGCCGATCGAGCTCGACGCGTAGCCGCCACTTGTCGTCGGGCGACAGGAACACGTACGCGGGCTGGCCGTCGCGATACTCGACGACCGTCGACCAACCGGTGCCGCGCGCCGGTAGCGGCACGAGGTACGCCGCGACGACGAGCACGACGATCGCCGCGTTGAACGCGGTGACCGCCAGCGCGCTCGCGCGCCAGAGCGCCAGGCGCCTGAAGCGCCCTAGATGAGCTTTCCAGCCCACGGCCCCGCGATCACGACGGTCGCACCCTTCGCGCGGGCCCACAGCGTCGCGTCGTACATCGCCGCCGCCTCGATCGGTGGCAGCGTGTACTTGCCGGCGGTCACCGCGCGCACGGTGTAGACCAGCTTCTTCGCGGTATGCGGCGGCAGCGACCCGAACGCCTCGAGCCGGTCATCGCGCATGTTCATGAAGTCGGTCGCCCACTGATCCTCGTCCTTGACCCAGTCGGGCTTGGTCGTGCGTCCGAGCCGCGGGTTCTCGATCTCGAAGCCCGCGGGGAGGCGATCGACGAGCGCGATGTTCTGGATCGTCGCGCCCGACGTGTTCTCGACCTCGATCTCGACGAACACGAGGTCGCCGAGGTGAACCGTGCCCCTGGACAGATCGAGCTCGGTCGAGTCCAGCGTCTTGTACGACCGCGTGACCGCCAGCCCGTTGCCGCCGGTCTTGTAGTCGCTGCCCGGCCGCACGCCCTCGCTCGAGATCATCAGCCACAGCCCGGCCGCGCTCTGCGGGACGCTCAGCGCGAGCTGCTTGTACTCGCTCGCTCGGAGCAGCGACCACGACTTGTCGTGCGACTTGTGCTTGGTCGCGCGCGGCGCGATCACGGTGCCATCGGCGGTGAGCGTGCCCTCGGCGAGCCCGTGCGCCGCGGTCGCGCCGACCCACTTGCCGAGGCCGGTCACCCCCCACACCAGCTCCTGCGTGTTGTAGTAGCCCCACGACGGCTCGCTCGCGAGGCTCTCGGCGACGCGCTCCGCGAGCGGCTCGGCCGCAGGATCCGCGCCGAACAGCTCGAAGAACACCGAGAGCTGGAAGCCGCGGCGGCGGCGATCCGAGTAGAAGCTCCAGCTGTTGATCCGCTCCGAGGCGATCGGCGTGCTGTCGACCGCCTTGAGGTCGGCGGCGTAACGACGATCCCCCGAGAGGTAGAGCGCGGCCTCGAGCAAATAGAGGTCCTCGGCCTGCTCGCCCTTGGCGGCCTTCGGGGACGCGTCGATCAGGGCCTGGATCCGCGCCTTCTTGCCGCGGTGCGCGCGCGCGAGCACGTAGTGGAGGTACGCCTCCGATTGCTCGTCGTAGTGATTCCACGGCTCGTGGACGATCTTGTCGCCACGCTCGTACGCGGTCACGCGCGCGTCGATCCAGCCGAGCACCTCCTCGAGGCGATCCTCGGGGACCGCATAACCGGCCTGCTTGGCGTCGAGCAGCATGTCGGTCGCGTACGCCGTGGCCCACTCGAGCGGATCGGTCGCGCCGGGCCAGTAGCCGAACCCGCCCGACGGCGTCTCCATCGCGAGCACCCGGTTGATCCCCGCGAGCACCATGTCCTCGAGCTTGAGCTCGGCCAGCTGCGGATCGACCTGCTCGACGAGCGCCCCGATATAGAGCAACGGCCGCGTCGACGACGTGGTCTGCTCGATGCAACCGAACGGATAGTGGATCAGGTAGCCGAGGTGCGCGAACGACTCGCCGAACGGGTTCGCGGTGAGCCAGAACGTCGACTTCTCGCTGGTCGGCACCCAGTTGGCGAGCACGGGTTGCTTCGCCAGATCGAGCGATCCAGGCGAGACCTTGATCTTCTGGATCGCGTGGTCGATCGGCCCCGCGGGCAAGAACGGCACCTCGAGCTCGTCGGTCTCGGTGATCCCGCCGGCGGTCGCGACCACGCGCAGCTTCGCGCCGCCGATCGGGAGCTGCGCCTTGGCCTGGAACACGAGCGTGTCGTTCTTGCCGTTGTCGAGCCGGAGCGAGCCGGTGTCCTTGCCGGCGAACCCGAGCGGGACCGCCGCGACCTTGGGCCGCGCCACGCCTGCCACCGCGAGCTCCTGCGAGGAGATCTTGACCTGGACGTCGAGCTTCTGGCCCGACAGGTTCGTGACGAACACCGGGATCTGGATCTCGTCGTTCTGCGTGACGAACCGCGGGAACGTCACCTGCACGACGATCGGGTCCTTGACCGTGACATCCGCCTCGGCGTGCCCCACGCGCGCCGGCGTCACGACCACGGCCATCACGCGGAGCTGGCCGCGATACGACGGGATCTGGAACGGGATCGTGATCTTGCCGTCCGCGCCGACCGGCACGACTCCCGACCACAGCGCGACCGGCTTGATCGGCTGCACGCGGCCCTTGCCGAACGTGCCCTGCTCCGCATCGGCCATGCCGTCGTCGCCGCCGCCGGTCCTGGACGACGCGCCGGCGGGGTTGTGCAGCATCGTCCAGCCGATCGTCTCGAACGTCTCGACCCCGAGCGCGCGCTTCGCGAACAGGACGCCGAGCGGATCGGGCGTCTTGAAGTTGGTCAGCGACAGCACGCCCTCGTCGACGACCGCGACGGTCGCGAACGCCGGGCCCTGGATCGGGCCGGCATCGAGCTTGACGGTGAGCGGGCTCGACGACCGGACTTGCTTCGGGACCTCGAGCGCGAGCGCTTGCGTATACTCGACGGGCAGCACGCGCGCCGACGCGATGCCGAACGCGCGGTCGGGCATGAACGCGTCCTTGCTCTCGAGGTGCGGATCCTTGACCACGAACGCCGAGATGTAGACGTTCGGCGCGAACTCCGGCAGCGTGAACCGCCAGGTCGCGTCGCCGCGGGTGACGTCCTTCCACTCGGCCGCGATCACGTGATCGGTCTCGACCGTCCACAGGATCTTGCCGTTGTACGGGGTCAGCACCTTGACGTCGACGGGCTTGCCGACCTCGATCTCCTTCGCGAGTTGCGGTTGCAACTGCGTCGGCTTGGCGGGGCGCGGCGTGCGATCCACGCTCGAGCTCTCGCCGTTGCCATAGTAGTAGTCGTACGGGTACGTGCCGTCGAGCATCAACTCGGTGCTCGCCTTGCCGGCCTTGACCCGCACGACGTAGCCGATCTCGGCCTCGCCGGGCGTGACGTCGAACGTGAACTTACCGCCGGTGACGGTCGCGTGCTGCTTGCCCTCGGGCACCTTGCGCATCCAGCGGTCGTACCGGCCCTCGCCGTTGTCCTCGTCGTAGCTGTAGCCGTAGTCGGATTCGAGGTGGACCAGCTCGATGTCGACGCCGTGGATCGCGTTGGTGACGAGCTTGCCGCTCCAATCGACGACCAGGCCCTCGACCGTGAACGTCTCGCCGGAGCGCGCCTGCTGCGCCTTGGTCTTGAGGCCGAGGTAAAACTTCTCGGGATGCACCGTCACCGTCGTCGACCTCACGGTCGCGCGGCCGCTGCCGGCCTCGAGCACGGACGCGGTCGCGGTGATCTGGCTGGTCTGCGTGAACGTGGTCTTGTCCTCGCCGGGGCACTCGATCGTGGCGGTGCCGGTCGGCCCGAGCTGAGCTTTGGTCGGCTCGCCCAGGTTGACCGCCTTGCCCTTGGGCACCACGCCGTACGTGAGATCGGCGTTCTGCGCCGGGACGAACCTGGCGGGCTCGGCGCTGCACGCGAGCTCGACTCCGCTGTCCGCGGCGGTCCCGCCGAACAGGTACTGCGCGGTGACGTCGATCGCGATCGGCGCGCCGATCAGGAGGTTCGGCGTTTCCGGTGCGGCGGTGACCTTCATGCGCTCGGGCACGAACTCCTCGACCTGGACGTCGTAGGCGGCGAGCGGCTTGTCGGCGACCGACAACCCGACGCGCCAGTGGCCGGTATCCGCGAACGCCGGCAGCAGCTGATCGATGGCGATCATCCCGGCGGCGTTGGTCCTGAGCACGACCTTCTTCACGACCTTCGCCCGCGGATCGACGACCTGCACGTCGATCGGCAGCTGCGCCGGGGCCCGATCCTTGGCGTCGCGCACGATCGCGGTCACGTGCGCGGTCTCGCCCGGGCGATACACGCCGCGGTCGGAGTACATCGCGGCGCGATACGGGGAGTCGGCGACGAACGGCGTTCCCGATGTGTTCGACTCCGCGACATCCGCCTTGAGGTCGGCGTAGCGCAGGTAGGTCAGGTCATCGCCCTTGCGCGCGATCAGCGCGAACGGCTCGCTGTGATCCGGATCGTGGTCGGCGCCGGTGTCGAGCGTGCAGCCCTTGGCGCCATCGGTCGTGCATCGCGCGACCACCTTGCCGCTCTTGCGCACCAGGCTGACGTCGACGCCGCTCAGCGTGTTCGCGGTGTCCATGTCGAGCGCCCACACCAGGACCTTCTGTTCCCACGGCTTGCCCGGCGGCGAGGTCTTCTTCGCGACGAGCGACAGGTTCGTGAGCAACAGCCGCGCCGTCGCCTGCGTCCCGGTCGCGACCAGCTTCATCTCGAGGATGCCGCGCGTGGTCGCCGGCAACAGCGACCCGACGTCGAGCCAGGTCGAGGCCTGCAGATCCGGATCACCCGCGAGCGAGATGGTCTTCTCGAGGATCACGTTCGACGTGCGCTCGTCGGCTGCGTCGCTCTCGTCGTTCGACATCCAGAACACCAGGTTCTCGGGCGGGACCTCGCGAACGACGAGGTTGACCGCGTCGACGTTGAGGTGCTTGATGCCGAGGTTCGTCCACGCCGTGCGCGGCAAGTAGCGGCCGGTGCCCTGGAACGAGATCTGGGGCTTGCGCGCCGCGACCGAGAACGACTTCGCGAAGGGCGCGAGCAGCACGCCGCCGTCGACCGAGGTCGCACCGCCGTCGATCTTGACCGCGTAGGTGCCGCGCTTGAAGTCGCCGAACACGCGGAACCCGGCCTTGCCGTTGGTGATGTACGTCTTCTTGACCGGCGGCGAGAAGTGGATCCGCGAGACCGCGTCGTCGTCGAGCTGGCAGCGCGCGGACAGATCGTAGTAGCCCTCGCCCTCGTACGCGTAGCGATGGCCCGCGGGCGCGGCATCGTCGTTGCACACGACCTCCATGTAGAAGCCATTCGCGCCTTCGACCATGTAAGCGGTCTTGATCGAGACGGCCTTGTCGGTCGCGACCAAGTACTCCGCGCTCGCGGCGGGCGCCTTGTCGTGGGTCAGCGACGCCAGCCCGGCCTCGAGCGACATCGTCAGCTTCGAGCCGATGCCGAGCTTCGGATCGGTGAGCTGGACGATCACGATGTTCGAGGTCCGGCTCGGCAGCACGGCGATGCCGGCCGGGTTGTGGCCGTCGATCGCGAAGGCCAGGTGCGCGCGTGCGAGGTTCGGCAGCACCGGGCCCGAGAACGTGACCTCGGTCGTGACCTTGTGGTGATCGAGGTCGAGGCCGCTCGGCGCCCAGCCGAGAAATTTGAAGTCCTCGGTCTTGAACGTGTAGCTCCACTTCGTGCCGGCCGGTGGAGCCAGCACGCCATCGCGGGTCTCGAGCTTGTGGACCTCGATCGTGTACTCGGTGCCGTACGCGAACTGCTTCGCCGGCGTGAACGTGAGCTCGGAGACCCCGGTGTACTTCAGCGTGCCCGGGCTCTCCGGCGTCAGCTTGACGACGGAGCGCGGGCTCACCGTGCCGACCGCGGAGCGATCGACGATCGGCGTCGCGAGCTCGATCACGATCGCGCTCGGCAGGACATGCTCCATGCCGAGCTCGTGGATCTGCGGATCCGCGCGCTTCGAGGTCACCGCGGCGGGCTTGGGTGGCGCGTCGACCGATCTCGGGCTCGCCGATCCGTCGGAGGTCCCCGGCGTCGCGCCCGCACCGGGGGTGTCGTCGAGCAGTGACTTGTGACTCTTGCACGAAGAGAGTGCCGCTACGACGAGCGCGCACGACGCGAGTGCCCTCATGATCCCTGCTCCTCTACGACAGAACGCACGATCCCCCCCGTGCATTCCGCAGCACCGCGAACATACACGTCAACGGTCGAGCGTAGAGCTGCTCATGGCGCCGAGACCTCGGCGACGGCCGTGACGAACAGGTAATTGCGACCGGTCACGAACACGCGGCGGTGATGCTGCTGCAAGTACTTGCGGTAGAACGCGATGTCCTTGACCACGAGGCCGAGCTCGGGCTGGCTGAAGTTACGCATCCGGGCCCCGAAGCTGACTTCACCGTCGATGTACCGGCAGTTCGGCACGCCGAGGATCACCGCGCCCGCCGGCGCGAGGTGGTCCTGGACCAGCCGGCGCAGCAGCGCACGATCGTCGAGCTCGGCGCTCTGCAACACCCCGAGCGCGAGCACGAGCTCGAACCGTCCGAGCGTGTCGATCGGGCCGGTGAGATCGGCGGCATGAAACGTCGCGGCCGGCCAGTGGTCGCGCGCGCGGGCCAACGCGCTCTCGCTGTGATCGATCCCGGTGACCCGCGCCTCGGGTGCCGCGGCATAGACCAGCGCGAGCTCGTCGCCGGTGTTGACGCCGACCGCGAGCACGCGCGGTGCCGGCGGCAGGTGCGCGCGGTCGAGCGCCTCGCGCAGGTCGAGCACGAAGCCCGGATCCTCGAGCTTGTGGATGCGCGCGAACCCGCTGGCCGTACCGTAGGCTTCGCGGCCCTCGCCGCGCGCTGGGATGCGCTCGCGCGCCAGCGGCTCGAACCGCAGCGTGACCTCGCCGCCGGCGAGCCGCGGCGTCGCCAGGCGCGCGCCCAGCCGGTCGGCGAGCTCGACCCACACGCGCCACGGCCGGTGGATCGCATCGCCGAGCCGCTCGCCCGCGTACATCCCCGCGCCGTGATCCGGATCGGCGACCACCAGCTCGACGAGCTCGCCCCGCGCGAGCTCGTCCGCGACGTACTGCGCGATCGCGAACAACGGCTCGCCGGTGAAGCGACGCAACGCTGCATCGTAAGCCAGCGGGCGCCAGGATTTCGCCGTCATCATGTAGGACTACGCCCCACTCTGGAGCCGAACAGCCACATGGTTCGACCATTGATCCGCGCCCGAGGAGGCGCGTAACGTTCGCAGCGTGGAGCGGCGAATCATCCTCGCGATGGCGTGCATGCTCGCCGCCTGTACCGAGCCCACGACGGGCTCGACGGCATCGATCGATCAGAGCGCGACCGTGTGTGGAGGCCCAGCGACGGTCGCCGGGATGGACGTCTCCTACTACGACGACTCGATCGATTGGAACGTCGCCCACGCGGCGGGCATCGACTTCGCGTTCATCCGGGTCAGCGACGGCACGCAATTCCAGGATCCGAAGTTCGCGGGCTACTGGCAGGGCGCGAAGGCGGCCGGCGTGCTGCGCGGCGCCTATCAATTCTTCCGCCCGGCCGAGGATCCGATCGCGCAGGCCGATCTGCTGCTCTCGCTCGCGCCGTACGAGCCCGGTGATCTGCCGCCCGTGCTCGACGTCGAGGTCGATGGAGGCCTCTCGCAAGCGCAGGTCGTGGCGGCGGTGCACGCCTGGGTCGATCACGTCACCGCCGCGATCGGCCGCGCGCCGATCGTCTACGCGGGGCTGTACTCGTGGGCCGATCTCACCGGCAGCGCGGACCTCACGAGCTCCCCGCTGTGGATCGCGCAGTACACGACGGCCGCCTGCCCGAACATCCCCGCGCCGTGGACGAACTGGCTGTTCTGGCAGCACTCCGATACCGGCCAGGTCGCCGGCGTCGTGTCGAGCGAGCTCGATCTGAATGTCTTCAACGGTACGCTCGACGAGCTCCTGCAGCTCGCGAACGCGGAGGCCGCGCCGTGCGGCACGATCGGCGCGGGCGGCGGCATCGTCGACGACGGCGATCCGTGCTTCACCGCCGGCGGGCCTGCGCAGTTCATGCGGCACGTCACCGATGCCGGTGAGGGCGGCCTGTCGTGGACCCATACGACCACCGCCGCGAGCGAGGCCAACTATGGCCAGTGGAACCTCGACTTCGCGACCGCCGGCACCTATCACGCCGAGGTCTATACCGCCGCCGCGTACGCGACCTCGCACGCCGCCGGCTACCTCGTGCAGGCCAACGGCGCCGAGCAGAGCATCACGATCGATCAGACCACCGTGGATGGCTGGCAGCCGCTCGGCGACATCGCGTTCGCGGCGGGCGGCGAGCAATGGATCCACCTCGGCGACAACACCGGCGAGCCGACCCAGGAGCAGCTCGTGTTCGACGCGATCCGGTTCACGCCGCTCGATGGCGGCGACGGCTCCGGCAGCGGCGGTGGTCCCCCGGCGCGCGAGAGCAGCGGTTGCGCGACGGCCAGCCCGAGCGAAAGCGGTTGGGTCATCCTCGCCGTGCTCGGGCTGGTTTGGCGCCGGCGCCGGCGCTCGTTCACGCCGTCGGCCTGACACCCGCGCCGCGGTTCGCCCGGCCAATGACCAACGCGCGCGCGCTATCTCCGCGTGATCGCACGAGCGAAGAGGGCACGTCGGTTGCGATGGGGGCACGCCATGCGCGCGACTACGTTGTGGCTTGTCACGCTCGCCGCCTGTGCCGGCAGCTCGGATTCCGGATCCTACGGCGGCGGTGGTGCCGCGACCGGTGATGCCGGCGCCGCGGGGTGCCTGACCTCGAACGAGTGCCCGACCGGGTACACGTGCAGCGACTTCGGCCAGTGCGAGCCGCCCGCGCCGATGAGCGACGGCGGCGTCCCGCCGGCCGAGACCGAGTTCGATCTCGGCGCACCGATCAGCGCGCAGCGGTTCGTGTACGTCGCGATGACGAACGAGAACGAGCTCGCGCGGATCGACGGGTCGACGCTCGCGGTGATCGCGACCCACGTCGGCAACCAGCCGCGCGATGTCGCCGCGATCCCGCACAGCGACGGCGCGGTCGTGCTCGATGCCACGAACGGCACCGCGACGATCGTCCGCCCGAACGCCGATGGCAGCGATACGGTGAAGGTGCTGGCGACCCTGCAGCACCTCAATCGCATCGACATCGACCCCTCGGGCCGGTTCGCCGTGATCTGGTTCGACCTCGTCAAGGCGGTCGCGACCGGCGGGCTCACCGGCATCGGCAGCTTCCAGGACGTCACCGTGATCGCGCTCGCGCCCGGCGCGGAGAAGGCGGTCAACCTGACCGTCGGGTTCCGCCCGCGCGCGGTCCAGTTCGACGCGCCCGGCGACCGCGCCTACGTGATCACCCAGGACGGCGTCTCGGTGATCGACCTCGGCTTCGCGACCGCGCACGAGGCGACGATCATCCCGCCGATCCCCGTGGCCGATCCGGCGGTGTCGCCCGACGACCTCGAGGTCAACATCGTGTCGACCGGCGAGTACGCGGCCGTGCGCCAGGCCAACGCGGCGGAGCTCCGCGTCGTCGCGGTCGGCCACACGAACCCGGGCCAGGCGTGGACGATCCCGCTCGCCTCGCCGGCGACCGACATCGATCTCGCGCCCGACGGTGCGCGCGTGTATGCGGTCGAGCGCGCGGCGCAGCAGCTCGCGATCGTCGACATCCCCGGTGATGCGATCAACCCGGCCGGCGTCGAGACGATCGATCTCGCGGACGCGTCGATCGGCTCGCTCGTGCTCTCGGCTGATGGCACGCGCGGGCTGATGTTCACGAACGCGACGCTCGATCCGCGGATCACGCGGATCGCGTTCGATCAACCCGGCTATCCGCACGTCACGTTCCCGCTCAAGAAGTCGGTGCGCGCGGTGCTGATGTCGCCGACCTCGACGAGCGCGATCGTGGTCAACGCGAAGGAGCCGGGCGATCCGGCCACCGCGACGACCGTCGACGACTTCATCGCGCGCAGCTATGGCTACACGGTGCTCGATCTCGCGAGCGGGTTCGGCAAGCTCCAGCTCACCCCGGTCGACCCGGGCGCCCTCGCCTACTCGTACGATGGTGCGAAGGCCTACGTCACGCTCGACGGCGGCGACGCCGCCAACGCGGTCCGCGCGCTGAACGTGATCACGATCCAGACCGGGGTCGTGATCACGAAGAACCTCGGTTCGCCGCCGTCCACGGTCGGCGTGTTGCCGGGCCTGCCGAGCGCGTTCGTCGCGCAGCGCCACCCGCTCGGCAGGATCTCGTTCCTCGACCTCGCGACCGATGCGGTCCGCACCGTCACCGGCTTCGACCTCAACAGCCACGTGGTGAACTGATGAAGCCAACCCTCGCCTCTTCTGTCCTCGGACTCGGGCTCGCGCTCGGGCTCGCGCTCGCCGGTTGCTGGGACGATGGCCGCGCCCGGGTCTGGGATCGCGACCGCACCGTGCTCGGACCGATCCCGCTCAAGACCCAGATCGCGTACGTCGACTCGGCGCTCGACCGGGTCACGTTCCTCGACCTCGCGAACGACACGCCCGTGATCTCGCGCATGTCGGTGGGGCGCAACGCGATCTACGCGCAGCCGAGCGCCGACCGCCACCGTCTGTTCGTGATCACGCGTGGTGAAGAGGCGGTCCACACCGGCGAGATCGATCAACCGCCGATGCTGTGGGCGATCGACGCGCAACACCTCGACACGACCGCGCAGGGCTACACGATCGGCTCGCCGTTCGATCGCATCGCGGTCGCGCCGGATAACTCGATCGCGATCGCGTACTTCTCGGCGGCGGGCCCCGACGCGGCCGGGTTCTTCCGCAACCCGAACGAGCTCGCGATCATCGACCTCACCCAGCCACCGAGCGCGACGAACCCGACGCTGCGCACGATCCGCTCGTTCGGCTCGGTCCCCGAGGGCGTCGAGCTGTCGCCGCCGATGACGGTGCCCGGCCTGCCCGACGCGCGCACGTTCGCGTTCATCCTGTCGGACAACAACCTCACGGTGCTCGACACCGCGCACCCCGATCGCGACGAGATCTCGGTGCGCCTCGACCTCGGCGGGCTGCCCGTGATCCCGCGCGAGGTCGTGTTCGCGCCGAACACCGCGAGCGCGTACGTGCGGAGCGACAACGCGCGCGACGTCTTGCAGGTCCTGCTCGTCCCCGACACCATCGCCACGCCGGCCGGCAATGACTACCGCCCGCAACTCGCCGAGCTCGGCGCCGGCGGCGGTCCGACCGACATCGCGGTCTACGACGATCCGAACGGCAAGCGTTACCTGCTCGCAGCGACCCCGAACACCGGCGAGGTCGTCGTGATCGACGCCGATACCGCGCAGTTCCGGTCCATCCCGATCGCCGATCCGATCGACCGGATCCTGCTGTTCCCACAGGGCGGCGACCAGCCTCCCCACAAGGCGCTGTTCGCGGCGATCGCGGCGAACCAGAAGCGGGTCTCGGTGCTCGACCTCGACCACATCGAAGATCCGCTGACCCAGGTCGAGCTGACGACGATCGATCTCGATCAGCCGGTCCGCGACGTGGTCCCGGTGCCGGAGCGCGATCTCGCGCTGATCGTGCACGACGACGCCCGCACCGTGCTCGGGCTCCTCGACATGACGACCGAGTCGACGTCGCCGCTGCTCGGCGTCGGCAAGCTCGACTCGTACGACTTCTCGCCCGATGGCTCGCACCTGATCGGCGCGACCGACAGCGTGGCGCGCGTCGGCTTCGTCGCGCTCGACAACCTCCACCCCACCGACTTCCGGCTCGACGACCCGCCGGTGCGCGTCCTGTCGACCGCGAACTCGAAGATCTTCGTCGATCACGGCGACGACCGCGGCCACGCGACGATCATCCCGTCCGCCGACGCGACCCGCGATCAAGCGATCGTGCTCGACGGCTTCCTCCTCTCCGACATCCTCGACCAGGAGCCCTGACATGCGCGCGTTCGTCCTCCTCTTGCTCGCGGCTCCAGCGGCCGCCGCATCGGCCGCGCCCTACGAGCTCTCGGTCGGTTCCTCGGTGCGGGGGCTCCCCGGCGCAGATCCGGTCACCGCCGACGACCTCTCCGGCGGCGGCGTCGGGCTCGGCCGCCGGCTCGAGCTCGAGCTCCCGGCCCACCTCGAGCTGTGGACCGAAGCGAGCTCGCTGTGGTCGGGCGCGAACGGCGCGATGTTCCAGACCCTGACGACCCGCGTGTTCGACCTCACGCTCACGGCCGGCGCCCACGTCCGCTACCACGCGCTCCGCAACCTCGCGGTCAGCGGCGCGCTCGCGATCGGCTACCAGCACGCGTCGCTGTCGATCGAGGACACGATGGGGCACACCGCGTCGGATACGGCGTGGGGTCCGGTCGCGCGCGCGTCCGTGCAACTCGACGTCCTCGCGGTCGATCGGCCGGCGTTCGCGCTCGGCCTGCGTGGCGAGCTCGGCTACCTCGCGGCGGCCGGCATCGCGATGACCCCGACCGAGCGGCGCACCGACAGCTCCGATACGTTGCACATCCCGATGCAGGAAGCCTCGGTCGGCCACCTCGATCTCGGCGGCCCGTTCTTCACGATCAGCGTGCTCAGCCAGTTCTGAGCCGTTACGGCAAGCGGCGCAGCCGTCCGATCGGGCCGTAGCTCGCGACCAGGAGCGAGATCATCAGCAGCGCGAACCACAGCACCGGGCCGAACATCAGCCCGATCAGCGTGTGCATCGCGATGCCGTAGACCAGCGCGTACTTGCGCGTCCACGGCAGGCCAAACCAGATCGGCGCCCCGATCTCGAACACGAGCGCGGTGTATTGCATCGCGGTCCACATCCACGCGGTCAGGTGATTCGCGGCGAACCACGCGATCGAGGTCTGATACGAATCGTGCACGTGCGACCACAGCACGAGTGGGTCGTGCAGCCAGTCCCCGCTCGCCTTGCACAGGCCCGACGAGAAATAGAACACCGGCAGCATGAGCTGGAAGAACCGCACGCTGCCGCCGCTGCACAGCTCGGGCGCGACGTAGGTCTTGTCGCGGCGCCGCCGCCGCCAGCCGTCGACCGAGATCCGGAAGCCGCACGGCGAGACCGCCAGCGCGATCGCGATCACGGTACCGAGCTTCGACACCGTGAACGCCTCCAGCCGATCCGCGAGCGTCACGTAGGCGAGCAGCGCCGCGAACACCGGCGAGGCCCACCGGGTCAGCGCGCCGGCGGCGGTCGCGAGTCCGCTCAGCGCGAGCACGATCGCGACCCCCCACGCGGCCGCCGACGGGATCGGCGGCAAGCTGAGCGGCTGGCGCCAGTCGCCCTCGAGCGCCGGCAGCCGGAACCCCGCGCTCGACAGCCAGTCGTCCGGGTGGATCAGGCGCGACGACAGAAACGCGAGGATCGCCAGCGGCGCGAGGATCCGGACGAGCTCGAGTCGCACGATCGGCTGCGGTTCGAACACCGCGATGAACCAGCGCTCGTAGAACGGCCGGTCGGTCATCGCACGCTCGCGCAGCGCGACTTGCGCAGGCTGGCCCTCGTGTAGAACAGATCCTTGATCTCGTCCTCCGGCGGCGGCACGAGCGGCGTGAACGCGTAGCGCGCGACGGGGTCTCCGACGTGCGGGATCGGGTGGGTCCACTTCGAGACCTTGATGCCGCCGATCGCGCCGGCCAGGCCGTCGTCGCTCGTCTCGTGGCGCTCGTAGATGAAGTCGTCGAGCGCGTTCATCGCGACGCGGCTCGACGGATAGAAGTAGCCGAAGCGCTGGAACCGCGACTCCTTGTCGTCGGCCTGGATCGGGAAGTATACGCGCGGGTCGATCGGATGCCACGCGTGCGCGTCGCACGACCACGCGTCGAGGCGGTACTCCAACGAGATCGTGTCCGCGTTCGGGAACAAGCAGGTCGATTCGGTGAAGAACCCGATCGCGCGCAGGCCGCGGACCTGGGGCGGGTGCTTCACGAGCGCGAACAAGTACAGCGCGCCGAGCCACGCGAGGGTGCGCCGCCACCACCGTGGTCCGGCTCCGACGGCGACGGGCGGGTTCACGCCGGCGAGGTTGCGTGATTTCCCCATCAGATCCTCGTGAAGCTTCGACTAAGGGGGGCCTGCCCCGTCATCGGGCTCGTCATAGCGCCGCCTCGATCGCGTCGGTCATCGTCTTCAACACCTTGATCCGCGCGAAGTGCTTGTTGTTCGCCTCGACCAGGGTCCACGGCGCGTGCTGCGTGCTCGTCCGATCGATCATCTCGCACACCGCGGCGTTGTACGCGCCCCACTTCTCGCGGTTGCGCCAGTCCTCGTCGGTGATCTTGTGTTGTTTGTGCGGCACCTGCGCGCGCTCCTCGAACCGGCGCAGCTGCTCGTCCTCGCTGATCTGGAGCCAGAACTTCACGACCAGCGTGCGGTTGTCGTGGAGCTGCTCCTCGAAGTCGTTGATCTCGCCGTACGCGCGCGTCCAGTCCGCGACGCTGCAGAATTGTTCGACGCGCTCGACGAGCACGCGCCCGTACCACGACCGATCGAAGATCGCGAGGCGCCCGCGCTGCGGGACCTGGCGCCAGAACCGCCACAGGTATGGCCGCGACTTCTCCTCTTCGGACGGGGCCGCGATCGGGATCACGTCGTACTGGCGGGCGTCGAGCGCCTGGGTGAGCCGGCGGATCGCGCCGCCCTTGCCGGCCGCATCGCTGCCCTCGAACACCCCGATCACCGAGAGCTTGTGGAAGCGCTTGTGGCGCATCGCGAGGTTGAGCCGGCCCTGCTCGACCGCGAGCTGATCGTGATAGTCGTCCTCGGCGAGCGGCTGGTCGAGGACGAGCCGATCGAGCACCGTGACCCCATCGATCGATTCGAACTGGCGCGCCGGCGGGAGCTTCGCGGCATCGGCGTCGTCGGCCTGCGCGTTGGTGTCGGCCGCGGCCGCGGCGTCGGCGTCGAGCCTGCGGCGCAAGGCCGCGGAGATCGCCGTGCCGATCGTCAGGTTGCGGTAGCGCTCGTCTCGCCCCTCGACGATCAGCCACGGCGCCTCCGCGGTGCTCGTCGTACGCAACATGTGCTGGGCGGTCGATTGAAACCGGTCGTACGCCTCGAGGTGCTTCCAATCGGTGGGGCTCACCCGCCACGCGGTCTTCTTGCTGTGCTCGAGGCGCTTGAAGCGCTTGCGCTGCTGCTCCTTCGACAGGTGCAACCAGAACTTCAACAACACGGTGTCCTCGTGGAGCAGCATGTTCTCGAACTTCAGGATCTCGTCGAGGTGCTGGTCGAACCGCGCGGACTTGATCTCGCCGTAGACCCGCGCCAGCAGCGGCTCGGTGTACCAGCTGCCCACGAAGATCGCGCCCGCGCCCTTCGCGGGCAGCGAGCGCCAGAACCGCCACATCGGAGGCCGGCCCTCGAGGTCGTCGGTCACCATCGGCCGCACCGCGTTGGTCTGGAGGTGGCGCGGGTCCATCCACTCGTTGAGGATGTTGAGGGTCTCGCCTTTGCCGGCACCATCGACGCCGGCGATCAAGATCACGGCACGAAACGACCGGCGCTTGACGAGCTCGTACTGCGCCGCGAGCAAGGCGCTGCGCAGCAACGGCTCCTCCGCGAGATAGCGCTCCTTGTCGATCTTGTGGCCGAGCTCGGCGGATTCGAACATCGTGCCCGAACGTACTACTTACTGCGGCGGCGGAGGGACCGCCCAGAACGCGCTCATGTTCTCGGTCTTGGAGTCCTGGAGTGGCAGCCAGTACGGCACCGAGCTCGGATCGACGCCGGTGCCGAGCTTGGACTTATCGATCGCGGTGACCCACATCTGGCGCCGCTGCGTGCCCTTGGTCCCGGCGAGCGCGTTGCCGTAGTCGCGGAGGCTGTAGAACACGAGCCAGACGTAGCCGCCGTCGTCGTACGGACTGAAGTTCGGCAGATAGCAATCGCGGACCCCGCCGCACGCGGTGTCGAGCGCCATCGGCGCCGCCCCGCCGCTCGCCTTGACCAGGAACAACGAGCCCGGATACACGACCTCGGTCGTGCCCACCAGGTTGCGACCGCGCGAGTTCACGCCGGCGCCGTACGCGATGTACGCCGAGTCGGGCGTGAACGAAGGCCACGACGGCGCCGCGAACGCCGGATCGACGCTCGCCGCCGGCACGAGCGACACCGGTGCGCCGAACGTATCGGGCCCGAGCACCGGGATCACCGAGACGTCGCCGCGATCGTAGTCGACCGCCCAGGGCGCCGTGCCGCCGGCGAGCGAGATGTTGTTGATGAACGCGACCGAGTTGCCATCCGGCGACCACGACGGATGCGCCGCGTTCGCGCTCGGCAGCGGGGCCCCCGAGGTCGCGACCGTCGCGCCCAGGAGAGGATCGATGACCTGCAGGCCGGAGCCGGGGTTGATCATCAGGCGCGTACCGTCGGCGTTGAAGGTCTGGAACAACGAGGTGTACGAGGTCGCGGTGACGGGCGCGACCGTCGGCGCGGGGTTGGCCGTCACGATCGCCGGGTCGCTGAGATCGAACACCGCGCCCTGCGCGCCACCGCCCCACATCTCGCCCGCAAGATAACGCCCATCGCGGCTCACGACGTGGCAGGCCACACAGTGGTTGCCGGCGTCCGCCGCGTTGCCGCTGACGGCCGACAGCGGCGGCGGGTTCGGGATCGCGAGCGCGCGCCCTGCACCATCGATCCGCTGCATCTGGCCCTGGCTGAGGTCCCAGTAATAGATCACGCCGGTGACCTGCGCGTTGATCGCCTTGACGTTCACGCCGGTGCCGCGCTGCGCGCCGCTGGTCGCGTCCCAGTGGTCGACGAACACGCTGATCGGCTGGCCGTGGGCGCTCGTGGTCAACAGCTGCCAATCCGCGGCGACCGGCAACGAATCGAGCGTGAAGCCCGGCGTCACGGCGAGGATCGTGTCCACGGTCGCGAGCCCCGCGACGATGCGCACGCGGAACAGGTCACCCGCGTTCGCGGTGCCTTCCCATTGCACGTCCGGCGCGGCCGCGGTCACCGGCATGATCGCGCCGTCGAGCGGATAGTCGATCGCCGGCGCGAGCGCGCCCGCGCTCGGCTGATCCGGGAAGTTGCCGTCGCTGCCCGGCGGCGCCATCGGATCGACGTGGGTCTGATGCACGATCACGCTCACGCCGGTGGAGCCCGTGACCAGGTCCGAGGTCGCCGACACCGTGCCGGTGCCCGCCGCCATGCCAGTCGCGGTGAACTCCGCGGTGTCCAACGTGCCGAGCGCCTGCGCATCGGAGTCGAGCGTGAACGTCGCGTCGTCGAGCATCTCGGTGTGGCCGTCGGCGAAGTGGCCGATCGCGACGTAGTCGATCGGCGCGCCCGCCGAACCGCCGAACATGATCGTCGCGTTCGCCGGTTGAACCTCGATCGAGTCCGGTGGTTTCGAGCCCGTGCTCGGCCCACAGCTCGCGATCAAAAGCGTGGCCACGACGCCCGTTGCCAGGGTCCTCATCATGGCCGTAGCTAACACCCGTTTTCGACGACGCGCTCGAAATTTCCGGCCGTGATCGTGCGGCAATTTTTGTCACCGCTAGGGTCAACTGTCTCCACCGTCGATCTCGATCAGGGTTCGCCCAGCGTTCGCCCAGGGTTCGCCGTCGAACCGCGTGGTCGAGAGCGGTTACTTGTGAGCTTTGCGCGCGCGCTTCTTCGGCTTCGCGTGTCGCTTCGACTTCGAAACCTTCGCCGGCTTCGCCGGAGCCTTCGCGACCGGCGCGGCCCTGGCGGAGTGCGTCACCGGCGGCTTGTCACCCGGCTTCTCGAGATACTGGCTCCAGTCGACCCTCGCGTCGGCGCTCGCCTCGATGCCCTGACCGAACAGGCCGACGACCACGGTCACCGCGAGCACGAGCCGGAGCATGCGCACGGCTAGAGCACGTGGCGTACCAGCCGCAGCCGCCGTCAACGCCACGTTATTCCAGGCCGGCGACTGAGAATGGTTTCCCCACCACGGGTCTGCACGCCTCGCCGGGCGAACCTTCGGTAACGGCGCTACCATCACGACGCCCGTGACCCAGCCGAACCGCATCGTCGTCGCGTTGACCTCGCTCGCGACCCCGATCGACGTCGAGGCCAAGGCGCTCGCCGCCGACCTCGGTGCGACGCCGTACGAGACCCGCATGAAGCTCGCGCCCGGGCTGCCGGCGATCGTGCTGTCGACGACCGACCCTGGTGCCGCGGAGCGGCTCGCGACCCAGCTGCGCGCGCGCAAGCACCGCGCCGCGGTGTGCCGGGCCGCCGAGGTCGTCGCGGCGCGAGCGATGGTGTCGATGCGCACGTTCCAGATCGATGGCGACGGGCTCGACACCGGCATGGATCAGCTGCCGTGGACCGACGTCTCCGCGATCATCCATGCGCGGACGCAACAGCAAGCGGATCATCACGAGACCGTCAAGGAGAAGAAGTTCGATCTCGGGCGCGCCGTCCTGTCCGGCGGGCTCGTGATGAGCAAGACCGTCAAGCGCGAGGTCACCAGCCACGGCGAGACCTCCGAGCACGTGCTGTATCTGTTCCGCGCGAGCGGCGAGACCCCGTGGCTGATGCGCGAGCACGGCACGAACTACAGTGGCCTCGGCACGGCGCTCGACCCGACCTCGCTGCGCAACTTCACGACCGCGATCGCGCAGTTCCGCGCGCGCGCACCGCACGCACGGTTCGATGACAGCTTGGTGCGCAGGTCCGTCCCGGAGGTCGATCTGTACGCGCACCTGATCGCGACCGGGTAGCGATCCCCAACCACCCACCGCCGCGCACGGCGACCCGTTGTGCGCTACCGTCGCGCGCAGGGTGGCGCGCGCGTTCGGGCTCGGTGTTCTGTTCGTGGTCGGCATGATCGTCGCCACGGTCGTGCTCGCGCTGCCGATCTTCGTGTTCAGCTTCGTGCGCGCGGCGCGGGCGTTTCACCCGCGCGGCACCGTCTGCCGAGCGAACGTCGTCGCGCTCGATCAGGACGCCGGAGCGCGGCTCGCCGGCTCCGCGCGCGTGCGGCTGTCTGGCTCCACCGGCGCCGAAGACGCCACGGTCCAGACCGTGCTCGGAATGGCGATCAAGCTCGATGCCGGCCAGGACCTCCCGCTCGCCACGTTCGAAGCGTTCCTGAAGCTCGCCGACGCGACCGAGCACACCCACGTCGCCGACTATCTCGCGAACGAGTTCGCGTCGGTGTCACCGTGGCGCGTGCGCGGGCTCGGCATCATGTGGCTGCGCGCCGTGCCGAGCACGCCCGCGGACCCAGCGGCCATCGGCACCCGGGTCGAGCGCCTCGATGCGCGGATCGCCGCCGGCCACGCCACACTCGTGCTCGAGGCCCGGGACGCGCCCGGACCGAACGCCGCGGTACGCGCGCGGCTCGCCGAGCTGCACCTGGTCGAGCGCCTCGCCCAGGACGATCCGAGGTTCGAGATCTCGATGTTTCACACCGCCGCGGGGATCTCACCGACCGGGATTCGCAACGGCATCCGCGCGGTGGTCTACCCGGTCAGCCAGCTCGCGCGCCGGCTGCGCGGCGGCTGACCGATCACGGCGCGATCCGCTTGCCATCGCGAAACACGCCGCCGGTCTCGCGGCTGGTGACCCCGAACAGCACGCTCGCCCCGCCCTCCTCGACCGAGCGCGGCGCGCCTCGCCCGCCCATGTCGCTACGGACCCAGCCCGGGTCGGTCGCGTTGACCCGGAGGCCACGCGTCGCGAGCTCGCCGGCGAGGATCCGGGTCAGGGCGCCGAGCGCGGCCTTCGACACGCCGTACGCGTCGGTGCCCCAGCCCTTGCCGCCGGCGCGCACGAAGTCGCGCACGTGATCGACGAGCGCGGCGCGGGCGAGCGCCGGATCCGCGAGCAGCCGCCGGTGGGCCGGATCGAGGTGCGCCAGCGCGCCGAGACCACTCGTCACGTTCGTGATCGTCGCGCCGTCGCGCAGCAGCGGCAGCGCCGCGAGCGTGACGCGCAGCGGTCCGAAGAAGTTGGTCTCGATCGTCTGTGCGACCCCGCTCGACGCACCGAACACCCCCGCGTTGTTGACCAGCGCGTCGAGCCGGATCGCGCCGTCGCGCAGCTTCTGGATCGCGGTCGCGACCGAGTCGTCGTCGGTGACATCGAGCGCGACCGCCTTGATCCGACCACCGGTGGCCTTGCGCAGGCGCGCCGCCGCCGCATCGCCCTTCGCGCGATCGCGCGCGCCGATCACGACGTCCCAACCGTCCGCGGCGAGCACGCGCGCGACCTGCTGCCCGATCCCGCGATTGCCGCCGGTGATCAGCGCCGACCTGGCCATGCGGCAGTCTATCCTGGCGCGCTGGGGTTCGCGCCGACGCGCATGGCCTAGACTCGCGTGATGCAACGGAGCTCGTCCGCCAGGATCGAATCACTCGATCTGCTCCGTGGCCTGTGTGCGATCGGGGTCGCCTGCTACCACGTGATGTCGTGGCTGGGGATCGCGACCGTTCACGACCTCGGTCTCTACGGCGTCTATCTGTTCTTCCTGCTCTCCGGCACGAGCATGACGATCGCGTACGCGCGCCGCTTCGCGGCCGGCTATCCGGTCACCCGATATCTCGCACTTCGCTATATCCGGCTCGCACCGTTGTACGTGCTCGTTGCGACGTACGTCGCGATCGTCGATCTGCGCTCGCTCTACACGCTCCCTCAGCTCGTCGGTCGCTGGCTGCTCAACGTCACCTTCGTGTTCGGCGTGGCGAACCCGGGTGATACCTCGTTGATCGTGGGTGGGTGGTCCCTCGGCATCGAGTTCGTGTACTACCTGGCCTTCCCGCTGCTGCTCGCGGTCATCGCGGCGCGACGCGGACCCTGGTTCGCCGCGCTGCTATTCGGCGCGCAGCTCGTGGTCGTCAACGTGGTGCTCGCCGGTACGACGCTGACCCACGCGTGGGCCGCCTACTCGCAATTCGCATCGTTCATCGGCTACTTCGCCGTCGGCACGTGGATCGGCCACGCACGCCTCGACGGCCGACTCGCGCCGACTCGCGCGCCCTGGGCGTGGGCGTGCTGGCTCGTGCTCGCGGTCGCCATCGTGACGCAGAGCGGCGCGACCGCGGAGGCTTCGCTCACCGGGTTGCGTGGAGCGGCGCTCGCGCTCGCGTGTTGCGCGCTGCTCGCGATCACGATCCGGCTCGAGCTACCGAGCGCGCTGCGCCGCGTCGCGGCCCTCGTCGGAGATGCGAGCTACCCGATGTACCTGCTGCATCCGATCGTGTTCAAGCTCGTCGCTCGGCTGATCGGCACCGACCAGCGCGCGCGCTTCGTCGTGATCGTGCTGGCCGCGACGTTCGTGCTGGCGCTGGCGGTCTATCGCTGGGTTGAAGCCCCGATCTTGCAGTGGGGAAAGCGCCGATTCGCGAGCGTGTGAGGTCTACGCACCGCGGAGGTACGATGCGATCGCGTCGAGGAACCGCGGCGCCGCGCGCGCGGCCGAGCCCAGGCCGCCGCGCTGGAGCTGGATCGCGAGCGTGAGCGGGATCGTGCCGTTCGGCGTCACGACGCCGAACGCGATCACGACCAAGCTGTCGTCGGCCGGCCGGTGGCCGCACGCGAGCTGGAGCGGCGCGGGGTGGCTCGCGTTCCATGCGGCGCAGGACGCCGGGCGGCGTGCGACCTCGGCGAGCGAGTCGGTCGTGCCGGTCTTCGCGCCGTAGATGACGATCCGGCGATCCGAGAGCATCGGCCCGAGCGCGCTGCGCGCGGTGCCCTCGCGAATCACCGCGCACAGGCCGCCGCCGGCGCCGAGCACGGAGGTCGTGCGGTCGGCGGCGTCGGCGCACGACCAGGCCGGGGTCGTCCCGGTCGCGGGCGCGGGGAACCAGCTCGCGGCGACGTTGCCGTAGACCACGCGCGCGAACGCGTCGGCGAGCTGCGCGAGCGAACCGATCGGGTGCGCGCCGGCGCCGCGCAGGAGCTGGAAGTACTCGCGCACGGGCACGCGGCGCTGGCCGGGCGCATCGCCGTCGTAGAGCTCGAGCCGGTCGGGGCCGAGCGCGACCAGGTAGCGCAGATCGCGCGAAGGCGCGTCGATCGGCAGGGCGCGCGCCGCGCAGACGTCGGCGCGCTCGGCCGCGTGCACGCACGACGCGTGATCGCCGAGCGTGCACAGCGGGCGACCGAGCAGCGCCTCGACGCGGGTCCACAGCGCGGTGCGGCGCAGCCCCGCGACCACGATGCGATGGCCCTCGACGATCGGCCCGCTCGCGTCCGCGATCGCGAGCGGCGCGGAGGTCGGCCAGCTCGCGAGATCGGAGCCGGTCACGTCGGCGAGCGAGAGCGCGCCGGCCCGGGTCGAGAGCCTGCCATCGGGCAGCGCGAGCCCGACCAGCCCGAGCGCGGCCTGGAACCAGTTCGGCGAGTACGCCAAGAACTCGTGGACGTCGGCGGTCGTGAGCTCACTGGCGAGCGAGCTCGGCGGACAGTGGCCGAGCAGCGGCGCGACCGCGATGCCGCGATGGGCCTGGCACCCCGGCGCGTGACCGGCGGCTGTGAGCGAGAGCGCGTGGAGCTGGTCCGGGAACGCCTGCTCGGCGGCCCGGGCGACGATCGCCTTGAACGTCGAGCCGACCGCGATCGGCAGGTTCCACTCGACGCGCTCGCGATCGCTCTCGCCGTGCGCCTCGCGGAGCTCGACGAGCGTGGCCTCGGCCTCGCGGTCGCGCGGCGCATAGGCGAGCGGCGGGCGGCCCGGGACGCGGCTCTGCTGCGCGAGCAGCTCGCCGGTGTCGCCGCGCAGCACCACGTAGGCGATCCGGGTCGGGGACCTGGCCCCTGCGGCCGTCGCGAGCTGATCGGCGATCGCGTCGAGCGCGAGCGCGAGCTCGGGCTGGAGCGCGACCTTGCACTCGAGCACGCCATCGAGCCGGCTCGGGGCACACACGCGATCGGGCGTCGGCGTCGGCGTCGGCGTCGGCGTCGGCGTCGGCGTCGGCGTCGGCGTCGGCGTCGGCTGCACCGTGCCGCACGCGAGGCGCTGGCGCGCGGGATGCGCGAGCGCCGCGTGGACCCAGCCATCGAGCCCGAGCGAATGATCGAGCTCGAACGGATTGACCCAGCCGAGCTCGGGCAGCGCGCTGCCGTAGGGGTAGGTGCGCCGGCCTCGCTCGACGTCGTCGGCGAGTAGCGGCTCGTTTGTGGGCCGGATCTGGACGACGACGCGATGGTCCACGGGCCCCGCGACCACCAGCGCCAGGTGAACCAGCGCGAGGTCACGCGCGTGCACCACGTGGCGCCATGCGCCGCCGTCCATCACGAACAGCTCGGCGTCCCCGTGGAGCATGATCCGCCCGTGCACGACCCCGACGGTCGTCCCGCCGCCGAGCCCGACCACGCCCGCACGTGCGAGGCCGGCCGGTGCGGCGGCGAGCTCGACCGCGGGCGCGCCGGCGCGCAGCCGGACGATCCGCGCGCCGGCGATCAGCTCGCCGGCATCGAGCGCGGCCGCACCGATCGGCTCGGCGACGACGCGGATCCGCGGACCGCGCCTCGAGCCGCCGCGACCGCGGACCGCGATCGCCGGCTCGTCGTCTCCGGCGATCACGCACGTCGCGTGCGCGCTCGCTCCAGACGGGCTCGTGATCGCGAGGCGCAGCTCGGGGCCGCCGGCGCGGAACACGGCCGTGCACGTGGGACCGGCGCGCGCGAGCCGCCAGTGGCCCGCGGTGCCCTCGCAGGTAGCGAGCGCACCGAGCACGGCCGCGCGATCGAGCGCGTACGCGGCGCGGAGCTCGCGATCGAACCGCGCCGTGCCGGCATCGCGCGGGACGCCGCCCAGCGCGTCGGGGACGAGGGTCGCGAGCGCGCCGGACCGGGCGCGCCACGGGCACGCGACGCTCCGACCGTAGTCGAGCGCGGCGGCGATCCGTGCGTCGTCAGCCGGCACGCGCGCGAGCGCGACCGCCGCGGACCGCGCGACCACGATCCCGCCCGCGCACGCGGTGGTCGCGAGCGCGGCGACCGCGATCCTGCGAGCGCGGACGACCCGCGCGGTGCGACGCACACGCTCGTCGTCGGTGCCGTGGTCCTCGGTCCCGAGCGCGCACCACGCGATCGCGATCACGAACAGCCACAGATCCGAGGGGCTATCGATGCCGAGGCCGGGCCAGCTGATGCCGGTGAGCGGCAGCACGCCGAGCGAGGCGAGCGGCTGGTACATCGCGAGCACGCCGAGCACCACCGCGACGAGCCAGCGGCTGCGCTGGGCCCGGCTCGCGTGGCGATGCGCGGCGCTCGCGAACGCGCCGGCCGCGGCGACGAGCAACAGCAGGAGCAGCGTGGTCTGCGCGACCCCTGCGATCCCGCCCTCGCGCGCGACCAGCACCGGCAGGTAATCGTTCTCGACCGAGTGCACGACGCCAGGATCGGCGATTCGCGCACCGAACAGGCCTTCACCGCGCCAGCGGTCCGGGGTCGACGCGTCCGCGATCGCCGCTTCGCGCCACGCGGAGGCGGTCGCGGCGAAGCGATGCCCGTCGTGGAGCAGCGCGTAGCCGGGCTCGATCACCGAAGCGACCCGATCCGAGATCACGCCGTGGCCCGCGGTCGCCCGCTCGAGCACCGCGCCGCGCGCCCCCCACACGCCGAGCGCCGCGACCGCGGCGAGCACGTGCGGCAGCCAGGCCCGCCCGTACGCGCGCGCGAACACCGCGCCGAAGCCGAACAACCCGGCGGCGACGAGCGGCGCCAGCGACGCGACCTCGACGCCGTGCGCGAGCCACGCGCGGTCGCTCGCGAGCGCCGCACCGGCGATCGCGGCGCCGCCGAGCGCGACCGCGACCGCGCCGTGCACCGCGATCAGTCGCGCGTGCTCGCGCTCGAGGATGCCGATCCGATTCGCGCGCGACGCGTCGTAGATCGCATCGTGATAGGCGACGAGCATCGCCAGCGCGAGCCCGAGCCCGCCGATCGCGACCGCGACGCCGGTGTCGTACGCGGCGAGGGCGAGCGCCGCGGCGATCAGCGCGAGCGCGATGCGCACGCGGCGGCGCCCCGTCACCTCGGGGCCGAGCGCATCACGCAGCCCGGCGTGCCCCGCGAGCACGAGCGCATACGCGAGCACGAGCTTGACCAGCACGCCGTGCGGCGCGAGCGCGCGGGCGACGAGCGCGGCGAGCGCGATCGCCGCGAGCACGAGCTCGGGCGCGAGCTCGGGTCTGCGCAGCTCGGCGGCGCGCGGCGCGACCACGGCGACGAGCGACAGCGCGATCATCGCCGCCCGCGCGATCGTGAGGTGGGCCGGACCGAGCCCGAGCGCGAACCACGAGATCGCGAGCCAGCCTGCCCACGCGAGGAGCGCGTGGCGCGGGCGTCGCGCGGCGATCCCGGCGAGCACCGCACCGATCAGCGCGGCCTCGAGCCCGTTATCCGCCACGCGCACGCCACAAGGCGCGAGATCGCGCAGCACGTCGATCCGGTACGCCCACACCAGCCGCCAGCACGCGAGCGCACCGAGCCCGCCGGCGACGACCGCCACCCGCAGCAGGTGAGCGAGCGCGGGTGCACGCCGGCGCGACCTCGGCGCCGCCGCCAGCACCAGGCACGCGAGCACGAGCGGGAGACCGATCGCGAGCGCGGCGCGGGCGTTACGGCCGACGACGGCATCGGGATCCGCGACGATCGGGATCGCGACGAGGTCGAAGCCACCGAGCGCGAGCTCGCACGCGCCGTCGCGCGGTCGCGCCTGCGCCGACCACGCCGTGCAGTCGGTCGGATCCGTCGGCACGGCGAGGATCTCGGCGCCGGCGGCCGGCAACTCCCACGTCGCCAGCCCCGCCACCGGATCGTCGTCGCGGCCGATCCGGACGACCTCGCCGGCGCGGAGCGTCGTGCGTTCGGATCGGCCAGCGGGCGCGAGCTCGATGCCCCCGCCCTCGGCGCGCACCGTCCATCCGCGTGCGGTGCAGTCGGTCACGGCGAGCGTCGCGTGCGGCGGCACGACGAACATCGCCGGCGGGCACGCGACGGTGACGACCACACCCCGTGCGTCGCGGGTGACCACGGCGATGGTCGCGGCGCCCGGACCGGGCACGCGCACCTCGGCACCGGCGGCATGCCCGATCGTGATCGCGTGGTCGACCACCAGCTTGACCGCGCGGAGCTCGAGCGTGACGCGTGGACCACGCAGGAGCTGCGCGTCGCGACCGAGTCTCGCGTCGGTGCCGCCCCACACCCAGATCGCGCTCGCGACGATCGCGGCGTGCCCGAGCGCGACTGCGACGAACGGCGCACGTCCGATCACCGCCTCGGGCGCGGCACGCGCGCGGGTCGTCGCGAGCGTCGTCACCACGGCGAGCGCGCACAGCGCGGCGAACCACAGCGCGACGGCCATCAGTGCCTCTTCGTCGCCCGCGGCGCCGGTGCGGCATCGACCCGCGCCGCCGGCGGCGGCGGCGGTGCCGGCGCCAGCTGTGGCAGCGCCGCCGCATCGGGTGGCACGGGCGCGGCATCGGCGGGCGGCATATCGACCCGCATCGGCAACGGCGGAGCGGCCAGCGGTGGTGCTGGCCCGCGCACCACGAGCGCGACGAGCAACGCGATCACGATCGTGAAGCCCACCGCGATCCCCGCGACCAGCCGGCGCTCGGAGGTCCGCTGCTCGGCCGCGAGCCGCGCCGCGACCCGGATCCGGTGCTCGAGGCGCTCGAGCTCGATCGACACGGCGGCGAGCCGGATCGCGAGCGCTCGATCACTCGCGCCGTCCACCGCCTGCGCCACGATCGCGCCGATCGCCGCGGTCTCGCGCTCGACGCGCAGCCGCACCTCCGCGCCGAACCGCATCCAATCGGCGAGGAGCGCATCGGCGTGGCGCAGCATCTCGGCGAGCTGCGCGCTGACATCATCGAGAGCCCGCGCGGGTTCAGCCATCGATCGTCGCCTCGAGCATCGGCTCGAGCATCGCCTCGAGCGTGCCGGCGCGCCGCGCGACGGCACGGAGCAGCGCGTCGCGCCGGTGCGCCGGTAGGAGTGCGTGCCAGCGCGCCTCCGCGATCGCCCATCCCGGCTCGAGGTCGGCGACGAGCCGCGCGAGCACGCGTAGCGCGACGCGATCCGCGAGCTCGTCGAGATCGCACGCGACCTTGTCGCGGCCCCACGCGTTGAGCGTGACGATCCAGTCGCCGGCTTCACTCGCGAGCTCGGCGAGGACGGCGTCGACCCCGCGCTCGGCGGTCGCGAGCTCGCAGGCGAGCTGCCAGCCACGCGCCGCGCGCGAACCGGGCGCGACCACCGCCTGGGCGGCGAGCGCCGCCACGCGATCGGTTCCGCGAATCGTGGTGCCGGCCGCCCACGTCCCGCGCCGCACGCCGCGCACCGGCAGGACGCGCTCGACCGCCGCGATCGCAAGCGGCAGGCCGGAGTGTGCAGGCTCTCCTACCGCCGCGCTCCCGCCGTCGAGCAGCGCGCGTGCGACGCCCGCGAGATCGGGCAACTCGGGCGGTGGCGCCTGCGCCGGATCGACGGTCGCTTCCGTCCATGGTGCGGGCCGCGCGGGGACGAGCCCCGCGAGCGAGTCCGCGACCGCGAGCGCGAGCCCCGTGTAGCGCCGGCCATCGGCGGCCACCGCGACGAACGGGAGGGCCCACGCGACCTCACCGGGCGCGAGCTGCCAGAGCACGCCGCCGTTCGCCGACGGCAGGCGCTCGGCGAAGCTGGCGCGGAGCTCGCGGTCGCGATCGCTCGGATACCAGTGGAACTCGCCCGCGCGTGCGACCGGGGTCGGATGCTTCTGCAGCCACGCGTAGCGGGTCATCGCGCCCCCGGCGGACGCGCCCAGACCTCGGCGGCGACCGCCGGCACCGCGGCCGACCGCGAGGCGCTCGCCGCCGGCGCGTCACCGATCGGCAGGTCACTGATCCGCGGATCACCTGCCAGAACATCGCCGTCCGGCGTGGCTCCGGTGCGCGTCGCTCCCGGTGCGTAACCATCCGGCATACTTCCGCGGGGCGCATAGCGGAGCGCCGCGAGCCCACTCGACGTGATCCGGGCCGATCCGACTCCGACCGGTACGTCACCTGCGGGCGGCGTGGCTCGGGACACCGCCGCTTCGACGGATGGTGTGGCGCGCGGCGCCCAGCGCGGCAGCGCGCTCACCCACTCGAGAAATCGCCGGTGCGCGTCGCCGCTGAACGTGCCCGGGCCATCGTCGTACTCGTACGCGAGCGTGGCGGCCTCGAGATCGACCTCGACCGTGCTGCGGATCGCGGTGTCGTAACGCAGGTAGTGGATCGCGACGTGACCGTCGCGGCCGTCCTCGGCATCGAGGCAGTGCTCGCGCACGAGCTCGCGGGCGACCTGCTGCGCAGGCGTCGCGGGCTCGCCGCGCGGCCGGGCCGTGACCTCGACGATCTCGTCGCGTGGCGCCCCCCGCGTGCAGAGCCGATCGACGACCGAGTACCGGTTGATCGCGACCAGCGCACGCGACGCAGCGCGATCGATCCCCGCGAACATCGGCAGTAGCGCGCGCAGCCGCACGTAGGGGCTGCCTTCATCGAACGTACCGAGCGCCAGTGGATTGCAGATCAGCACCGGCGCGAACGCATACGACCGCCCGAGCACCTCGGCGCGGTGGCGGCGGGCGGCGACCAGCCGGCCGAGCAGCGCGTGATAGTCCGCCGCGCTCGGCGAATAGATCTGCTCGCCGGCGACATCCCAGAACACGATCTCGAGCTCGCCCGCGGTCTCGATCCGACGCCGCGCGATCAGCACCACGATCGCGCCGAGCAACGCGGCGCCCGCGCCCGCGATCACGGCCGGCGCGAACGCACCGCGCAGCGCCAGCGCGAGCGCGACCACGCCGAGCGCGCAGCTCGTCGCGACGAGCCCGGTCACCCGTGCGAGCCGGCACGCGAGCCTCACCGAGCCGAGCCCGCCCAGCCGCTCGAACAGCGCCGCCGCACGTACGCGAAACGTGAAGTGCGGGACGACGCCGGGCGGGGTCGCATCGGGGCGCGGGGCGCGCGGATCGAGGACCAGGCGCATCATCGCGAGGTTGAGCTCCTGCTCGCTGCCGGCGAGCGCCGGGGCTCGGCCGTGGAGAGCACGGATCGCATGGACGAGAAATTGCGTCTTGCCATCGCCGCGCGCCCCCATCACCGCGAGATCGATCACCGCGGCGACGTCGTCGTCGGGATCGGTCAATGCGGACAGCCCGCGCAGCGCGGCGATCGGTTCGTCGACGAACAGGGGCGTTCGTCGCGGCGTCGATGGCTCCATGGCGCTACTCGTCGTCGTCGTCACCGCCACCACCACCGATATCGAAGTCGACGTCGACTTCGGGGATCTCGATGTGGATCGCCGGAATGTCGACATGGATCGCGGGGACATCGACGCGGATCGGCGCCATCGGCGCCATCGGCGGCATCGGCGCCATCGGCGGGCTCGGCGGCATCGGCGGCATCGGCGGCATCGGCCGGCTCGGATCGCGCTGCCAGCGCTCGCGACCGCGCTCGACCTTGCGATCGAGCCGCTCGAGCGCCCGATCGAGCCGCTCGAGCGCCGCGTCGACCTTGGCCTCCACGTCAGGGACCTCGACGTCCGCGATGTCCGCGATGTCCGCAACGTCCTCGTGGTCGACGTCCGCGACGTCCTCGTGGTCGTCGTCCGCGTCGGCAGAGGTGTCGCCGTCGTGATCGCACGCCTCCGCACGCGGGAGTTGATGGATGAACAGCCAGCAGCCGACGACCGATGACGCGAGCAACGAAATACGCATGGATCCTCCTACGTGCACCAGGAGCCACGAGGCGCCCGAGCGGTGGACGCGCGTCGCTTCCGTGGGTGCCCGGTACGGACTGGTACGCCCCCAAGATGCCCCCGCGGTCGGGCCGCCAGAACCGCCTCGAGATGCCCTAAGATGCCGCGGTGGTACCCGCGTCGACCCTCACGAACCTCGGCGCGACGTGCGTCCGGTCCACCAGCCTGTCGAGGATGGCATCGTGATCGATCTCTCGATCACGATGCTCGCGCTGCTGTTCGCTTGCGGGGTCGGAGCCGGCCTCCTGGGAGCGCGCATCGGGATCGGCGGGGGCATCGTCCTGGTCCCTGCCCTGGTGCTTGGTTTCGGCCTCGATCCCAAGATCGCGATCGCGACCTCGCTGTTCGCCGTGATCGCGACCTCGACCGCGGCCGGCAGCGTCTACGTCGGCCGCGGGCTCACGAACACGCGCGTGGCCATCGCGCTCGAGGTCGCGACCAGCTTCGGCGGTCTCGCCGGCGGCGTGTTGGCGGTGATGATCCCGTCGCGCGCGCTCGCCGGCGTGTTCGGCATCGTGATGGGCGTGACCTCGTTGCTGATGTTTCGCCGCGCCGGTGGGCACGACGCCGGCACGCTCGAGCCCGGGCCCATGCGTGAAGGCTACGAGGAGCCCGGCCAGCTCGCCGGCAGCTACTACGACGACCGGCGCGGCGGCCTCGTTCACTATCGCGCGAAGCGCGTCGCCGCCGGTTCGGCGATCGCGCTGCTCGCCGGTGCGGTCTCGGGGATGCTGGGCGTCGGGGGCGGCTTTCTCAAGGTGCCGGCGATGAACGTCGCGATGGACATCCCGATCACCGTCGCCATCGCGACGAGCAACTTCATGGTCGGGGTCACCGCCGCGGCCAGCATCTTCGTCTATTACGGTCGTGGCTACGTTCACCCGGTGCTGGTTGCACCGGTCGTGCTGGGTGTGATCGCCGGCGCGCTCGCGAGCAGCAAAAACTCGACCAAGGCGAACCCCGCCGGGCTCAAGCGCCTGCTCGCGACGATCCTGGTCGTCGTCGCGATCGAGATGAGCCTGCGCGCGCTGGGAGTGCACTTCGGTGTCTGATCTCAGCGAAACCGCGAGGTCTCATCGCGCGCACCGGCGGGTCCAGTGGGTGCTGCGCCTCGGGCTCGTCGGATCGAGCGCGCTCGTGCTCACCGGCCTGATCCTCGCGTTCGCGACCGGGCGGTACGCGGGACACGCGGTCCCGCTCGGCGCCCTGCTCTCCGATTCGGCGCTCGCCGATCGGGTCATCGCGATCGGCCTGGTCATCCTCGCGCTGACCCCGGTCTTGCGCGTCGTCGCCTTGATCGTGATCTGGGCCGTGGAGCGCGACCGCCGGTTCGTGGTCCTGGGCCTGATCGTGGCGGCGATCCTGGCCGCCTCGCTCGTGTCGGGGTGGCGCGCGTCGCCGCCTCCACCACCGACCGGGGGCCCGCACGTGGCGCGCCCACCGGCCTAGAGCACGACCGCTTTGAAACCATGGTGATCAGCATCGGACACCCGGCCGTCCCGGCGGGGACGGACGGGTGGCTCTCTGACAAGCTAACAGCTGAACGAAGAGGCGCGCGGCGCCTCCGATCGCGACCACGTCGGCGATCCGCGCGCGCATCCGACCCTCCGGAGCGCTGCGGTGGCCGCGAGCCGACGTGGTGACGCCCCACGCGAGCGCTGTGCGACGCGGCTAGCCGATCGATCCTACGAGCCATCACACCGATCGCTGCTCTCTAGCTCGGCCCCGGCGTCGTGGTCGTCACCGCGGCACGCGCTGCGAACGACGGTGCGTCGTTCGTGCGATGCAGGACCGCGGGCGGCCCGATCCCCGCGACGCGAAAGCCCTCGAGCACGCGCAGGTTGACGTCGGTGTCGAAGTCCTTCTCGAACTGGGTGTCGAGCACGTACGCCTTGAGCCGCAGCCGCACGGCGAAGTAGCTGCCCTCGACCAGCTGGTTGACCAGCACCACGACGGGCTTGCCGAGGAACACGTAGCGGCTCGACAGCCCTGCCTCCGAGACGATCGCGCGCGCGACCGTTACGTCCTGATCGATGCCGATGAAGAAGTCCATCACGACCATCATGTCGAGTTGCCCGTAGTTGCCACACGACGTCAGGTCGTTGAGGAACTTGTTGTTCGGGATCGTGACCGTGTTATCGGCGAGTGTCTGGAGCCGCACCGAGCGCAGGCCGATCGCGGTGATGTCGCCGTATTCGCCGCCAAACGTGACGCGGTCGCCGACCTGAAACGGCCGGTCGATCATGATCATGATGCCGGCGATGAACGACGCGACCAGATCTTTGATCGCGAAGCCGACCGCGACCGCCAACGTGCCTCCGATCACCGCGAGCGCGCGATCATCGAGCCGGAAGCTCATCACCACGATCAGCCCACCCGTCGTGATGTAGACGAAGAACTGGAGGATCGTGCCGAGCTTCTGCAGCAACAACCGCTGCGGCGCGAATTGCCGGCCGAGGCTGCCGACGATGTTGTTGACGAACCGCAGGAACAGCCAGGCGCCCGCCACCACGATCAGCGACGTGAACAGGCCTCCCCACCGGATCATTGCCGAGAGTCCCTCGGTCGAAGGCACGTCCGTGACCCCGCTGGCCAGCGCGGAGCTCGACGAGGCCACGAGCACGGCAACTGCGATCACCAGACGTCGAATCATCGGGGCCTCATGGCAGGAGAAGGTGTTGTCGCCGCAGGAACAGGATGACGGAGCGAAACGCGGGAAGCGCGATGCGATAGCGGTCGCCGACCGCTTCGATCAGGCCGCGCGCCAGGCCCGCGCGCAAGGCATCGCTGACGTCCGCCGGTGACAGGTTCGTACACGCGATGAGGTCGCGCTCGCGCGCGAGGTCGAGCTGGACGACGGCTCGGAGCACGAACCGCAGCCCGCTCGGCACGGCTTCGGTGGCATCGAGCGTCGGGGTCTTGAACAGCCGGACGTAGATCTTGTCGTCGCGCTGGAACAACGACTCGCGCCACCACTGCAACGCGATCTGGGGGTTGCCGTCGGCGTAGTCCCACAGCATCCGGTGATAGTCACGCTCGGCGCGCTCTTCGGTCTTGTACGGCGAAGCATCGACCTGCCTCGGCACGACGAGCTCGTCGAAGTGAGGCTCGAGATGCGCCGCGCGCGCGCGGGCGCGGGTCAACTCGCTCAGTTGCTCTTCGTTCCACCGCTCGAGCTCGATCACGCGGTCGAACAGCGAGCGATCACTGCGCGCCAGGCGCAGGAAGTGCCAGGCGTACTTCGAGATCGACAGCACCCAGGTCGTCTCGCCGGCGACCCGGAGCGCGAACGCCATCGCCCGGTCGAGATCGACGAGACCGCCGATCATCGGTCGGACCATCAACTGGGCGTCATCGACGATCACCAGCGCAGGCCGGCGCGCCTGGAGCGCCGCGCACAGGCCGCCTTCATCGAGCTCGGTGCGGCCGAGCGCCCGGGCCGTCGCGGCGAGAAAGCCCTCGAAGCCACCGGGCTCGCAGGCGATCCAGCACACCTCGGCCAGGTCCATGCCCGCCGCCACGCGGCGCAAGAACGTCGTCTTGCCGAGCCCGCGCTCTCCGATCACCGCGACCACCCGGTTGTGGTGCTCGCGCGCGAGCACCTGGAGTCCGGTAACTTCGTCGTGCATCACGGTCTCGACCAGCGCCGCGGCCGGACGATCGGGTTCGAGCGCGTCACGGGTCGCGCGATCGAGCGGCGCGAACGCCACCGCATCGCCCGCGCGGGCCGCCGCCTGGCGCTCGACCTCGCGGCGAAACAGGTAGGCCAGGACCCGCCGGGTCGTCTTGAGCGCCGACGCGCGCGCGACCAGCCAGCGACCGATACCGCTCGCGAGCAGCCACGTGGCGCCGACGACCATGGCCAGGAAGCTCACGATGCCTTGTTCGTGCGCGACCACCCACCGCGGGATCCGGCCCTGGTCGCCACGCTTCTCGAGGCGCGCGAAGATCGGCGCCTTCCACCAACCGAGCAAGACCAGGACGACCGCGATGGCGAATAGCCAGCACGTGCGCCACACCCAAGCATAGAGCGCGCCCTCCCCCACGCTCGCGTCCGAGAGCGAGAGCACCAGGCCCAAACCGACGATCGTTCCGGACACCACCCGGAACGAGCGATAGCGCAGCGCCTCGGTGTCGTCGTCGTTGTTCTCGAGGACGGCCTGGCGCGCGACGATCGCATCGAGGACCCGGATCGCGAGCGTGCCGAGCAACGCCCAGCGCAGCACGTTGCCGAGCAGCTGCAACTCGGGGAGCGCCGCGACCAGGGGGAACAGCCTGCTGAGCCCCCACAACAGCGCGAGCCACTCGATGGGGCCGCGAATGCGCGCCAGGTACCAGAGCGCCGTGATCGTCACCTGCTGTGCGCGCGAGATCGCAACACGCGTGGTGGGGCGGACCTGCGTCCGCGCGAGCAACCGCGGCGCCCGCCGCCTCCACCATCGAAACGCGCCGACGAGCGCGAACAACAGCAACAGCGACTTCGCCGTATCGAGCGGGCGGGCGCGATACGCGTCCGTGATGTCACCGACCAACCGCGGCAGCGCCGCGATGTGGAACCGGATCTCGAGCGTGATCTGTTGCAGCTCGCGGCCGGCCTGCGCGCGCCCCTCGGGGCCAAAGCCTTGCAGCGTACTTCGCCGCTCGGGGCCGAGCACCTCGAGCAGCCGCAGCCGCGCGCGGTTCATCGCGACGATCGCATCGCGCGAGGCGGTCGCACTCTCCCACCGCGTCTTGTGCTCGAGCGCCGTGATGCGCTGGGCCGACACCTCGACCGAGGTCCGCAGCGCCGCGAGCATCGGATCGACGTCGTCCTCGTCGGGACGCGTGACCTCGCTCGGAGCATCGAGCCGGTCGAGCGCGCGATCGAGCGCGTCGCGCTGCGCCGCGAGCGCCGCGACGAGCTCGTCGTAACCGGCCTCCGCGGCCACCGCGTGATCGCCCTCGACCAGCTCCTTGACCTTGCGCTCCCAGGTCAACGCGAGCTCGTGGATCGACGCGAGCGCGGTCTCCTGCCGGAGCAACTCGGCTTCGAGCTGCGCGTGCTGCGCCACGATCGCGTGCAGGGCCGCCTTGGCCTCTTCGAATTGCCGCACCGTCTCGGTCACGGCCCGCTTGGCGGCGGCGAGGGCGCGCGCCTTGTCCTGCGCCGCCGCCAGCGTCTGCGCTTGCAGCTTGGCCTGGGTGGCATCCTCGGCGGCGCGGCTCGGGTCGACGGGCTCGGGCGCCGGCGCCGGTGCCGCCGCGAGGGCCCGCCGGTGGGCGAGCGCGGCGAACAACGCCGCCCGCGCCGGCGCGCCGAGCTTCACGAAGCGAGCGCGGAGGGCGTCGAGCTCCTCGCGAGCCGCCGCGAGCTCTCCGTCG
>JBDTEH010000159.1:0-17073 GCA_039922635.1 Kofleriaceae bacterium | reverse complement strand
CGGCAACCGCCTTGGCCTCGGCAACCGCCTTGGCCTCGGCAACCGCCTTGGCCTCGGCAACCGCCTTGGCCTCGGCAACCGCCTTGGCCTCGGCAACCGCCTTGGCCTCGGCCTCTGCCTCGGCCTTGGCCTTGGCCTCGGCGGCCTCTGCCTCTGCCCGTGCTCTGGCCTTGTCGGACTCGGCCTTGGCGGCTGTGGCTGCATCGTGTTTGGCCTTGGCCTCCCACTCGATGCGCTCCCATTCGTCGGTATCCTCGGTGCGCACGACCACGGATGGTTCGAGCCCGATCTCGGTCGGAAAGATCCGGTCGCGCTTATCGGTGTCCATCAGCGCTTCGAGCTTTTCTCGCGCCTTCTCGCGCGTCGCACCATCGATCTCGCCGTGGGTATCCATCGCCGGGACGACGCCCGACAGCGATCCGACCTCGGCGCCGATCGAGCGCGGGACCAACGCGCCCCAATCGATATCCGTCGGCTTCGGCTCTCCGACCGGGAGGGTCGGCACGCTCGGCGATGGCGACTTTTTGCGCTTCCCCTTCCGCTTGAACTTCGTCTTGCTCTGGCGCGCGACCGGGCCGGTCTCGATCGGGGCGGTGCGCTCCGCGACCGAGTCGCGGGTCTCGCTTCCGACCAGCCACTCCTCGATCGCGAGCACCGCGCGCCAGCTGGTCTTGAGGCGCTGCTCCGCGACGGCGCGGAGCAGCCCGGCTTCCATCGCCTTTTGCGCCACCCGCAACGTCTCGAACACGCGGTAAGGCGAATCCTCGAGGATATCCGCGAGCACGCGGTGGCCGTCGAACATGCGGAGCACGCCGTGGACCTCGGTCGGGACCTGCGGCCCGAGGCCCTGAACGCGCTGCGTATCGACCTCGAGCACCATCGACGGTGATAGCAGCTCCGCGCTCTCGCGGACGCCCTCGAGGAACCGCTCGGCATCCTCGAACAGCTCCGTCGTCGACATCGGGATCTGCGCGCGCCGGACGATATCCTCGTACGCGAAGTCGAACCGCGCATCGGTCCACAGCAGGAGCTGGTGGAACGCCGCCTGGCCGTGAATCATCCCGACCTGCGCCGAGGTCACCTCGCCTCGGTAAAATCGGATCTCGCCGCGGCGGAGCCCGCGGATCAGCGTCAGCACGGCGCTGCGGCCGAGCGCGCAGAGCGCGCGGGCGAGCGCGTAGACGCCGCTGGTCTCGACCAGCGAGCCGACCAGGTGGTCGCGATGCTCCCGCGGCACGTCCCGCAGGATCCGGCCGATCGTCACGACGTCGCGGAGGTAGACCGGGTGCGAGAGCACCGCATCGGCGCCGGCCGCGATGACGTCGGCGGGCGCGGCGCCGCGGCCGGTGAACACGATCGGGATGTCGGCGTTGCCGGCGACCAGGAGGTCGCGGGTGCGCCGCACCAGGTCGAGGTCCTGGCCTCCGACCAGCGCCAGGCCGGGCGTATCACCATTGGTGAGGCCGAGCTCCAGCGTGCCGAGGTCGGCGGGGACCGCGGGAGCGACGGTTTCGATGCCCTCGCGCTCGAAGCCGAGCTGGACCTGCCGAGAGGCCCTCACATCGGGATCGAGCACGACGACTTTCGAGGGTCCGGATGCCGTCATGCGCGAAGATGCAGTATAAACCGTCGGAAGGGTTTGGCTGCTTGATCGTTCTCGAGATTCAGCAGGGTGCCGCGGAACAACGCGTGCATCGCGTCAGTGGTGCGACGTTGACGATCGGCCGCTCGCCCGCGAGCACGGTCGTGTTGACCGACTACCACTTGTCGGGGGATCACGCGCAGATCACGCAGATCGGCGATCACTACGTGTTTCGCGATCTGCGCTCGACGAACGGCTCGGCCGTCGAACGTAACGGCCGTCGCATCCCGATCGATGCGAGTGCGCGCTGGGAGCTCGCGCTGATCGATGGCGATGCGTTGCTGCTGGGCAACCGCAACGATCCGGTGCGGATCTCGGTACGGATCGGCGACGAGATCGACGACGAGGCGGGCGATCGCGTGATCGCGTCGCGCTCGATCATGGATCTTCCCCAGGTCACCGAGCAGCTCGACGGCGAGCCCGCCGAGGCCCTGCGCGTGTACAAGGCGCTGCAGCCGCTCGGCGCCCGGCTCGAGCCCGTCGAGGTGATCGACGCGATCGTCGCGGCGACGTTCGAGTTGCTCCCGCGCGCCACCCACGTCGCGGTGCTGTTGCGCAACGAGCACGACAAGGACCGCTTCGCGCTCGCGGTCTCGCGGCAGCGCGATCACACCGCGGCGCCCGGACCGAACGCGCCGGATCCGGTGCGCGCGTCGCGGGCGGTGTTGCGCCGGGTCCTCGCGGATCGTGCGGCCGTGCTCACCGCGAACGCGCAGGAGGAGCTGTCGACCTCGGAGTCGATCATGGGCGGGCAGATCCTGTCGATGCTGGCGATGCCGCTGTGGCGCGGCGACGACATCATTGGCCTGGTCCAGGCCGACAACCGTGCGTCGACGAACATGTTCACCGACCGCGATCTCGAGGTCGCGCTGTTGCTCGGGTCGCAGGCCGCGCTCGCGCTCGACAACGCGACCTTGGTCGCGCGGCTGCGCGTCGCCGAAGAGAAGGCGCGCGGCGAGAACATCTATCTCAAGCGCCGCGCCACGCCGATCAAGTTCGACAACATCATCGGCGACTCGCCGGCGATGAAGGCGGTGTTCAACCAGCTCGAGAAGGTGATCGATACCCGCGCGACCGTGTGCATCGAGGGCGAGACCGGCACCGGCAAGGAGCTGATCGCGAGCGCGATCCACTACCAATCCGGCCGGCGCGACAAGATGTTCGTCGCGCAGAACTGCGCCGCGCTGCCCGAGAACCTGCTCGAGAGCGAGCTGTTCGGCCACAAACGCGGCGCGTTCACGAGCGCCGATAGCGACAAGAAGGGCCTGTTCGAGATCGCGGACGGCGGCACGCTGTTCCTCGACGAGATGGGCGAGATGCCGCTGACCTTGCAGGCCAAGCTGCTCCGGGTACTGCAGGAGAACACGATCCGTCCGGTCGGCGCGACGAGCGAGAAGCAGGTCGACGTCCGCATCCTCTGCGCGACCAATCGCGACCTCGCCGCCGAGGTCGAGAAGGGCCGGTTTCGCCAGGACCTGTACTACCGGCTGATGGTGTTCCCGATCAAGCTGCCGCCGCTGCGCGAGCGCCGCGAGGATATCGGCCAGCTCGCGAGCCACTTCCTCAAGCGCTACGCCGAGGAGTATCGCGTCGAGCTGCCGGGCTGCACTCCGGACGCGCTCGACGCGCTGACCTCGTACAACTGGCCGGGCAACATCCGCGAGCTCGAGAACGAGATCCAGCGCATCGTGATCCAGGCCGAATCGGGCCACTGGATCGAGATCACCGATCTGTCGCCACGGCTGCGCAAGATCGAGGGCACCGTCACGCGGATCGCGCCGAAGCAGGGCACGCTCAAGGAGATGATGGAGCAGGTCGAGCGCTGGCTGATCGCCGAGGCGCTGCGCGATCACGGCAACAACAAGACGAGGACCGCGGCGACGCTCGGGATCACGCGCGAGGGCCTCCACAAGAAGCTCGCCAAGTTCGGCGTCTAGCCGAGCTCCGGTCATGCGCGTCCGGATGCCGTCGGACCTCGGACGTTCGCGCGCCAGGTTTCGCGGAGATCGGCGTGGCATGGCGAATGCGCTGTCGCTCCCGCGTGGCGAACGATAATCTAGACGACGACATGACGCCGGTGACGCGCGGAGAGCTCCGCCAGGAGCTACGCGATTTCGAGACCCGGCTCGAAGCGCGGCTCGAGACCATCGAGACCAAGCTCGAAAACTTCGAGACCACGCTGGAGGCCAAGCTCGAGGCCAAGCTCGAGGCCAAGCTCGAGACCAAGCTCGAGACCAAGTTCGCGGCGTTCGAGCAGCGCATGATCGAGAGCGTCGGAAGCATCCTCGTGACCGCGATCGCGGCGATCAACGACAACGTGGCGCGACTGCGTACCGAGCTGGGCGGAGATCTGTCGCGTCAGATCCTCGCTTCCGAGGAGCGGCTACGCGCGGAGATCCGCGGCATCGATGATCAGTACCGGGATCTGCCCGGGCGCGTCACTCGTCTCGAAGAGCACACCGGCCTCAAGCGCTAACTTGCTAAACCGGTCGCGGCGGTGCGGTCTGTCCGCCCGGCGCGCCCGAGGCACTGTTACGGTCGGCGGATGACGCTCACCCTGTTCGTCGGAAGCAAGCGGCTGTCGTCGTGGTCGCTGCGGCCGTACCTCGCGCTCGCGCACGCCGGTGCGGACTTCACGACCGAGGTCATCCTGCTCGACCAGGCCGACACCAAGGCGAAGATCTTCGCGGTCAATCCGGCGGGCCGCGTGCCGGTGCTGCACGACGGTGACGTCGCGATCCACGACTCGCTCGCGATCTGCGAGTACGTCGCCGAGCTGTATCCGACCGCGGGGCTGTGGCCCGACGACCGCAAGCAGCGCGGTCGCGCTCGCTCGCTCTCCGCCGAGATGCACGCGGGATTTCAAGCGCTACGCAAGGAGATGCCGATGGAGCTGGTCACCCGCAAGCCGGGGCAGGGCCGGACGCCGGAGTCGCTCGCGGACATCGCGCGGGTGCAGGACGTGTGGACGACGGCGCTCGCGGCGAGCGGTGGGCCGTTCTTGTTCGGCACGTTCACGATCGTGGACGCGATGTTCGCCCCGGTCGCGACCCGGTTCGAGACCTACGCCGTCGAGCTCGAGCCGGCGTGTCGCGCCTACGTCGATGCGCTCCACGCGCTGCCCGCGATGCGGGTCTGGCACGCCGAGGCGGCGACCGAACCCAAGACCCGCGAGTAGTCGCCGCTAATCTTCTTCGCCCCCGCTCGGCGCGGGCGGCGTGAACGGGGTCTCCGACAGCAGCGCCATCGCGGTCGCCAGGTTCGCGACCTCGACCGATGCGGGCGCGTTGCGCTTCAGCATGAACGTGCAGGTCGCGCACGACGTCACGACCATGCCGCCACCCTGCGCGTGGACCTCGGCGAGCCGGCGCTTGCTCATCTGGTCGGCGATCAGCGGCATCGTCTTGGGCAACAGGCCGCCGCCGCCACAGCACTCGGTGTCCTGCTTGTTCCACGACAACTCGCGGACCTCGACGAGCTGCGCGAGCGCCTTGCGCGGCGACTCGATCACGTCGTTGTAGCGCGCGTGATAGCAGGGGTCGTGATAGTAGACGCTCTTGCGCTGGAGCTGGCACGCGAGGTTCGCGGCAGCGGGCGCGAGCACGTCGGCGAGCGCGACGACCTCGGCGCGGACCTGGACGCCCTCCGCGGCGTATTGCTGGCGCACGGCGAACAGGCACGCGCTGCAGTTGATCGCGATCTTCTTGAAGCCGCGCATCGCGGTCGCGACGCGGCCGGCGTGCCAGCGAAACAGATCCTTGTGGCCTGCGGCGAGCAGCGGATAGCCGGCGCACGCCTGGGCGGCGTCGACGATCCTCACGTGCTCCAGCCCGGTGCGATCGAACAGCGCGAGCGCGGCGGCGATATCGGCCGATCCCTTGTCGATCGCGTCGCAGCCGGGCCAGTAGCCAAGCTCGCCCTCGGTCGCGAGGCGATCGGGAAAGCTCGCCTGGAGCTGCGCCGAAAGCCGCTGCTCGCGCGCGCGGAACCGATCCGAATAGCCAACGAGCGCGGGGTGTGGCACGCCCCGATCGACCGCGGCGGCACGGCCAGTAAACAGCACGAGCCCGGGCTCGTTGCCGTGATCGCAGTACACGGTGCAATGCCGGCACCCGGTGCACGCCCACAGCGGATCGGTCGCCTCGGTCGTCCAGCTCCCGCGGCCGAGCCGCAGCTGGTTGAGCCGATCCATCTTGACCTGGGGGATGTGGGTCTCGCGGCCGCTCGCGGTCGCCACCGGACACGCGTGCCGGCACATCTTCGGGCAGAACGTGCAGAAGTCGAGCTGTTTCGCGACGGAGTCAGCGGTGAAGTCGGCCATAGATTAACTCGCTCGACCGTGGTTCGAGCTCATCTCAATTTAGCCCGTCGACGCGCGCTCGGAGTTGCGCGAGGTCGCGCGCGATGCGCGGGTTGGCGGGCTCCAGGATCGCGAGACGTTCTAGCACGTCGAGCGAGCGCGGCAGGTCCCCGTTGCGCCCGTAGATCCCGGCGAGGTTGACCAGCATACGCGCGACGATCTGACGCTTGCTGGCCGCCGCGATCACACTCGGTTCGAGCACGGCGCTCGGCGTCGTGGTCTTGCGCAACAGGTTCTCGAGATCGCCGGGAGACATCTCGGCACCGTGGTTGTACGGGTCGAGGAACAGCCATGCGTCCTCGATCGCGACGCGGACCAGGAAGTGACCGGGGAAGTTCACGCCCTGGGCGAGCACCCCGACCCGCCGTGCGACCTCGAGGTAGACTACCGATAACGAGATCGGGATGCCGCGCCGGCGATCCATGACCTCGCACAGGAAGCTGTTGCGCGGATCGTAGTAGTCGTCCGGGTTGCCGGAGAACCCGAGCTGGCCGAACAGGAACTCGCTGATCGTGTGGGCGCGCTCGCTGCCGCCGTGGGCGCGCTCGACGTCGGGAGCGATGCGCCGCGCGATGTCATCGAGCTGCGCGCGATAGCGGTCCACATCGCGGGTCGGATGGTCCCAAGCGCCGATCAGCAAGGCCGCATGGTCGAGCGGGAGCTCGTCGCGCGCCACCACTTCAGCAAACCGGGCGAGGCCCGGGCTGGACTCCATGATCACGAGATTACCATTTCGCGCGGCTCTCCCCGCCGCAGGTTTGTGCCAAGATGAAGTAGAGATGGCCGAGGAGCCCCGTCCGGGTACGATCGTTGGCGGGCGCTACGAGCTCATCGAAGTGGCTGGCCGTGGTGGCATGGCCGATGTCTGGCGAGGGCGTGTGCGCGGTGACTCCGGCTTTGTCCGAGATGTCGCCGTCAAGCAGATGCACCAGAATCTCGCGCTCCAGAACCCGTACGTCGCGATGTTCGTGGAAGAAGCGCGGGTCGGGTCGACGATGCAGTCACCGAACGTCGCCGAGGTCCACGACTTCGTCCACGACCACGGCAACTACTACATGGTGCTCGAGTGGATCGACGGCGTCGATCTCGGCACGTGGATCCGCTGGCACGTCCAGCGCAACGAGCCCACCCGGTGGGAGCTCGTCGCGGCGGTCGGGGTCGGGATCCTGCGCGGGCTCGCCGCCGCCCACGAGCGGGTCGGGCCGGACGGGCGCCCGTTGCCGGTGGTGCATCGCGACGTCTCGCCGCACAACGTGCTGCTGACGACCCGCGGCATGGTCAAGCTGATCGACTTCGGCCTCGCGCTCGCGCCGGATCGTCCGCAGGAGACGACCGAGCAGGGCATCGTCAAAGGCAAGATGTCGTATCTCGCGCCCGAGATCGTCGCCGGCGGCCGGCCGCTGCCCGAGAGCGATCAGTTCGCGTGCGGCTCGGTGCTGTGGGAGGCGCTCGTCGGCCGCAAGTTGTTCGACGGTACGACTGACTACGAGACCTACACGCGTTTGCGCGATTGCATGGTGCAGCCGCTGCGGCCGCTGCGGCCCGACGTGCCGCAGCCGTTCGTCGCGATCGTGCAGCGCGCGCTCACGCGCGATATCGACGGCCGGTTCCCTTCGGCGCGCGAGATGGCCCGTCAGATCGGCACCACGCTCAAGAAGGTCCAGCTCCGCAAGGACCTCCACACCGTGCTCGCGAAGACGGTCGAGGAGGCGCGCGACGGCATGGGCCTCGGGCCACGCACCGGAGATCCCTCGTCGGCGACGCCGGTCGCGTCGCTGGTCGGCGATGACACGCCGCGCATCGAGCTCGCGCCGAAGGTGATGCCCGCGACCAATACCCCCGCGGGCGGCACCGCGATCGACATGTTGCGCGGCCTGCGTCACCGGCTGCCGTCGTTCCTCGGCGGCTCGCGGCGCAAGGCCTAGCCGCGGCGCTAGAAGTCTTCGGGCGCGGAGCTCTCGGCGTTGCCCTTGTCGCCTTCGCCTTGGCCGCTCGTCGCGGGTCGGATGTAGATGTCGTCGACCCGCCACTCGTCGTCTTCCTTGCGCAGCACGATCCGGTAGCGGATGCCGTTGTCATCCCAGCGCAGCTCCGCGCGATCGCCGAGCGTCTCGAGCGAGCCGTTGATGTGCTTGCCGAGGCCAGCGATGAAGCCCTCGACCTGCTTCTGCAGGCCGTCGCGACGGCGTTGCGTCAACAGGTTGAGCGCGGCCGTGACATCGCGCGCGGCGATCGCATCGGCGAACAACCGGATCGCGTCGCGCGGCTGCTTCGCGCGCGAGCGCGAGACCAGCTCGGACTCGAGCCGCCAGGTCTTGCCCTCGCGCTCGAGCGGGACGAGCTTGCCGTCCGAGAAGCTGACCAGCGCGCGCTCGCCGATATCGGGGTTACCCTTGAGGCTGTCCTCGAGGACCTTGGCCTGCCAGGTGCGCTCCGGTTGCGACTGCTTCCATTGCAGCGCGAACTCGTCGAAGCTGAGCTTCTTCTTGACGTCCGACGCGAGCAGATCGTACGCGTCGTGCGGATCGTTGGCGTGCAGCGCCTGGACGTACTGGCGGACGCCATCGGCCGCCGGTGACGACGGGCCTGCCGGCCCCCCACACGCGGCCAACGCGACGAGCACCCAGAGCGGCTTCACCGCAAAGACAGTAACAGCCGAAAAAAATAAAGCCACCGAAGCACCATGCTTCGGTGGCCCCCCGAGCTGCGTGGCCGTCCGTCAAGATCCGGCAGCTAGGAGTAGATGCCAGACGGTATTGCGACCGATATGCCAGGCGGATTTGCGCGCAACGCGGCTGCTAAGTGGCTGCACCGACGTGCCAAACGCCGCAGCGAGTCAACCGCCGTTCACATCGTGGGGTGTGAAGCGCAGCGGGCTCGGGCTTCGAGCGCGGGATCCCTAGCCGCGGGGACCGTCGGTCAGCTGGATCTCGGAGTGGCGCGCTTCGGGGAGCTTTTCGGGATAGTCGAGCGTGAAGTGCAATCCCCTAGATTCTTTGCGGCGGCGGGCGCACTCGATCATCAGGTGCGCGACCAGCGCGAGGTTGCGGAGCTCGACCAGGTCGCTCGTGATCTTGAAGTCGATGTAGTACTCGCGGATCTCGTCGCGCAGGATCTCGATGCGATGGCGCGCGCGCTCGAGCCGCTTGTTCGAGCGCACGATGCCGACGTACGACCACATGAACCGGCGGATCTCTTCCCAGTTGAGCGCGACGACGATCGCGTCGTTGGAGTCGGTGGCGGTGCCGCTCGACCACCGCGCGAGCTGCGACGGCTGGCGGCGGTGCTCGCGGCGCACCGCCTCGGCCGCGCGGGTCGAGAACACCATCGCCTCGAGCAGCGAGTTCGAGGCGAGCCGGTTCGCGCCGTGCAGGCCGGTCATCGCGCATTCGCCGATCGCGTACAGACCGGTGACCGTGGTCGCGCCGTCGAGGTCGGTCTTGATCCCGCCGCACTGGTAGTGCGCCGCGGGCACGACCGGGATGCCCTGCTTGGTCATGTCGATGCCGAGCGCGAGGCAGTGCTCGAAGATGTTCGGGAACCGATGGCGTACGAACGCCGGATCGAGCCTGGTCATGTCGAGGAACACGCAGTCGGCGCCGGACTTCTTGAGCTCGTTGTCGATCGCGCGGGCGACGATGTCGCGCGACGCGAGCGAGCCACGCGGATCGTAGCGCTGCATGAACTCCTCGCCGGTCGCGAGCCGGAGCACGCCGCCTTCGCCGCGCAGCGCCTCCGAGATCAAGAAGCTCTTCGCGTGCGGGTGATACAGCACGGTCGGGTGGAACTGGGTGAACTCGAGGTCGCCGCACGCCGCGCCGATGCGATACGCCATCGCGATACCGTCGCCGGTCGCGACGTCCGGGTTCGACGTGTAGATGTAGACCTTGCCGGTGCCGCCGCTCGCGAGCACGGTCGCGCGCGCGCAGATGGTCTGGACCTCGTGGGTCCGGGTGTCGAGCACGTACGCGCCGAAGCACGCCGGGTCGCCGCCGTACTTCGCGAGCGAGAGCAAGTCGACCGCGATGTGATCCTCGAGGATCGTGATGTTCGGGTGGGTCTCGACCGCGGCCAGCAGCGCACGCTGGATCTCGCGGCCGGTGATGTCTTCCCAGTGCACGACGCGGTGCCGCGAGTGGGCGCCCTCGCGGCCGAGGTCGAGGTTGCCGGCCGCGTCGCGATCGAGCCGGACGCCGAGGTCGAGCAGGCGCTGGACCTGGCGCGGGCCATCGTGCACGCACAGTTCGACGACGTTGCGATCGCACAGCCCGTCGCCGGCGACCAGCGTATCCTCGATATGAGTCTCGAAGCTGTCGTCGTTCGCGAGCACCGCGGCGACGCCACCCTGGGCCCAGTTGGTGTTGGTGTCCGTGGGCCGCTTCTTCGTCATCACCACCACGCGGCCGTGTTCGGCGGCGAGGAGCGCGAAGTTGAGCCCGGCGAGTCCAGAACCGATCACCAGGTAGTCGGTGTCGAGCTGCGTCATGCTGCCCGGACCATACCCCTCTCCGCGTGCGGAGAAGAGGTACGATGGCCCAGAGATGAACGCGTGAGCAGTCAGCTCGAACAGATCCTGGGGTACCTCGACAAGGACGGCGTCAGCGAGATCGTGGTGGCGGTCGGCCGCCCGATCGCGATGCGGCAGAAGGGTGCGTACGTCAACTTGACCCAGCGCCCGCTGACCACTGCCATGTTGTGGGCGTTCGTCGAGGGTAGCGAGCTCGCACCGTTGATCCCGCATGGCGATGGTTCGACCGATCCGACCGACCTCGATGTCGGCCGGCGGCGGCTGCGCGTGCGCACCGGCCGGCGCGGCAACGAGATCGTCGTGCGGATCGAGAAGGGCGCTGCACGCATGCGTGCCGCGTCGAAGCAGCCGCCGATCGCGGTCGGCAAGGCGGCGGGCGACTTCGAGCTGCCGGTCGAGCTCGACGTCCCCGAGCTACCGATGGACGCGCTGGTCGCCGACGGAGTCGAGCTCGAACCCGCACCGCCGGCTTCGATCAGCGGGACGCGCCCGATCCCGATCGCGAAGCCCCACGGCCCACCGGCGGGGATCTCGATCGGGACCCCGCCGCGGATCAAGCCGCCCGAGCAATACGGCGGCCTCGAGCTCGAGCTCGACGATAGCGCGCTCGAGCTCGACGGTGAGGCTGCCCCGCCGGTCGCTGCGAGCCAGCACGCACTCGAGCCGAAGCCCACGCCGGGCACGTTCGCAGCGTACGTCGCGGCCGCGCGCGCGGCCAAGGCGAGCGATCTGCACATCGCCGGAAATCGCGTGGTCGTGATCCGGACCAACAACGAGCTCGTCCCGATCGATGGGCCCGACGCCAAGCCGCTCTCGGCCGAGCAGGCCGAGGGCTTGCTGCTGCCGCTGTTGGCGGCGCCGGAGCGCGAGCGGCTCCAGGCCGCCGGCTACGTCGACCTCGCCATCGATGCGCCGGGCGGCGGGCGGTTGCGCGCGAACATCTCGCGCCACCAGGTCGGCATGAAGGGCACGTTCCGGCTCGCGTTCGATCGCCCGCGCACGCTCGAGGAGCTCGGGCTGCCCAAGGAGCTCGCGAAGGTCGTCGCGCACCACCAGGGCTTCGTCGTGATCGCGGGGCCGAGCGGTCACGGCAAGACCACGACGCTCGCGGCGCTCGTCGATCTGGTCAACTCGACGCGCCCCCACCACATCCTCACCGTCGAGGATCCGATCGAGATCGAGCATCCACGCAAGCTGGCGGTGGTGTCACAGCGCGAGGCCGGCCGCCACACCAAGTCGTTCGCGACCGCGCTCAAGGCCTCGCTGCGCGAGGATCCGGATGTCATCGTGATCGGCGAGCTCCGCGATCGCGAGACCGTCGAGATCGCGCTGACCGCCGCCGAGACCGGTCACCTCGTGCTCGCGACGATGTCGACGCCGTCGGCCGCCAAGACGCTCGATCGGCTGATCGACATGTTCCCGCCCGAGGAGCACAGCCAGGTCCGCGCCTCGATCGCGGGCGCGTTGCGCGCGATCGTCGCGCAGCGTCTGCTCCCCGCGATCGGCGGTGGCGTGGTGCCCGCGATCGAGCTCGTCACCGGCGTGCTGCCGCTCGCGGTGTTGATCCGCGAGGACAAGCTGTTCCAGTTGCCCAACTTGCTCCAGCGCGGCCGCTCGTTCGGCATGATCCGGTTCGACGAATCGCTCGGCGAGCTGGTCAAGGCCGGCAAGATCACCGAGGCCACGGCGCTGGCGAACGCCGACGCGAAGGCGAACCTCGCGGCCCAGCTCAAGGGACCCGCACCGGTCGCGTCGGTCACTCCTCCGGCCGGGCTCAAGAACCGCCTCGGCGGTCTGTTCGGCAAGAAGGACGGTGACGCGTGACCGACGCCAGAACGATCGACACGTTGTTCGATCGCCTGCTCGAGCGGGGCGGCTCCGATCTCCACCTCACGCCGGGCTATCCCCCGATGCTGCGGTTGCGCGGCGCCCTCGTCGCCGATGGCGATCAGGTCCTGACCAGCGCCGACATCGAGGCGATGCTGATGACGCTCGTCACCCCGCACCAGCGCGCGCAGTTCGAGTCGACCGGCGATCTCGACTTCGCGCACGCCCACGGCACCAAGTCGCGGTTCCGCGCGAACTACCTGCGCAAGCTCTCGGGCGTCGGCGCGGTGTTCCGCGCGATCCCGACCAAGATCCTCGGGCTCGACGATCTCAAGGTGCCGGCCGGCGTCCGGAAGCTCGCCGACATCCGGGCCGGCCTCGTGCTCGTCACCGGCCCGACCGGCTCGGGCAAATCGACCACGCTCGCCGCGATGATCGATCACATCAACCGCACCCGCTCCGGCCACATCCTCACGATCGAGGATCCGGTCGAGTTCGTGCATCAGCCGCGCAAGTGTCTCGTCACCCACAAGGAGGTCGGCGAGCACGTCCCCTCGTTCCTCGAGGCGATCCGCAGCGCGGGCCGCGAGAACGCCGACGTCATCCTGGTCGGCGAGCTCCGCGGCGCGGAGACCATGAAGGCCGCGCTGCAGCTCGCCTCGTTCGGCATCTTGATCTACGCGACCGTGCACACCAACTCGGCCGCCGCGACGATCGATCGCTACGTCAACGCGTTCCCCGCCGAGCAACAACCGCAGATCCGCGGCCTGCTCGCCGATTCGCTCGCCGGCATCGTCGCGCAGCAGCTGATCCCGAAGATCGGCGGCGGCCGCACCGCGGCGCACGAGATCCTGCTCGGCAACCTCGCGCTCGCGTCGCTGATCCGCGAGGGCAAGACCCAGCAGATCGGCAGCTTCATCCAGTCGGGCCAGGCCGAGGGCATGCAGCTCATGGACGCCGCGCTCGAGAGGCTCGTCAAGGACGGCGTGATCGAGGCGAGCGACGCGATGGAGAAGGCGATCGACAAGGAGGCGTTCGCGAAGATGGTCCCCTCCGCCGCGAAGGCCTGACCCTGCCAATTCGGCACGTCGCCGACAAACTGGTGCCCGCTGGGGGCGCGTGGGCTAACATTGCCCCGTGCGCCCGTGGCTCGTCGTCGTCGTGTTGCTCGGGCTCGGTTCGCAGGTGCGCGCCGATATCTACTCGTTCACCGACAAGGATGGGGTCACCCACTTCACGAACATGAAGCCGGCGGTTCGCGGCGCGTGGAAGAAGGTCCTCGATTCGCCGGCGCCGCTCGGTTCGAAGGCGTCCGCGCAACGCGGCAGCTGCCCGCGCTGCGACAAGGTCCCGGCCACGGACAACTCGCCGGAGCGGTTCCATCGCTACGACCAGTTCATCAACGAGGCGTCGCAGCTCTACAAGATCCCGGTGCCGTTGATCCGCGCCGTGATCAGCGCGGAGAGCGACTACGATCCGCACGTCGTGTCGTCGATGGACTGCAAGGGCCTGATGCAGGTCCACCCCGACGTCTACATCGATATGGGCACGCAAGGCGACGTGTTCGACCCGCGCACCAACATCATGACCGGCACGCGGCTGCTGCGCTGGCTCGCGAACCGCGTCGACGGCGATCTCGTGCTGACCATCGCGGGGTACCACGCGGGGCTCGGCTCGCTCGCGAAGTACGGCTACACCGTGCCGCCGTACGCGTACACGCGGCAATATCTCAAGATGGTGCTCGACCGCTATTACAAGTACAAAGCCGAAGAGCAGCGCTCGGCTGCCGGCAAGTGATCACGTGTTACGCGTCGAGGTCAGCGAGGAGGGCAGGGCTGCGTTGCCGGCGATCGATGTCGCCGACGACAGGTTCGTGATCGGCAGCTCGCCGAGCGCACGGATCCGCTTGCCGGCGGCGGTCGCGCGCCCCGAGCACGTCACGATCGATCGGTTGACCTGGCGCGGTGCCGATGGCTCGGGTGCGCTCGGCGATGGCCACGTGTTCGCGATCGGCACGTATCGCGTCCGGGTCGGGCCGGCGCCCGCGGGCGCGCAGCCGACGCCACCGCAACGCACCGAGAGCCTCGCGCGCGAGCTCGTCCGCGACGTGCTCGGCGCGACGGGTGCGCCGAGCCTGACCGTCGAGCGCGGCCCGCACGTGGGGGCCAAGCGCGCGTTGCCGCCGCCGGAGTCGACGTTCGTGATCGGTCGCGGCGACGACGCACAGTGGATCTTCGACGACCCCGATCTGTCGAAGCGCCACCTCGAGATCCGGCGCACGTGGGACGGTGTGCGTGCGGTCGAGCTCGGGTCGAAGAACGGCACTCGGCTCGACGGCGACCCGCTCGCCGAGGCCGAGCTGCGCGATGGCATGGTGCTCGAGCTCGGCGGCCTCGCGCTGCGCTACCGCGATCCGGCAGAACGCCACATCGCGGGCCCGCCGGAACCCCCGCTGGTCGCGCGCACCCGCACGGCGCCCCGCCCCACGGGACGGGCCCGGGTGGTGTTCGGGATGGCCGTCGCCATCGCAGTCGCGGCGCTCGCGGGCATCCTCGCGCTCGCGTTGCGCTGACGCGGCGGCGCGCGGCGTGGCGCCGCCGCACGATCGATCGTGCGAGTTTCGGGGAAGGCTCGGTTCGCTGCGGCACGGTGACTGCAATTGCCTCCTGCCATGTCCGATCCCCGCAGCCGACTCCGCGACAAGTTGTGCCGCGAGCTCGCCCACCTCGAGCACGAGGCTCGCCTCCACACGCGGCGCGAGGCCAGGCGCCTCGGGGACTGCGCCCCGGGCCGGGCGCTGATCGCGATCGCGGAGCACGCGGACGAGGTCGAGCTCGCGCTCGCGAAGCTGGCGAAGCAGCCATGGTCGGTCGGAGCGCAGGTGGCGCGGGTCGTCACCCGCGTGCTCTCGGGAGTGCGTCACCTGTTCATCGATCGCCTGGTCGATCGTGCGAGCCGCTACCGCGCGACGCTGCTCGGTCTCAAGCAGGGGATCGATACGCTGCGGCTGCTGCGCGAGGTCGTGTCGATCAACCGCGACATCGCGCTGTTGAAGTTCTGCGATCGCGTGCTGGTCGAGCGGCTGTGTCTGCTCGAGGATGCCGAGCAGGCGCTCGTGTGGTTCGCGGAGCAGCCCGAGCTCGCGCTCACCTCCGGCGCGTGGCACACGCTTTCGGAGCCGCTGGCCGTCACCGCGAAGGCGTAATCAGAACAACGACAGCTGCGCCTCGGGCTTGCCCGGGCGCTCGAACCGCGATGGCGGCAAGTGGGTCAGGTAGCGATCGTCACGCGCGTCGAGGCCGAGCCGCTTGACGGTGGTGTCGAACATGGTCGCGAGGGTCTGCGCGTACACGCCCTCGCCGCGGCCGCGCGCGTGCCAGCGCGGGTCGTAGAGCTTGTCGCCGCCGCGGGTCTCGCGAATGCGGTGCATGATCTTGTCGGCGGCGAGCGGTAGCGTGGCGCGCAGGCGCTCCTCGAACACCGCCGCGACCGCCCCCGGCAAGCGCAGCAGCACCCAGCCCGCGGACTGCGCGCCCGCGTCCTTCGCGCGCTCGAGCACGCGCACCATCTGGTCGTCGTTGAGCCCGGGCATCACCGGCGCGCACATCACGCCGACCGGCACGCCGGCCTTCGCGAACTTCTCGAGCACCTTGAACCTACGCTCCGGCGCCGGCGCCCACGGCTCGATCGCGCGCGCGAGCTCCGCGTCGACCCACGCGATGCTCATGTTGAGGTGGACGCCGGCTTGCCGGTGGAGCTCGACGATCAGATCGAGGTCGCGCTCGATCAGCGCGCTCTTCGTGATGATGCCGACCGGGTTGCGATACTCGAGGCAGACCTCCAGGCATTGCCGGGTCAGGTGGAGCTGGGCCTCGACCGCCTGGTAGCAATCGGTCACGCCGCTGAACATCACGAGGTCGCCGTTCCAGCTCGGCTTGTCGAACGCCTCGCGCAGCAGCTGCGCCGCGTGCGGCTTGACGACGATCTTGGTATCGAAGTCCGTGCCCGCACCCAGATCGAGGTACTCGTGCGAGGGCCGGGCAAAGCAATTGTGGCTGACGACGCCGTTGGCGATGAAGTCGCCGGTGCCGGTCGTGATGTCGAACAGCTCGCGCACGCCGATCGGCTCGATGCGGACGATCCGCGAGGTCGGCAACGCCTCGACCTCGCGGCCGTCGAGCTGCCACGGCCGCGGGTACGAGGTCACGCGGTACGCGTGGCTCTCGGTGATCGCGCGCGCGTTGCCGTTCGCGTAGCGCAGCTCGCTCGCGATCGAGTGCTCGGTGACGCGCGCGCGCGTGCGCAGGGCGGAGTGCCGGCCGGGCCCGGCGAGCGCGCCGTGGAGCTGCAGGGTCGGGCGCTGGAACGGCGGCGCGGCGGGTTGCACGAACCGCCAGCCGTGCTCGCCGAGGAAGCGATGATCACCGCTCGCGACCAGCTCGGTGGCATCGGCGAGCGTGATCCGGAACGCCGGCTTGCGCGTCGCCCAGTGGTGCAGCACGCGGGTGTGGACGTAGCGGCGCGTGCCGTGCACGAGCTGCGTGCCATAGATCGCGTCGCCGGGGCGCAGCTCGGCGAGCCGGCGCGTGCGGCCATCGGCGAGCGTGATCTGGGTGTCGCCGGCGAGGCAGTAACTGCACGCGTGCAGGCACCCGCGATACGGGTTGACGCTGAAGTTGAAGCCAACATCCGGCGAGTTGTTGCTCGCGAGGATCG
>JBDTEH010000158.1:0-11724 GCA_039922635.1 Kofleriaceae bacterium | reverse complement strand
GCCCGGACTCGCGCCCGGACTCGCGCCCGGACTCGCGCCCGGACTCGCGCCCGGACTCGCGCCCGGACTCGCGCCCGGACTCGCGCCCGGACTCGCGCCCGGACTCGCGCCCGGACTCGCGACCGATGGCGACCGCTCGTTGCTCGCGCAGGCGCTGGTCAACCTGTGCCTCAACGCGGTCGACGCGATGGACGGCGCGGGCACGATCCGGATCGCGATGCGCGAGGTCGTGCTCGACGGCGATCGCGCCGCGATCCGCGAGGTGAAGCAAGGTCCGTTCATCGCGATCGAGGTCCACGACACCGGCTGCGGGATGACACCCGACGTCGTGGCCAAGGTGTTCGAGCCGTTCTTCACGACCAAGGCGCTCGGCCGCGGCACCGGCCTCGGCCTCGCGATGGTCTACGGCACCGTCAAGTCATCGAGCGGCGCGATCGACGTCGCGTCCGAGCCCGGAAGCGGCACGACGTTCACGATGTACGTGCCGACCGCGACCCTTCCGGCGATCGCCGCACCGCCCGCCGCACCCGCGCGCACGGTCGAGGTTGTTGGCAGCGTGCTGCTCGTCGATGACGACGCCCGCGTCCGGCGTGGCGCGCGGCGCATCCTCGAGAAGCGCGGCTACCGGGTGCACGAGGCCGAGAACGGCAAGGAAGCGCTCGTGGCGTTCGAGGCGCACCGCGACGAGATCCAGCTCGTCGTGCTCGACATGGCGATGCCCGTGATGGGCGGCGCCGCGTGCTTCCACGCGCTGCGCGTCTCGAGTCCGCGGCTCCAGGTCCTGCTCGCGTCGGGCTCGACGATCGAGGAAGAGGCGCGCGGATGCCTGCAGGCTGGCGCCGCCGGCTTCCTCGACAAGCCATACACGTCCGAGATGTTCGCGCAGGCGGTCGCCTGCGCGATCCGCGGCGAGCGCGTGGTCACCTCGGCGGAGTGATCGCCGCGGCCGGAAGTTCACCGTCCGAACTCCGATAAGCTGCGTCGGATCGGAAGGAAGCGGTCGGCGCGCGAGCTTGGCTTCTCACGTTGCCATCGAGCGGAGCAAGCTTGCCGGATCTCGGGCGCGCGCCGCGCGACCTCAGAACGCCGGCAGGTCGGCGTAGTGATCGAAGCCCACCGCCTCGTGGTGGTCGACCGCGGTCCTCACCTCGCCGATGAATTCCGGAAGCTTGATGAAGATGCGGTCGGCGGCGACGCCGGCGGCGCGGTAGGCCTCGACGTCGGTTGCGCGATTGCCGATCGCCCCGACGATCTCGAACCGGGCGGCGATCGGCGCGACGGCCTCGCGCTTGAACGCGACGGTCGCGGCTCCGGGCAGCGTGACGATCGAGCTCGCGAGCTGGATCGGCGCGCGCGGGAAGCCTTGCTCCGCGAGCCAGTCACGCGTGGCCTGGGTGAACAGCTCGCCACGCGACGTGAGGAACATCGGCGTGATGCCGGCGTGTGCGGCCGCCACGAACACCGCCGATGCGCCGGGCTGCACGCCGGTCTGCGAGCCACCGGCCAGCGTGACCGGGAACGCGTTCTCCGACGAGGTCAGCGTGCCGTCGACGTCGGACACGATCACGCGAGCTCCGACCGGCGCGACGAACGCGAGGAACCACACGCCGCTGCCGTCGGGCGCGGCCGCGTAGAGATCGCGCAGGCCGATGGGGACGCGCGTGTCGCCGGTGAGCGCGAGGGAGAAGCTACCGTCGTCATCGGTGCGCGCCGTGCCGAGGCTGCGCCAGCCGGCACCGGTGCACGCGAACAGTTCGGCGTCCTCGCCCTCGAGTGCCTTGTCGATTCCCGAGTACGAGAGCGTGCCGCGGATCGTCTGCACGACGTCGGCATCCGAGGCGATCAGGTCAGTGCCGCGGTGGCGCGGCTCGCCTAGCTCGACGATGATCTCGTTCTTGGTGTGGTGCAGCTCGTGCTGGGGCAGGCTCGGGGCGGCGGCGCAACGCACGTCGGGAATGCCAGCCGCGGCCGCCGAGGCATCCGGCGGCAGCTGCGAGGTTTCGGCGTAACACGCCGCGAGGGCGAAGCAGGCGAGGGCGTGCATCGACCGCCAGTCATGCAGCTCGCGAGCCGCCTGCAAGTGCGCGAAGTGCAGTTGTCCGCGTGGTGAAGCTTCACCACAAAACCACCAAGCACTGGCTCCACCGCATCAAGTGTTGCGGGGCTCCAGGCAACGGACCGGCGACGCGGGTAGCCTGCATCCGAAGCCGAGCCACGCATGAACGAAGCCCCATCCAGCGCACGACCGACCCGCTACAGCGTGCTCCTCGCCGTGAGCTTCGTGCACGTCCTCAACGACATGATGCAGTCGGTGATCGTGGCGATCTATCCGCTGCTCAAGGACGAGTTCACGCTCAGCTTCCTGCAGATCGGCGTGATCACGCTGGCCTTCCAGCTGACTGCCTCGCTGCTCCAGCCCGTGGTCGGGATGGTCACGGACAAGCGGCCGCTGCCGTACTCCCTGCCGGTGGGCATGTGCTTCACGCTGGCGGGCCTGCTGCTGATGTCGGTGGCGTCGAGCTATCCGATCCTGCTGGTCGCGGTGGCGTTGATCGGCTGCGGCTCGGCGGTGTTTCATCCCGAGTCCTCGCGCGTCGCGCGGATGGCGTCGGGCGGACGATTCGGGCTCGCCCAGTCGGTGTTCCAGATCGGCGGCAACCTCGGTCAGGCGCTCGGGCCGTTGCTGGCCGCGGGGATCGTGTTGAAGCTCGGGCGCGCGCATGTCGGCTGGTTCGGGCTGGCGGCGCTGCTGGGGATCGTCGTGCTGTTGCAGGTCAGCCGCTGGTACAAGCACCACATCGACGAGCGCGTCAGGAAGCGCTTGCCATCGGACAAGCCGCTGTTTGCCCCGGCGGTCGTGCGCCACACGGTCGGCATCTTGATGGTGCTGATGTTCTCGAAGTTCTTCTACCTGGCCAGCATCAGCAGCTTCTACGAGTTCTATTTGATGCGGCGGTTCGGCGTCTCGATGACGACCGCGACCAACCTGCTGGCGGTGTTTCTGATGGCGGTCGCGGCCGGGACGCTGATCGGTGGCCCGATCGGCGATCGCATCGGTCGCAAGCAGGTGATCTGGTTCTCGATCCTCGGGATCGCGCCGTTCACGCTACTGTTGCCGCACGTGGGCCTGGCGTGGACGGTCGCGCTCAGCGTCGTGATCGGGGTCGTGCTGGCGTCGGCGTTTCCGGCGATCATCGTGTACGCGCAAGACATGATGCCGCACCGCATCGGCATGGTCTCGGGCATGTTCTACGGGTTCTCGTTCGGCCTCGGTGGCATCGGCGCCGCGGCGCTCGGCGTGGTGGCCGATCACTTCGGCATCGTGTTCGTGTATCAGGTGTGCGCGTTCTTGCCGCTGCTCGGGTTACTCGCGGTGTGGTTGCCGGACGTGCGGCCGCCCGGGCACGTCGCCGCACCGGTCGCGTGACGAGGGAGCGCGGCCAAGCCGCCGGCTCAGGCCGTCGTTCAGGCCGCCGTTCAGGCCGTCGCGCGCGGATCGATCGTCGCGCCGCGCTGCACGCCCGCGATCGAGCCGAGATACGCCTTGGCGACCACCGCGGCCGGCAGGCCGCTCGAGGTCTCCATCTTCATCGCCGCGAGCGTCTCGGTCACCCACGGCGGGCTGACCACGTTCACGCGCACGCCGCGCGGCGCCTCGAGCGCGGCCGCGCGCACGAACCCCTCGAGGCCGGCGTTGAGCATCGACACCGCGGCGCTGCCCTGCATCGGGTGTTGCGCGAGGATGCCGCTGGTCACGGTGATCGACCCTCCGTCGCGGACCTGGCCGAGCGCGTGGCGGATCACGTTGACCTGTCCCATCAGCTTGTAGCCGAGCGACATCGCGAAGTCGTCGTCGGTGAGCTGGGCGAGCGGCTTCCACGCTCCGCCCCCGGCGCACGACACGACGTGATCGATCGCGCCGACCTGCCGAAACAGCCCGGCGATGCTCGTGACGTCCGTGATATCGACCCCCGGCGCGCTCTGGCGATGCACGCCGACGACCTCGTGCTGCGCGGCGGTGAGCGCCTCGACCACGGCGCGCCCGATGGTTCCTGTCGAACCGATGACGATGATCTTCATGGGCCGGTTGTAGCGCACCCCCCATGCGAGTGCTCGACGGGCTCACCCTCGAAGGGGTAGGGTCACCCCGATGAGCGGCCGCCAACCACGCAGCTTTCGCTACGGCGCACGGCTCACGATCACCGTACCGCTCGCGATCGTCCTGCTTGTCGTCGCCGGTGAGATGGTGTGGATCGCGACCGCGACGAGCCGTTACTGGCAGATGGTATGCGTCACCGTGTCCGCGCTCGCGACGCTGCTCGCGATCAGCATGATCCGCGAGACCGTGGTCCGGATCCGCGGCCGGAGGCGGATCTCGGTGACCCACCGAGAGCTCGTGGTTCCTGCAGAAGGCCGCAAACAGCGCGACCTCGCGATTCCTTTTCGCGATCTCCGTGCGCTGGAGATGACGGGTGGTCCCGGGTTCCGCCGGGTGTTGCGGATCCGCCATGCCGGCGGTGAGCTCGCGATCTCCGGAGTCATGCTGGGCTCGGTCGGCGAGCTCGACGAGATCCACGCCCTGCTCAAGGCCGCGCGCAAGACGCGCTCGTGACCCGTATCGCTGCCCGGTCGAGCGGCCTCGGTGTTCTCCCGACCGCCGCGGCGCGGATCTTGCTCGGCTCCTCGTCAGAGGTGCCCCATGCGATTCTCGACGATCTTCATCCTCCTCGCGACGGCGCTCTGCGGCGTTGCCACCGCCGCGAATCGCGCCGGCGTCACGATGCCCAACAGCCTCCAGGTCGGCGACAAGCAGCTCGTGCTCAACGGCCTCGGGCTACGCGAGGCGACGTTCCTCAAGATCGACGTCTACGTCGCGGGCCTCTATCTCGAGCACGTGTCGTCGGATCCGGCGAAGATCATCGCGTCGGACCAGACCAAGCGCATCGTGCTGCACTTCGTCCGCGACGTCGGTCGCGACGACATCGTGAAGGCCTGGCGCGAGGGCTTCGAGGGCAACTCGGCGGCCGCGACGCTCCCCAAGATCCAGCCCCTGATCGATCGGCTCGACGCGTGGATGCAGGACTTCCGCAAGGGCCAGACGCTGACGTTCACCTACGTCCCCGGCGAGGGCGTGCAGGTCGATGTCGATGCCACGCGCAAGGGCGTGCTCAAAGGCACGGAGTTCGCGCAGGCCATGTTCGCGATCTGGCTCGGCCCGAAGCCGCCGAGCAGCGCATTGAAGCGGGACCTGCTCGGGAAGCACTGAGCGCGAAGCTCCGGATCGTTGCGCGGGAGCGCGCGGGAAATGCACGCCGACGCGCGGATCCGCGCACGCCGGCCGGCCCCATAGTACGTTCCGGCCATGTACGCGCTTCTGCCCATGGTGTTCCTGGCGGCGGGGTCCCGGTCGACCGAGCCACCGAAGATCCAGACCCACACGTGCCCGAACGGCCTGACGGTGCTGGTCGTCGAGAACCACGCCGTTCCGCTGATCACCGTCGAGATCACCGCGAAGAACGGGTCGATGACCGAGGCACCCGAGTACAACGGCCTGTCGCATCTCTACGAGCACATGTTCTTCAAGGCCAACGCCGTGCTGACCAGCCAGGAGGCGTACATGAAGCGCGCCACCGAGCTCGGCATGTCGTGGAACGGCACGACGAACACCGAGCGCGTCAACTACTTCTTCACCACGACGACCGACCACCTCAAGGACTCGATGGTGTTCCTGCGCGACGCCGTGGTGTCGCCCGCGTTCGACGCCAAGGAGCTCGAGCGCGAACGCGTCGTGGTGACCGGCGAGATCGATCGCAACGAGGCCTCGCCCTACTACCACTTGTTCCACGCGATCTCGCAGCGGGTGTGGTGGAAGTACCCCTCGCGCAAGGATCCGCTCGGACGCCGCGCGACCGTGCTCGGCGCGACCGTCGCGCAGATGCGCACGATCCAGCACCGCTACTACGTGCCGAACAACTCGGCCTTGGTCGTCACCGGCGATGTCCACGCGGACGAGATCTTCGCGCAGGCCGACGCGCTCTACGCCGGCTGGAAGCGGGCGGAGGATCCGTTCAAGAAGCTCCCGCTCGTCAAGCACCCGCCGATCAAGCGCACCGAGGTCGCGTTCGTCGAGCAGCCGGTGCAGGTCGTGACCGGGACGTTCGAGTGGCACGGGCCCTCGACGGTCGGCGCGCACGTCGCGGACACCTACGCGGCCGATGCGCTCGGCACCGCGCTCGCCGAGCCGTCGTCGCGGTTCCAGAAGGCGCTGGTCGACTCGGGCGACTGCGTGAGCGCCGGGCTGAGCTGGTACACGCAGATGAACACGGGGCCGATCTCGATCTCGTTCAACGCGACGCCGGCGAAGGTCGATGCCTGCATCACCGCGATCCTCGGCGAGCTCGCGAAGCTGAGCACCGCGTATGTCACCGAGCCCGAGCTCGCGCGCGCCGCGCACACGCTCGAGGTCGACCAGGTCCGCGAGCGCGAGAAGGCGAGCGAGCTCGCGCACACGCTCACGTTCTGGTGGACCTCGGCCGGGCTCCCGTACTACCTCGGCTACGTCGACCACCTCTACAAGGTCACGGTCGCGGACACGACGCGGTTCGTGACCACCTGGCTGACCGGTAAACCGTACGTGCTCGGCGTGATGGTGTCGCCGGAGATGAAGCGGGCCGGGCTCGACCAGGCCCACTTCGAGAAGCTGATCGGCATCGGCGGAAAGGCGGCCAAGTGATGCGCGCACTCGTGACCTCTCTCGTGCTCGCTAGCTGCGCCGCGCTCGCCGCGTGCGGCGGCAAGCCGACTCCACCCCCGACGCTGCCCACCGATCTCGCGAGCGCGCCGGCCACGCCGCCGGTTCCGCCGGTCGCGGCCGCGCCCGCCGATCCGGCGCCGAAGACCGAAGGCACGATCACCGACGCGTGGGTCCACGGCCTCCACATCTTGATCAAGCGCAACCCGGGCTCCGAGACCACGGTCACGAACCTCTACATCCGGGGCGGCGTGCGCAACTGGACGGCGGCCGATGCCGGGATCGAGCGACTCGCGCTCGCGACCGCGGTCCACGGCGGCACGACCTCGCTCGCGAAGGACGCGTTCACGACCAAGCTGTCCGAGCTCGGCAGCTCGATCGGCTTCGACAGCAACGACGACTATGCCGGGATCATGTCGTGGTCGCTGACGCCCGCGTGGGACGCCACGTTCGCGCTGCTCGCGGATGCGTTCCTGCACCCCGCGCTGCCTGCCGCGCAGATCGAGATCGATCGCCAGCGCCAGCTCGCGGCGATCACCGGCGAGGAGGACAATCCGGACAGCCTGCTGACCCGCCGGCTCGCCGAGACCATCTACAAGGGGCACCCGTACGCGAACCGCGCGATCGGCACCAAGGCCGCGGTCGCGGCGCTCACCTCCGCGCAGCTCCGCGCGCACCTCGACGGGCTGCGCGAGACCTCGCGGCTGTTGCTGGTCGTGGTCGGTGACGTCGATCCGCAGCACGTCCTCGACACCGCGAGCGCGGCGTTCGGCGGCGTGCCACGCGGCGACTATCACGAGGCCGCGCTCGCCCCGGTGACGTCCGCCAAGGGCGCGCTGACCGTGTTCGAGAAGAAGCTGCCGACGAACTACATCGAGGCCTCGACCACCGGGCCGAGCTGGGGCTCGCCAGACTTCTTCGTCGCGTGGCTCGGCATGTCGGTGCTGCAGCAGCGCGTGTTCATGGAGGTCCGCACGAAGCGCAACTTGTCGTACGCGCCGTCGGCGTGGCTGACCACCGCCAGCGCGCTGCCTCGCGCCGACCTCTACGTCACCGCCGTCGATCCCGTGACGACGATGAAGGTCATGTTCGACGAGGCTCGCCGCCTGCGCGACGAGCCGATCCCCGCCGACGAGCTCGCCGGTCACCAGGCGAGCTTCCTCACCCGCACGTTGATGCGCGCCGAGGACGCCGCCGGCCAGGCCAACCAGCTCGCGTCGGCGCAGCTCCGCGGTGGGGACTGGCACCTGCTCCAGGACCTGCCCGCGAAGATCGAGGCGATCACCCCCGCGCAGATCCAGGCGTGGGCCAAGACCCACCTGACCCGGTTCCAGACCGTCGTGATCGGTGATCCGACCAAGCTCGATCGCGCCGCGCTCGAGAGCTTCTGACGGACCGCTACTTCGGACCGCGCGAACGTAGACCGGCCCGACGAGGAAGCTCCGCGCCGCCGGCTCACCCGCGACGCTCGTCGTGGTGTCGTGCCGGATCGGACTTGCGGGGTAGACTTGCCGCGCGATGCCCGAACAGCTCACGCGCAAACAAGTCGAGCTGGTCTTGCGCCGCGCTGCGGAGCTCGAGCAGCGTGACGAGACCGCGCTCGATACGTTGACCCCGCAAGACCTCGAGCGCGTGGCCGACGAGCTCGGCATGTCGCAAGATGCGCTGCACCAGGCGCTCGCCGAGTCGCGCGCCGGCGCGCTGGTCGCCGACGAGGAGCGCACGCTCCTCGACCGCTTGTTCGGGCGCCGGATCATCGAGGCGCGTCGCTTCGTCCCGGGCGAGGTCACGAGCCTGAGGCTCGCGGTCGACCAGTTCCTGCAAGAGCAGGGCTTCGTGCTCAAACGTAACCTCGGCCAGGCCCAGGTCTGGGAGTCCGGCCGCGACTGGCGAACGCGGATGCGGCGCGCGCTTCGCGCCGGTGCCTACCGCTTGCCACGCGAGGTCGAGATCGAGGTGCGCGTCGCGGAGGTGCCGGGCGGACCGCATCCGGTGCTCGTCGCCCTCCGCGTCGATGCGACCCGCGCGCGCAGCTCGCGGGTCGGCGCGGCGACCGCGTCGCTGATCGCCGCGGGGCTCGTGATCGGCGGCGGCGCGCTGATGCTACCGATGCCGACCGAGTTGCTCGCGATCGGCGGTGGCGGCCTCGCTGGCGTGGGCGGCAGCTGGCTGTCGCGGTCGAGCTACCGCGACCAGTGCGAGCGGCTCACGGTCGCGGTCGAACGCTTCCTCGACTTCCTCGAGCACGAGCCCCTCCCTGCGCATCCGCCCGCGCAAGATCCGATCAAGCGGATCGTCGACTTCCTGTCCGGCGAGTGGTGGCGCTAGAGCCGGTGGCGATCGAGCCGGGGGCGATCGAGCCGGGGGCGATCGAGCCGGTGGCGATCGAGCCGGTGGCGATCGAGATCGAGCCGGTCACATCGGGATGATCTTGTAGAGCTTCCCGCCGAGCGTCGTGAAGTAGAGCTCGCCCGCTTGATCCTCGTTGATGCCGACGACGTCGAGATCGATGTTGAACGTATCGGTCAGCTCCTGCTCCGGGCTCACGGCCGTGCCGTTCCAGTCCCAGGTCAGGATGTGGCCCTCGCTGCCGAAGATCAGGAACAGGTAGTGGCCGCGCAGGCACGGCAGCGCGTCACCGCGGTAGACGACGCCGCCGATCAACACGCTGTAGTCGATCTGGTGCGGCCGCGTATATTGCGGCAGCGTGATCCCCGCCATGTTGCAGGTCGTGGTGCCGTCGGCGCACACGGTACCTTCGACGACCGGCCAGCCGTAGTTGCGGTGGCCAGTGCCCATCGGCTCGATGTTGACCTCCTCGAGCTTGTCGTTGCCGGCGTCGGCGATATAGAGCTCGTGGGTCTTGCGATCGAAGCTGATGCGGAACGGGTTGCGCAAGCCGTAGTCCCACACGAACGGGTCCGCGGCGCCGCCGAGGTTGTCGGCGGGCGCGGTGCCCGGATGATCCGGATCGATCCGGAGGATCTTGCCGCGCCGCGAGGTCAGATCGGCCGCGTCCGGTGGGTTGCCTCCATCGCCGGTGCCGACCCACAGCATGCCGTCGGGCCCCCACAGCACGGTGCCGCCGACGTTGCCACCCCCATCGTTGGGTTGGGTCACCAGCGTGGCTACCGGCGTCGCGGTCGCGACATCGGCGTTCGCCGAGCGCTGGTACTCGCGGACCACGGTGTCGCCGCTCGCGACCGTGACATAGACGAAGAACCGGCCGTTGGTGGCGTAGTCCGGATGAAACGCGATCGAGAGCAGCCCACCCTCGCCGGCCTGCATGAACAGCACGTCGGAGACCGTGAGGAACGGCGTGGGGAGCAGGCTCCCGCCGCGCAGGATCTTGATCGCGCCGGCTCGCTCGACGATGTAGAGATCGCTCGACCCGGGCGGTTGGGCGACGAACACCGGCAGGCTCAGCCCGCTCGCCACGATCAGCTGCGCCTTCATCGCGGGTAGCACGCCCGGCGTCAAGCACGCCGGGTCCGCGTCGACCGCTCCGTCGTTGCCGCCATCGCCGGGGTTGACATGATCGTGGTTGGCGTCGTTGCCACCACAGCCCACGGCGAGGCCCATGGCGAGAACGACGACGGCAAGGACCGAGCTCCAGGACATGATCGCTCAGCGTATCATCGCGGGAGCCGGTTCGACGTTCGAGGCCCGGGCCGACCGTGGCTTGCCTCACACTCGGGCGGCTGGACCGTGCGCCACGGGCAACGTGAACCAGAACCGCGCCCCGCCCTGGGGAGGGGTATCGACGCCCATGGTGCCTCCCGAGGCGTCGATGATGCGCTTCGAGATGGTCAGGCCGAGCCCGGCGCTCTTCGCGGTCGTGCGCTTCGTGAAGAACGGCTCGAACACGCGGAGCTGATCCTCTGGAGCCAGCCCGGGACCGCGGTCGCGGACCCAGATCCGGACGTGCGAGGCCTCGTCGGTGACGCCCACGGTGATCTCGCTACCGCGGCTACTCACCTTCAGCGCATTGCCGATCAGGTTGCCGAGGACCTGCTGGATCCGCCGCGGGTCGACGCGCAGGTCGACCTCGCGATCCATGATGCTGATCAGCTCCACGCCGGCCGCGTCGGCCAAGGGGGCGAGCGTGTCGAGAGCGCCGCGCACCAGCTCGCCGCTCGACATGTGCGTCGGCTCGATGCGGAGCGTGTCGGCGTTCGATTGTTCGAGATCCAGCAAGTCATCGATCAGGGCTTGCATCGAGCTGACCGCGCGATCCATGCGCTCGGTCACGGCGATCAACGTCGGATCGGTGGCGGACGACTTGATCATCTCGACGCCGAGCGAGACCACGCTGAGCGGGGAGCGCAGATCATGGGCCACCATCGCCGAGATCCGATGCTGTCCGGACAGCGCCGCATCGAGGCGAGAGTTGAGCTCCGCCTGCTCCGCCAACAGGCGTCGATCGCGTTCGGTGATGCGCCGCAGCTCGAGCAAGCTCATCACGTGGCGCGCGAGGATCTTGAGCGCGTCGCGCTGGATCGCGGTGAGCTCGCGCGGTCGGGTATCGAGCACGCACAGGGTCCCGAGATCGTAACCATCGTCCGTCGTGAGGAGCTGGCCGGCGTAGAACCGCAGGCCCGGGTGAGCGATCACCAGCGGGTTATCGGCGAACCGCGGATCTGCCGCGAGATCGGGGACGACGAACAGGTCGCGCTGGAGCAGCGCGTGCGCGCAGATCGAGGTGGCGATCGGCGTTCCTCGCATGCCGAGTCCGACCTCGCTCTTGAAGAATTGCCGGCCCTCGCCGACCAGGTTGACGACCGCGAACGGAGCCTCGCAGATGTGAGCGACCAGCCGGGTGATGTCGTCGAACGCGGGCTCGGCGGGCGTATCGAGGATCTGATAGCTCGCCAGCGCGGCTAACCGCTCACGTTCGTTCGCAGGCAGGCACGCCGCGGGCATCGCTACCTTGAGTAGCATCTCGGCCTCGCGATCACCAGACGCGCGCGATC
>JBDTEH010000157.1:0-10962 GCA_039922635.1 Kofleriaceae bacterium | reverse complement strand
ACGGTACCCGCCGATGTCGCGGCGCTGCGTGCGCTCGAGGCGACGCGCAGCCTGATCGCGGGGGACGATGTCCAGTCGTTCTCCTCGGAGGTGTCGCAGACCGTGCGCGACTACGTCGAGACCGCGTTCGGCGTGCGGGCCCCACGCCGCACGACCGAGGAGCTGCTCGCCGAGCTGATGCACGACGCGAGCCCGGTCTCGGCTCACCGCGCCGAGCTCGGGTTGTTCCTCGAACACTGCGATCTCGCGAAGTACGCGCGGTTCGCGCTGTCGCGCGCGCAGATGACCGAGATGCTCGACAGCGCGGAGCTGTTCGTCAAGGCGACCGCCGGAGGTGCCGCATGATCGCGTTCGCGAATCCCCAGTTGCTGTGGCTGTTGCTCGCGATCCCGCTGGTCGCGTTGCTGCGCTCGCGGCGCGGACCGCGCGCGGCGGTGCGCTACGCCAGCACCGATCTCGTTCGCGAGGTCGGCCGCACGACGCGCAGCCGGTTCGGCCGGCTGCTGCCGTTCGCGCGGATCCCGGCGCTCGCGTTGATGATCGTCGCGCTCGCGCGGCCGCAGCTCGGCAGCAAGACCACGAGCGTCAAGGCGAGCGGGGTCGACGTGGTGCTCGCGCTCGATACCTCGGGATCGATGGCGTCGCTCGATCTCACGCTCGATGGCAAGCCGGCCGATCGGCTCTCGGTCGTGAAGTCGGTCGTCGCGAAGTTCATCGACCGCCGGCCCAACGATCGGATCGGCATGATCGCGTTCGCCGGCGTGCCGTACCTGGTCTCGCCGCTGACGCTCGACCACGATTGGGTGCTGCGCAACCTCGAGCGGGTCCAGCTCGGCACGATCCAGGACGGCACCGCGATCGGCTCGGCGCTGACCTCGGCGGTCAACCGGCTGCGGGCGAGTGACGCGCACAGCAAGATCGTCGTGCTGCTCACCGATGGCGTGAACAACGCCGGCAAGGTGTCACCGGAGCTCGCCGCGGAGGCCGCCGCCGCGCTCGGGATCCGGGTCTACACGATCGGCGTGGGCACCGAGGGCACCGCGCCGATGCCCATCACCGACGAGCACGGCCGCCGCCGCATCGTGATGGCGCAGACCGATGTCGACGAGAAGACCCTGACGCGGATCGCGCACGCCACCGGTGGCGAGTTCTTCCGCGCGACCGACACCGCCTCGTTAAAGGCGATCTACGCGCGGATCGACTCGCTCGAGAAGACGACGCGAGAGGTCAGTCATACCGAACACCACGAGGAGGAGCTCGCGTGGCTGCTCGTCCCCGGCGCGGCGCTGCTCGTCCTCGAGCTGGCGCTCGCCGCAACCTGGCTACGCCGCGTGCCGTGAGGACCTCACCATGACCTTTGCTCAACCCATGTGGCTCTGGATCGGCGCGGCGGCGTGTAGCGTGCTCGCGCTGTTGATGGTGCGCGCCGCGCGCGCACGCCGCCGTGCGATCCGCCGCCTCGCCGCCGCGGGCCCGGAGACCTCGGTCGCCGGTGCTCGGCGCTGGTTGCGCGATGGCCTCGCGCTCGCAGGTGCCGCGCTCGCCTGTCTCGCGCTCGCGCGCCCGCAGGCCGGCTATCACTGGGAGTCGTCGCCCCGCAAAGGTATCGACCTGATGTTCGCGGTCGATACCTCGAAGAGCATGCGCGCGGCCGATCTCGCGCCCGATCGGCTGACCCGCGCGAAGCTCGCGGTCGCGGATCTCGTGCGCACGTTCGACAACGATCGCGTCGGCCTCGTCGCGTTCGCGGGCGATGCGTTCGTGCAAGCGCCGATGACCGCCGATCGCACGGTGTTCCTCGAGGCGCTCGACGCGCTCGATGTCGATACGATCCCGACGCCGGGCACCGACCTCGCGTCGGCGATCCGCGCGGCCGACCAGGCGATGAAGAGCGAGCCCGATCACGCGAAGGTGCTCGTGCTGCTGTCCGATGGCGAGGATCTCGCGGGTGACGCGCTCGACGCCGCGCGCGCGGCCGGCAAGCACGGGCTCGTGATCTACACCGTCGGCGTCGGCAGCCGGGCGGGCGCGTTGATCGAGGTGCCCGACGGGCACGGCGGCAAGGAGCTCGTCCGCGACGACGCGGGTCAACCGGTGCGCTCGCACCTCGACGAGACCATGCTCGCGAGCATCGCGCGCGCCACCGGGGGCGCCTACGAGCCGCTCGGTGCGGACGGCCGCGGCCTCGATCAGCTGTACGCCCTCGCGCGGGCGCGGCTGCCCCAGCAGACCACGGCTGGGACCCAGCGCAAGGTCTACGCGGAGCGCTTCCAGATCCCGCTGGCGATCGCGATCGCGTGCCTGCTCGCCGGGTTCGCGATCGGTGATCGCCGCGGCCGCGGCGCCCGCCGCGTCGGCACGCTGGGGGTCATGCTCGTCGTGCTCGCCGTGCCGGCGGTGGCCGGTGCCGGTGCGCCGACTCCACTCGTCCAGGGCGCCACGGCGTACGGCAAGCGCGACTTCACCGCCGCCCAGAAGCAGTTCGAGGCCGCGCTCCACACCCCGGACGTGGCGCGCCAGCACGACGCGTACTACGACCTCGGCGATGCGCGCTACCGCGCCGGCGAGGCGACCGCCGCCAAGGATCGCGCCGCGACGATCGCGACGTGGAAGCAGGCGATCGCCGCGTACGACGCCGCGGTCGCGCTCGCGCCGCTCGACGGTCACGCGCGCTTCAACCGCAACTTCGTCGCGATCAAGGTCGCCCAGCTCGAGCAGCAGCAGAAGCAGGACCAGCAGAAGCAGAACCAGCAGAAGCAGAACCAGCAGGCCAGCAACCAGAACCAGAAGCAAAACCAGCAGGGCGCCGGCAAGCAGAACCAGCAGCAAAACCAGCAGGGCGCCGGCAAACAGAACCAGAACCAGCAGGCCGGTAACCAGAACCAGAAGCAAAACCAGCAGGGCGCCGGCAAGCCGAACCCGCAGGACCAGAAGCAAGGCTCCGGCGACCAGCCCGACAAGCAGGCCGCGAACGACCAGCCGGGCGCGCAACCCAAGCCCGGTGAGGGCGCGCAACCCAAGCCCGGTGAGGGCACGCAACCTAAACCCGGCGAGGGCACGCAACCCAAACCCGGCGAGGGCTCTGCCGCGACGCCGGATGCCGCCGATCACGCCGATCAGACCGCGCACGCCGGTGGTGCGGTCGGCTCGACCGAATCCCCGCAGGCCGCCGCCGCGCGCGCCGCCGAGGCCGCGGCCGATGCCAGGCGCCGCGAGGCCGGGGAGCTCACCCGCGGCGAGGCCGTGCAGCTCTTGAACTCCGTCGAGGACGAGCTCCATCCGATGCCGATCCACGGCCGCTCGGATGCTCGTCCGCGACCGACCCCGACGAAGGACTGGTGATCCCATGAAGCGTTCTCTCGTAGCCACCCTCACGGTCACCGCGCTCGCGGTACCCGCATTCGCCTTCGCCGGCGCGCGCGCCGAGCTCTCGGGCTCGCTCGCCGCCGGCCGCACCACGCAGCTCGACGTCACCGTCGACGGCGACGCGACCCAGCCGCCTGACGTGCAGATCCCCGGCGCGGCCGTCCAGCTCTCCGCCCAGATGTCCCAGACCTCGATCATCAACGGCGCGGCGTCGCACCAGACCAAGTTCGTTTATGCGGTGACACCCGCCGGCGCCGGTGCGCTCGACATCCCGCCGATCGCGGTCGCCACGGCCAGTGGCACCCAGACCACCGCCGCGGTCCACGTCACCGTGAGCGCCGGTCCGCCGCCCGGAGTCGCGGCCGCAGCCGGCGCCGCACCCTCCGCGCCGAGCTCGGCGACCGCGGCGACCGCGCCGTCCGGCTCGCGGATCGTCCAGAGCTCGGCGCATGCGTTCCTCACGCTCGACGTTCCGGTGCACTCGCTCGTGGTCGGCCAGGCCGTGCCGGTCACGATCCGCGCGTACTTCCGCGCCGGCACGTCGGCGACACTCGACGGCGCGCCACAACTGACGACCGATGCGTTCACGCTGTCGAACCTGTCCGACAAGCCGGCGCAGGCCCAGGTCCAGCTCCGCGGTGAGCCCTACCTGATGGCGACCTGGACGGCGCTGCTGTCGCCTGCGAAGCCGAGCACCGGCAAGCTCGCGGTCGAGTTGCCGGTCGAGCTCGCCTACCGCGCCGCGCCGCGCCGCGCACCCCACCGCACGCTGCGCGACGTGTTCGGCGCCGATCCGTTCGGCGACGCGTTCGGCAGTGACTCGCCGTTCGGCGATGCCGATCCGTTCGGCGACATGGACATGGATCTCGACTCGATGTTCGACATCGGGCCGATGCAGCAGGAGCAGGTCACGCTGCGCGGGCCGACCTCGACGGTCACCGTCGTCGAACCACCGGCCGCGGGACGGCCGGCCGATTACACCGGCGCGGTCGGAGCGTTCGCGCTCGCGGTCGACCCGCCCATCGGGACACCGCGGGTCGGCGAACCGCTGACGCTGGCGTTTCACGTCACCGGCACCGGCAACTTCGATCGGGTGAACGGGGTCGGCCTCGCCGATGCCCCGGGGCTCAAGACCTATCCCGTGAAGCGTGACTTCGTCGCCGGCAAGACCCCGGTGACCGGCACCCAGACGTTCACGCAGACGGTCGTGCCGACCCACGCCGGCACCGTCGAGATCCCGAGCGCCGCGTTCAGCTACTTCGATCCGGCCAAGCACGCGTACGTGACGGCGCACACCGCGCCGATCTCGCTCGCGGTCGCTGCGGCGCCTGGAGGTGGCGCGGCCGATCCGGGGCTCGCGGCCTCGGTGCGCGAGCCCGGCATGCTGCCGAACCGCGTCGATCCGGGCGACGCCCAGGCGAGCCTGACGCCGCGGGTCTATCGGGCCTCGACCTGGTTCGGGCTCGCGGGGCTCGTACTCGCGACCGTGCTCGCGACGTTGCTCGCGTGGAGCCGGCGTAGCCGCCGGATCGCGGAGGTGCTGGCCTCGCGTCGCGTCGACCGCGAGGTCGCGCGCGCCACCGAGGCGATGACCCGCGCGTCTGGCGTCAACGATCCGGACGCGTTCTTCGACGCTGCGCGCCACGCGCTTCAGACCCGGCTCGCCGCGACCTGGCACACCCGCGCGGATGCGATCACGGCGCACGACGTCGCCGCGCGCCTCGGGCCACGCGGCGATGCGATCCGCGAGGTGTTCGAATACGCGGATGGCATGGCGTACGGCGCCGTCGCCGCCGAGCCGCTCGACCACTGGAATGATGTCGTCCGCGCCGAGCTCGCCCACCTGGAGGTCTCACCATGATCCGCCGCATCGCCATGCTCTCGCTGTTCGCCTTCGCCACGACCGCCACCGCGGCGACCCCGGGGGACTCGTTCGTCGCAGGAAATGCGGCGGCCGCGACCGGGGCTCACGCCTCCGCTGCGACGGCCTTCACCCAGACCCTCGCCACTCGCGGCTGGTCGGCGAACGCCCTGTTCGATCTCGGCAACGCGTACGCGAGCAACGGCGAACGCGGCCGCGCGATCCTCGCCTACGAACGCGCGCTCGTGATGTCGCCGCGCGATGCGGCGGTCGCGACCAACCTCGCGCGGACCCGGGAGGCCGCGGGGCTCGCCGCTCCCACGACCTCGCGGATCCACGCCGAGCTCGCGCGCGTCTCGAGCGACGAGTGGACGTGGCTCGCGCTCGCGGCGGCCCTGTTCGCGGCCGCCGCCGCGAGCGCGTGGGCGTGGTGGCCGCGCCAGCGCGGTCGCACGGGGAGCCTCGCCGCGCTCGGCACGGCCGGCGCGATTTTTGGCTTCGCCGCCGCGATCATGGTCGCCCCGTCGCGCGGCACCGCCGTCGTGGTCCGCGCGGATAGCGCCCGGATCGCCCCGGTGGCCGGCGCGGAGGAGGCGTTCGCCGCCACCGAGGGCGAGACCGTCCAGATCGAGCAACGCCGGCCGGGCTTCGTCTATGTCCGCGATGGCGACCGGTTTGGTTGGCTGCCCCAGAGCGCCCTCGAGCGCGTACTCCCCGAACGCGCGCCAGCGCACACTTGAATGCGCGGGGAGGTCGCGGTGTGATCGACTCGATGCGACTCGCCCTGATCGAAGACGACGAACGGATCGGCGAGTTCGTCGAGAAGGGCCTCGCGCAAGACGGCCACGTGGTCGACTGGTCGCGCACCGGCCCCGACGGCCTGGCCGATCTGACCGCGCGGACCTACGACGCCGCGATCGTCGATGTCATGCTGCCCGGCAAGAGCGGGTTCGACGTGATCCGTGCGGCGCGCACGCGCCACGTCACCACGCCGATCATCGTGCTGTCGGCGCGCGACTCGGTCGACGATCGGATCACCGGGCTCGACGCCGGCGCCGACGACTACCTGACCAAGCCGTTCTCGTTCGCCGAGCTGATCGCGCGGCTCCACGCGCTGGTCCGGCGCGCGACCACCGCACCGGCGTCGTACCGGCTCGCGTACGCCGATCTCTCGCTCGATATCCGCACCCGCCGGGTCGAGCGCGCCGGGACGCCGATCCAGCTCCAGGCCAAGGAGTTCGCGCTGCTCGAGTACCTGCTGCGCAACCCCGAGCGCGTGCTCAGCAAGACGATGATCCTCGAGCACGTGTGGGAGTACGGGTTCGACCCGCAGACCAACGTCGTCGACGTGCTCGTCAGCCGGTTGCGCGCGAAGGTCGACCGCGAGTTCGGCACCAAGCTGATCCACACGCTGCGAGGGGCAGGCTATGTCCTCCGCGCCGACGGCTGAGCGCCGCCGGCCGTGGCGCTCGCTCGCGTTTCGCGTCAACGCCTGGTACGTCGTGGTGTTCGTCGCGAGCATCGCCGCGCTCGTCGCGACCGCGGTGCCGACCGTGCGGCGCGCGCTCGATCGCGCCGACACCGTCGTCGTCGAGGATCGGGTCGAACGCCACGTCGCCGTGCTGTCGACCGGCCTGCCGGAGTATCGCGCGGCGGTCGCGCACGCCGACGCGCTCGGCGATCCCGAGGTCCCGGTCCGGGTCCAGGATGCGCGCGGCGCCACGCTCTACGAGCACGGCGACGTGGCGGCCGCCCATGTGACGGCGATGCGCTCGGCCGGCGACCTGCACCTCGAGGTCGGCGCGCCGGCCGCGCCGTGGGCCGCGGTGTTCGCGCAGCTCCGTACCGGCGCCCTGTTGCTCGCGCTCGGTGCGCTGCTGCTCGCGGTCGGCGGCGGCTACGTGCTGACCCGGCGCGGCCTCCGCCCGGTGCGCGAGCTCGCGGCGACCGCGCGCGCGGTGATCCGTTCGGGCGACCTGTCGCGCCGCGTCCCCGAGCATCGTTCGACCGACGAGCTCGGCGAGGTCTCGACGCTGTTCAACCGCGTGCTCGCCCACAACGAAGCGCTGGTCGGCGGCATGCGGGCGTCGCTCGATAACGCGGCCCACGACCTGCGCACGCCGCTGACCCGGCTGCGCGGCACGGCCGAGGTCGCGTTGCGTGGGAACGACCCGGTCGCCGCGCGCGAGGCACTCGGGCTGTGCATCGAGCAATCGGATCAGCTGCTCGCGATGCTCCGCACGCTGCTCGATATCGCCGAGGCGGAGTCCGGCATCATGAAGCTCGACCTCCAGCCGGTCGCGCTCGATCGGATCGCGCAGGATGTCGTCGAGCTCTACGGGCACGTCGCCGACGACTCCGGGATCCAGCTCGAGCTCGTGTCGTCCGGCGTCACCGTGCGCGCCGACGCCACCCGGCTGCGCCAGGCGGTCGCGAACCTCGTCGATAACGCGATCAAGTACACGCCGCGTGGTGGCAGCGTCACGATCGAAACCGAGCGCACCGCCGAGGCCGGCATCGTGCGCGTGCGCGATCGCGGCGAGGGCATCTCGGCCGAGGCCCTCCCCCGGATCTGGGATCGTTTGTATCGCGCCGAGCCGAGTCGCAGTCGGCCCGGCCTCGGGCTCGGGCTCAGCCTGGTCAAGGCGATCGTCGATGCCCACGGCGGTCACGTCGAGGCCAGCAGCGCTCCCGGCGAAGGTTCGACGTTCGCGATCTCGTTGCCGCTGGCGACCGCGCCGGGGGCGCCGCCGAAACCGGACCCGCATCGATAGCGTCCTGACCTCCAGGTGTCAGAGTGTTCGAGAGGTCGCGCCATGGGCATCCACCGCACCGAGCAGCCACGACGCACCGGCGCGATCCCGCGCGGGGGATGCGAAGCCTGACACCGCCGGCCTTGCCGCGCTGGCTGGTGGGCAGCCTGTGCGCGGCGTCAGCTCGGACGGTTGGCTGCGGCCTTCGCCGAGACCGGGCGCGGCATGGCGTACGGGGTCGTCGGTGCGGGGTTGATCCAGTCGATAGGTGGCGAGGCCCGCATCGTCGCGCCGTAGGCCGCGAGCGCACCACCGGCACGATGCTCGCAAGTCCAACGCGGATGAAGACCGAGGCGGTTCGGACCGAGCGTTCGATGGGATCCGGGGCACGGGCGCGGCGTGCAGTTGCCGCGATCGCGAGCGGGCTCGCGGTCGATTTCGCGATCGTCGGGATGCACCAGGTTGGCGTGATCCGCCGGCTGCCGGACCTGCCCGTGCGCGGCTTCGATTCGAATGCCGTCACGACCTCGCCGGCTGCCTATCCTTTCGGGATCCCCGACAGCGCGCTCGCGCTCGCGGGCCTCGGCGGCATCATCGCGCTCGCGACCGCGCGCGGGAGTGCGCGCACGGGGCGCTCGCCGCTGTTCGACGTCGCGCTCGGCGCCGCTACCGCGCTCGGCGCGGTCGGGGCCCTGAGCTCGCTCGACACGATGCGGCGCCAACGCACGCTGTGCGGCTATTGCCTGGTCGGCAGCGCCGGGATGTTCGCGATGGCCGTCATCGCGATGCCCGGCGCGCTCCGGGCCGCGACGCGGTGGCTGGCGTCCGGTGCGTAGCGGTCCGATCAGCCGTGTGAAGTTGTGGGCTCGCTCGACGACGACTCGGTCCCGACCGCGGGGAGCTTCGAGCGATAGCGAGTCAGGATCTCGCGCCGAGCGGGGGACGCGATCTCGGCACAATCGTCGAGCATCGCGCGCAGGCGGTCGAGGATCCGGCGCGACGACTTGCCGTAGTAGCTGATCTCGCTGGTCGCCAGAGCGACGAAGTCGGCGAACGTCGAGGCCGCGAGGATCAAGCGCGGGTGGCCAGCCTCGTCACGCCGGGTCGCCGCCGGAAACGTGCGCAGGGTGAGCCGGCGGAGCAGATCGTGGAGTTGATCGATGGCCTGGACCGCGGTCGTCGGATCGTTGATGCCCGGAGACAGCGCCCGCAACGCGATATCGACGAGCTGGCGGATGCCACACCCCGGATCCTCACCCGGCGTGCGTTCTTCCTCGAGCGTGAACGCCCGGGCGATCAGGGCGGCGTCGAGCTCGGCGATCCACACCCGCGCGAGCACCATGCCACTCGCGACGAAGTCACCGACGCGCGGCACGGTCTCGATGATCGCGCCCCGCCCGCGGGCCACCGCGATCAGGTGATCGACGGCGATGGAGGTGACCACGCCCGGGGTTCCGCGCAGGTAGACGAGCTGGATCGCGGGGATCGCCGGGGTCGACAGCGCGTCGACCACGTCGTCGCCGGATAGGTCGGGATAGACCGTATCGATCCCGCTCCGCGCCTCGTCGCCGACCCGCGTGATCAGGCTGATCACGCGCACGGCGTGGGCCATGCGATGGATGTAGTTGATGAACACGCCGACGCTCACGAGCACCAGGACGAGCCCGAACCAGGTCGCGAGACCGGGCACGAACGCGGGCGGACCGAGCCGGACCTGGGACAGCACCGCGATCGCGTACACGAACGTGCCCACGAACGCGGCCATCGTCCACCTCGTCGTCGGCCCGTGCAGGAACGTGCTGATCACGCGCGGCGAGAACTGCGTGCTGGCGAGCTGGAGCACCAGCACGGTGATCGAGAACACCAGCGCCGTGAACGTCAGCATCGAGGTCGTGATCACCGACAGCAGGTGCTGCGCGGAATCCGGACCGCCGTCGAACAGGTACCAGGCGTCGTGGGCCTGTGGCAGGTGGTGATCGATCGTGAGGAACAGGTATGCGGCGGCGAGGGCGAGCAACCCGCCGATCGCGGGGACGATCCACAGGCTCGTCTGCCAGCGATCTCTCAGCTTCGACAGCTGCATGGCAGTCGCCCCTCAGCCATGGCGAGCGGCCTCTTTCTCCCGGAGCACGAGGCCGAGGCCGGGCCGGGTCCGGTCAAACGAGATCGCGCCATCGATCGCGGGGAGCGTGCCCTCGAACAGCAGTTGCTCCATGCGCCAGTGGTCGCGAAAGTATTCGAGGTGGACGAGCTGGGATGCCGCGGCGCCGGCGTGCGCGTGGAGCGAAGGCGCACAGTGTGACGACAGCGGTAACGACCGGGCCCGGCACATCGCATCGGCCTGCAAGAACCCGGTGAAGCCGAGCGCGCGGGTCGAGTCGGCTTGCAGGATGTCGACGGCGCCGGCCTCGAGCATGCGGCGGAAGTACCAGCCGTCGTAGCCGTACTCGCCGGCCGCGATCGCCATGCCGGCCGGCGCGCGGTCGCGGACCTGGCGAAGGCCGTCGAGGTCGTCGGACGACACCGGCTCCTCGAAGTAGCACACGCCGTGACGCGCGAACTGCTGCGCCATCTCGAGCGCCTGGGGCCGGGTGTACGCGCCGTTCGCGTCGACCATCAGCTCGATCGCGTCGCCGATCGCCGCCCGCGCGACGCGGACCCGATCGGCATCGCGCGCGGGCTCGCGACCGACCTTGATCTTGACGCGACGATGCCCGTGCGCGCGATAGTCCGCGAGCTCGGCGCCGAGCGCGTCGAGATCGCTCGACGTGAAGCCACCGCTCGCATAGACCGGCACGCTCGTGCGCGCCGCGCCGAACAGATCGGCGAGCGCGATCCCGAGCAGCTTGGCCTTGAGGTCCCACAGTGCGGTCTCGACCGCGCTGACCGCGCACGCCACCAACCCGGGGCGGCCGTGGTTGCGGATCGCGTGCATCATCGCGGTCATCGCGGTGGGGATCGCGAACGCGTCCAGCCCGATCA
>JBDTEH010000156.1:0-4368 GCA_039922635.1 Kofleriaceae bacterium | reverse complement strand
TGCGCTGATCGCCTCGCTCGATGATGCCGGCCCCGCCGCGCAGGCCGGCCTGTTCGTCGGTGACGTGATCACCGCGATCGACGGCGATCTGGTGACCGGCCCGGATTCGCTGCGCCAGGCGCTCGCGGCTCGGCCGGGCGTGAAGGTCAACGTTTCGATCGTTCGCGCGGGCCAAGCGCAGGCGGTTGACGTTACGATCGGGAGCCGTTCGTGAGCATGGCCTTGGCCGACCCCCCCGATATCGCGCCGCCAGAGCCGGCCCCAACCGACGAGGCCCTGCTCGATGCGTACTCGCGCGCGGTGGTCGGCGTCGTCGAGCAGGCGGGCCCGGCGGTCGTGTCGCTCGTGATCAAGGGGCGGCGTGGGCAGGGTGGGGCCGGCTCCGGCTTTGTCGTCACGCCCGACGGCTACGTGATGACGAACTCGCACGTGATCGCGTCCGGCGGCGAGCTCCGCGTGCGGACCTCGACCGGCGAGACGATCAACGGCCAGGTCGTCGGCGACGATCCGGCGACCGACCTCGCGCTCGTGCGCGTCGACGCCTCGCTGTTGCCGCCGACCTACCTGCCGGTCGATGGCTCGCTCGCACCGAAGGTCGGCCAGCTCGCCGTCGCGATCGGCAACCCGCTCGGATTCGAGTCGACGGTGTCGACCGGCGTCGTGTCGGCGCTCGGCCGCACGCTGCGCGGACGCTCGCCGGAGTCGCGCCAGGGCCGGCTGATCGACGGCGTCATCCAGCACACGGCACCGCTCAATCCGGGAAACTCGGGCGGCCCGCTGCTCGACGCGCGTGGCCGCGTGCTCGGCGTCAACACCGCGATCATCGCGCGCTCGCAGGGCCTCGGCTTCGCGATCGCGGTCGAGACCGCGGCGTGGGTGCTCTCGCAGCTGCTCGCGCACGGCCGCGTCCGCCGCGCCTGGTTCGGCATCGGCGCTGCTCGCCGCCCGCTCGATCGCCGGCTCGCGTACGCCCACGGGCTCGGCGGCTCCGCCGTCGAGGTCCAGTCGGTCGAGCGCGGCAGCCCCGCGGCACGTGCCGGCCTCGCCGACGGTGATCTGATCGTCAGCCTCGACGGGCTCGCGATCACCGACATCGATGTCCTGCACCGAGCGCTCCGTGATCGCCCCGCCGGCAAAGCTTACAAGCTGGGCGTGATCCGCCGCGGGACTCGCCTCGATCTCGACATCACGCCCACGTGGGCCTCATAGTACGCGGCCGTGGCCAAGCCCAAGCCGGTCCTGCAGTTGCTCGATGCGCGCGGCCGCACGATGATCGAGCGCCGCAACACGCGGGCTTCGACCCTCGCCGACGACGCCTATCACCTGCTGCGCACCGCGAGCTGGCAGCGCGCGCTCCTGTTGTTCGCCGCGGTGTTCCTCGGCTCGAACCTCGTGTTCGCGCTCGTGCTGTATCTGGGCCACGCCAAGATCGATCACTCGACCGGCTTCGTGGACTGCTTCTGGTTCTCGATCCAGTCGATGGGCACGATCGGCTATGGCTACCTCGCGCCCGAGGACACGCTCGCGAACACGGTCGTCACGATCGAGACGTTCTACAGCATCCTGTTGACCGCGCTCGTCACCGGCATGTTCTTCGCCCGGTTCTCGACGCCATCCGCGCGCGTGGTGTTCGCGAAGGTCGCGTTGATCGGCGAGCACGACGGCCAGCGCGTGCTCCAGTTCCGGATGGCGAACGAGCGCACCACCGCGATCGTCGAGGCGACGGTGCACGCGTACCTCACCCGCGACGAGAAGCTCGCGCACGGCGAGTCGATGCGCCGGGTCTACGACCTCAAGCTCCGGCGCTCGACCTCGCCGGTGTTCGCGCTGTCGTTCCTGGTCGTCCACGTCATCGATGACGAGAGCCCGCTGTTCAACGTGACGCCCGAGCGGCTGCGCGAGCAGCTCTCGAACATCGTCGTCACGGTCACCGGCATCGACGACCAGCTCGCGACGAACGTCCACGCCCGCTACGTGTGGAGCGTCGACGACATCCTGTTCGACCGCCGCTACGCCGAGCTGTTCAAGCTCGACGAGCACGGCAAGCGGTATCTCGATCTCGGGCCGCTCCACGATTCGTATCCGATCGCCGACGGGGTCAGTTCGACGGCGTAGTGGCTGGAGCGGCGGAGGCACGGGTTGGCGTGGGACGGAGGCGGGACGAGAGCGGAGACCGGAGGAGCAGAACGCACGGGTGGACCGAGCGTTGGCAGATTGTTGTTCGCGGCGCCGGCTGGTGCGTGACGGCCTGGTGCCTGGGACGGAGGCGGGACGAGCGCGGAGACCGGAGGAGCAGAACGCACGGGGGGGCCGATCGGCGTGGGTCGAGAAGTGGGCCTGGGACGGAGGCGGGACGAGAGCGGAGACCGGAGGAGCAGAACGCACGGGTGGCCGATCGGCGTTGGGTCGAGAGGTGGGCGGCGGCTCGCCGCGCGGGCTGCCCCTGCCGGCTGAAATGACAGGCTCCGCCCGTCGAGGTGGCTGGCCTTGCCCTCGCGGCGGGCGCGCGTCGGTCGCGCCGGGCGCACGGCGCTGAGCCCCGGCACGCAGCCGGCCCGCACGCGCACGACGGCGCGACCCCGCGCTCTCTGCTGGGCGCCCGTCACGACCGTCGCGCGCCTCGCCGCGGACGGGCGAAGGCCAGCCACCCCGACGGGCTCCGGGAGCTCCCCCGGGAGCCGCGGCAAACACCAGCGCTTGGCGCGCGGCCTTGCTCCGAACACGGGCGCGTCAAGACGAGATCGGAAAGGAACCGGAACATGAACATGAACGTGAACGTGAGCGAGATCGAGACCAGGTTGCTCCAGTCGCTTCGTAACTCGAACCTTCGCGACGACTTCAAAAGGAACGCCCTGGCGAGCGTCCCGCTGGAGGCGTCCGAGCCAACCGAGCGCGGCGAGCAGGGCGAGCCAACCGAGCGGGCCGAGCAGGGCGAGCGGGGCGAGCACACCGAGCGGGGCGAGCGGGCCGAGCAGGGCGAGCGGGGCGAGCAGGGCGAGCAGGGCGAGCGGGCCGAGCAGGGCGAACGGGCCGAGCAGCCCACCGGATCGCTCGATGGAGCCCGCCGCGCGCACGGAGCGCGCCCAGCCGCACGCGGCGGCGGCGACCTGCTGTACGGCGAGCTGTCCGAGGCGGTGATCGGTGCCGCGATCCAGGTCCACCGCTGGCTCGGGCCGGGCCAGCTCGAGTCGACCTATCAGCGCGCGCTCGCCAAGGAGCTCGCGTTCTGCGGCATCCGCCATCGCGCGCAAGTCGCGATCACCTCGACCTACCGAGGTGAGGCGGTCGGCGAGTTCTTCGCCGACTTCATCGTCGAGGACAAGATCATCCTCGAGCTCAAGGTCGTATCAGGGATCCTGGCCGTGCATCGCGCGCAGCTGAACTCGTACCTGCGCGCGACCGGGCTCCAGCTCGGCCTGCTGATCAATTTTTACGTGCCCGTGCTCCACATGGGCGTGAAGCGCGTGCTGCCGTAGGCACGCGGGAGCCTGGTGCGCGTGACGCGATCACACGCGTGCGCGCTGACCGACCGCGTTGGGTTCACGCAGCAAGGATCCGCCGCCCTACAAGACCACGCGCTTGATCGCGCGGAACAACACCGGCTCGTGGAAGTTCATGAGTAGCCCGAGTCGGAGCCCGGTCGCGCGCAGGTACGACAGCAACTGGGAGCGGTGGACCGGCAGCACCCTCGCGACCGACTTGAGCTCGAGGATGACCTTGTCCTCGACGATCAGGTCCGCGCAAAACTCGCCGACGGCGTCGCCCTTGAAGTAGGCGGTGATCGGCACCTGGCAGCGATTCGCGATACCGCGGTAGCCGAGCTCCTTGGCGAGCGCGCGCTCGTACGTCGACTCGAGCTGGCCCGGACCGAGGTGCTTGTGGACCTCGATCGCCGCGCCGGTGATCGCGTACGACAGCTCCTTGTACAGGATGCCGACGTCACCGCCGATCTCGCGTGGCGCCGTCGCGTATGGCGCCGTCGCGTATGGCGCCGCCGGGTGTAGCGCCGCCGGGTGTCGCGCCGCGGTGTGCGGATCCGCGGTGCGAAGCGATGCGCGAAGCTTGAATTCGATCTCGTTCTCGTTCATCTCGTTCATGTTCCGGTCCTTTTCGATCTCGTCTTGACGCGCCCGTGTTCGGCGCGAGGCCACGCGCCGGGCACAGATGTCTGAAGTGGTTCCCCGGGGGGAGGCCCCGGAGCCCGTCGGGGTGGCTGGCCTTCGCGCCGACGCGGCGAGCGCGCGACGGTCGTGACGGGCGCCCGGCACCGCGCCCGCGTTCGCCGTCGCGCCCGCGTGCGGGGCGGCCGCATGCAGGGGCTCAGCGCCGTGCGCCCGGCGCGATCGACGCGCGCTGGCCGCGAGGCCG
>JBDTEH010000155.1:0-18283 GCA_039922635.1 Kofleriaceae bacterium | reverse complement strand
CGGGATACGAGAGCTTCGCGTTCATCTCGGCGATCAGCCGGTCCCAGGTCATCCCGGCGCGCCATCGAGCGCGCGGCTTGAGCACGACGGTCGTCTCGACCATGCCGAACGGCGCCGGATCGGTCGGGGTCTCGGCGCGTCCATTCTTGCCGAACACCGACGCGACCTCGGGGAACGCCTTGAGCTCCTTGTCGATCGCTTGCAAGACGTGCGACGCCTCGGCGATCGACATCCCAGGCGGCGCCGTTGGCATGTACAGGATCACGCCCTCGTTGAGCGGCGGCATGAACTCGCTGCTGAGCCGGAACCACACCGGGATGGTGAACGCGACGAGCAAGATCGCACCTGCGAGCACGGCGGCGCGATACCGGAGCGTCCATCGCACGACCGGCGCGTAGACCCGGACGAGCAGGCGGTTGATCGGATGCCGCTCCTCGGGAATGATCTTGCCGCGGATGAAGATCGCGGCGAGCGCTGGGGTCAACGTGACCGCGAGGATCGCCGCGAACCCCATCGAGTAGGTCTTGGTGAACGCGAGCGGCTTGAACAGCCGGCCCTCGGTGCCCTCGAGCGTGAACACCGGGATGAACGATACGGTGATCACCAGGAGCGAGAAGAAGATCGAGGGTCCAACCTCCTGCATCGCCGTGATGATGGCCTCGAGCCGAGGCGTGGTCTTGTCGCCGCGCTCCCACGCATCGAGCTTCCTGTGGATGTTCTCGATGATGATGATCGACGCATCGACCATCGCGCCGATCGCGACGGCGATGCCGCCGAGCGACATGATGTTCGCCGTCAGGTGCTGGAACCCCATCGGGATGAACGCGAGCAAGACCCCGAGCGGCAGCGTCAAGATCGGGACCAGCGCGCTGCGCACGTGGAGCAGGAACAGGAAGATGATGATCGCGACCACGACCATCTCTTCGATCAGCGTTCCACGCAGGGTCTCGATCGATGCCTTGATCAGCTCGGAGCGGTCATAGGTGATCTGGATCTCGACGCCCTCGGGCAATGTCTTCTGGAGCTCGGCGAGTCGTGTCTTGACCGCGTCGATCACGGTGAGCGCATTCTGGCCGTAGCGCATGATCACGATCCCGCCCGCGACCTCGCCTTCACCGTCGAGCTCGGCGACGCCGCGCCGGATCTCCTGCCCGATGCTCACGTTGCCGATGTCCTTGACGCGTACGGGGACGCCCGCCGCCGTCGTCCTGAGCGGGACTTCCTCGAGATCCTCGGTGGTGTGGACGTAGCCCCGGCCGCGGATCACGTGCTCGTGCCCGGCGATCTCGAGGACCTGGCCGCCGACGTCCGCGTTCGAGCGCTGGATCGCCGTCACCACGTCGTGGAGTGGGATCTTGAGCGCGAGCAGCTTTTGCGGATCGAGGCTGACCTGATACTGCTTGACCGCGCCGCCCACCGAAGCGACCTCCGCCACGCCCTTCACACTCTCGAGCGCATAACGCAGGGTCCAGTCCTGGATCGATCGCAGCTGCTGGGCGTCGTGCTTGCCGGTCCGATCGACGAGCGCGTACTCGAACACCCAGCCAACGCCGGTGGCGTCGGGGCCCAGCGTCGGGGTCACGCCCGCAGGCAACTGCTTCTGCGTCTGGTTCAGGTACTCGAGCACGCGGCTGCGCGCCCAGTAGATGTCGGTGCCGTCGTCGAAGATCACGTACACGAACGACATCCCGAACATCGACTGACCGCGGACGTACTTGACGCCAGGCGCCGCGACCAGCGCCGACGAGATCGGATACGTGATCTGGTCCTCGACGAGGTCGGGGCTCCGCCCCATCCACTCGGTGAAGATGATCACCTGCGCGTCGGACAGATCGGGGATCGCGTCGAGTGGCGCCTTGCGTAACGACAGCCAACCCCACACGCCGAGGCTGGCGATGAACACGATCGTGATCAGGGGATTGCGCGCGCTGGCCGCGATCAGCCGGGCGATGAGGCCGGTGTGGCGAGGCGCGTCAGGGTTTGCCATCGGGATCCCCCCAGAACGAGCTTGCCGAGCGCACGCGGCTCTCGGCGGCGACCAGGAAGTTGCCCGAGCTGACGACGACGTCGCCTTCTTTGACCCCGGTCAGGATCTCGACGCGGTCGCCGCTCCTGGCGCCGATCGTGACCTCCTGTGGCCGGAGCGCGCCGCCTCCGAGGTCGAGGAACACCAGCCGCCGTGGCCCCGTGTAGACGACCGCCGAGATCGGTACGACGAGGCGAGGCCCGAGCGGGATCTTGAAGGTCACCGTGGCAAACATGTCCGGCTTGAGCTCGAGGCCCTTGTTCGGTAGCGCGATGCGCACGCGCCCGGAGCGCGTGGTGGGATCGAGGTACGGATAGACGAACGAGACCTTGGCGTCGAACCTGCGCCCCGGCAGATAGTCGAGCGTGATCGTCGCCGGGGCGCCCTTCGCGATGTGCGAGAACTCGGCTTCGTACAGGTCCGCCTCGACCCAGATCTGATCGAGGTCGGCGATCCGGAACAGCCGCTGGCCGGCGGTCACGGCGGCGCCGTCGACGACGTCCTTCTCGAGCACGACCCCCGAAGCCGGCGACCTGAACGGGATGCGCTCGATCGGCTCATGCTTTGCGGCGATCGCGCGTAGCTGATCGTCGGCAAGGCCCCACAGCCGGAGCTTGGTCTCGGCCGCATGGATCAAGATGTCGCCATGCCCGCTCGCGCTACGCATCACGTCACCGTTCTGCCGTGCGATCAGATACTCCTGCTCGGCGGCGTAGAGCTCCGGGCTATACAGCGTGAACAGCGTGTCCCCCTGGTGGACCGTCTGGCCGGTCGCGTTGACCACGAGGTCGGTGATGTAGCCGCCGACCTTGAGCGTGACGTCGTGCAGCCGCGTCTCGTCGACGGCGAGCCTACCCTTCGCCACGATCTCGAGATCGATCGGCGCCCGCACCACCTTCGTGGTGCGGATCCCGAGCAGCGCGCGGCGACTCTCGGGGATGTCGATCACGCCGGCGATTTGTTCGTCGCGCGTCACGGGCGTGAGCTTCATCGAGCAGATCGGGCATGTCCCCGGCAGGTCCGAGTGGACGGCGGGATGCATCGAGCACGTGTAGTACGCGACGTCGCCGCCGCTGCCCGAGCCCGAGCCCGAGCCCGAGCCCGAGCCAACGGGGCCTCCGCCGGCTTGACCGCCGAGCGCGGTGAGCCCCGACGCTCCGGTGCGGAGCGTGTATCGCGCCGTCGCGGTACCGGCGGGCGCCGCGACCTGGATCGCGATCGTCCAGCTGCCCTCCATCCCGAGGTCGAACGGGATCGTGTAGCGACCGTCGCCGTCGTCGGTCGCGTCGGCGCCGCCGTGCATCGCATGCATCGCTCCCATCGCCGGCATCTCGAACTCGAGTCGCACCTTCGCGCCGGTGACCGGTGTGCCCTTCGCGTCGTGGACCGCGACGTGCGCGCGGTCACCGCTCGCAGTCGGCGGATCGGGCTGGACCGCGGTGTCGATCGACAGCCCACCGGCGACGACATGCGCCGATGACGATGTCGATCCACCACCAGAGGATCCCGTGAACCAGCCGATCAGGCGATGATGGAACACGATCGCCGCGAGGATCAGGACGCCCGCAGCCACGGTCGTCGCGATGCGTACGCGCCGCGCTTCGCGCGCCGGACCGGACGGAGGTCCACCTTCGAGCTGGGGATCGGTCATTTTTCACCTCCCGGGAGACGGCCTTCCGCGCGTTCGAGCGCGGCGGTCTTGCGATCGAGATCGGCGCGGGCCTCCTCCACCTCGAGCTCGATGTCGCGTAGTGCATGTTCGGCCATCACCGTGGTCGAGAACGGATTCCGGCCCGCCGTGAAGCCCGCGAGCGCCGCGTCGACGCGTGCGCGCGCGACGGGCAAGAGCTGGTGTTCGTAGAGCTCGAGAGCCTGGGTCGCTTCGTCGACCTCGCGCCGCGTCCGGTCGCGATCCTCGTCGAGCATGTCGCTCACCGAGGCCAGCTCGGCGATCGCCTTCGCTTCCTCGGCGCGAGCCCGGTCGACCGCCGCTCGGCGCTTGTCGCGCTGGAGCGGGATCTCGATACCGACTCCGATCATCCAGCGGTGCTGCCACATATTCCACATCGAGTCGTATGAACCCATGAGCTCGAAGTTCGGATAGAACGAGCGATCGGCGTGCTCGATGTCGGCCTGGCGAGCGCGGATCCGCGCGGTCGCCGCCTGCTGCTCGGGATGCAGCTCGGCCGTGGCGGGAACCGGCGGCGCGACTTCGAGCTTCGCCGGCGGTGGCGGAAGTTCCGCGTCGGCGCGCCGGCGCAGCAGGCGGTTGAGCTTGGCGACCGCGGTGCGCTGCCGGGTCTCGAGCATCAGGCGTTCGCGTTCGAGCGTGATGATCTCCGCACGCGCTTCCAGCGGGTCCTGCTGCGACCCGTGACCGGCGGTGTATTGAGCGAGCGCGCTGTTCTCGATGCGGCCGAGCAAGTCGCGATGGTGCTGGTTGACCTCGAGCGCGCGCGCGGCGACGTAGTCGTCGTCGAATGCATCGATCGTGGCCTCGGCGAGGTCGAGCCGGAGCGTCTTGAAGTCGGCCTGCGCGGCCTCCGCGTCGGCGAGCGCCGCCGCGCCCGCGAGCGCGCGCTCCCCCGGCCACGGTAGTCGCTGCTTCACTTCGATCTTCTGACCGAACGGGACCGACGAGCCGATGCTGAACGGAGCGATCGCGTAGCTCGCCATCGGATCGTCGAGCGCGGTCGCGATCGGATAGGCGCTGGCGGCCGCGCGCCACGTCTCGCGGGCGGCCTCGAGGTCGGGGTTGCGGGCGAGCACCGCGGCGACGAGCGCGTTGCGATCGAGCTCGGCGCTGCCGAACCCGACGACGCCGTGAGCGCGGTCGCGATCGGTACGGTACAGCGCACGGATCATCGCATCGTGCTCGCGTGGACCTGTGGTTTCGGCGCATCCGAACAACGTGGCGGCGATCGCCCACGACGACGTGACTGAAGACATGCTCATCTGTTGGCTCCTCCCACACGGGGACGGGACGCCACGCAAGCGCGTGGCTCGTCGGCTGCTCTAGCGGCTGCTCTATCGACAGTGTCGAGAGCGCGCGATCAGAGCAGCAGCGCGGTGTGACGAGCGAACAGCGACCTGGGCGGGTCGCTCTCGGCGTGCGGGCGATCGAGCATCGCGATCGAAATCGCCGGGCCGATGACCACGGGCAGGGGCACCACGGTCGGGATGATCGATGGTTGGATATCGAAGGGTGCGGGTGCTACGGGAGCCGCTTGTGCGACGGCGACCGTCGTCGTCACCGTGCAGCAGCACGCCGCGCGAACGGACGGATCGCGGGCCGGTGCATCCTTGTGATGGGGCGTTGTGGCCGGACAACAGCACGCCGATCGAGTCGCGCCGTCGTACGCACATCGGTACCACGACGCCGTCGCGATCGACGGTGCGAGCACCAACGCGAGCAGGATCACGATGACGCGCCGCACTTGCAAATGATACGCCGGCCACGCAAGACCGGCAACCGCCGGCGAGAGCCCGCTGAAGATACGTCGGGCGAAGCACCTCGGTCGCCGCGGGGGAGCTCGAGCTCGCGGGTGCGGCGCTCGCCGACGCGGAGCCACGTCAACCCACACTGTAGACGCGCAATATTGTCAGTCCTCGATGTGGAGGACTTGGTACCATCGACTCGTGCGGGCGGCGCTCATCACCTACACACTCCTGGTCGGTGCCTGCGGGTTCCGACCGGCATCGGGCACCGATGATGCGTCGATCGTCGGTGTCGACGCAGCGTCGCGCGGCGACGGCGCGGTCGCGATGCCTGATGGCATGGCTGCGCAGAGTTGCTTCGGCAACGGAAGCTACAAGGTCTGCCTGACAACGCTCCCGACGGGCACGCTCGAGCTCGGCAACACGACGGTGATCACCGACGCGTGCGCGAATGGCGAGATCGTCGTGATCGGCAACGGCGCGCCCAAGCTGTGCGTGCTCTCGGGCACCTCGGTGATGGTGACCGGCACGGTTCGTGGCGTAGGGACGCTGCCGCTCGCGATCGTGGCGACGAGCGGCGATCTGACCATCATGGGGACGATCGACGTCTCCTCCGCCAACGGCGGGACTCCTGGTGCGGGCGCGAACGATTCGCACTGCACGCCATCACCCGCGGGGCTCGACGGTGACGGAGCGGGCGGCGGCGCCGGCGGCAGCTTCGGCACCAAGGGTGGGAACGGCGGCAACGGCACGGCCGCAGGCGGCGGCATCGCGCCCAACTCGAGCGCTACCCCGACGTTCGTGCGCGGCGGCTGTGCGGGAGGCAAGGGTGGCACGGGCGATGATGTTGGCGGCAATGGCGGTGCGGGCGGCGGCGCGAGCTTTCTCCTCGCAACTGGCGCGCTGTCGATCGTGGGCACGATCAACGCATCCGGCGCCGGTGGCTCTGGAGCTGAGGATTCACATGCGGGTGGCGGTGGCGGCGGCTCGGGCGGGATGATCGCGCTCTATGCAGGAGGCGCTCTGACCGTTACCGGTTCGGCCTTCGCGAATGGCGGTGGTGGCGGTGGCGGCGCCGACAATCCCGGCACGAATGGCGGCGAATCGCCAAGCTACAACGTCGCCGGCGCTCGCGGTGCCGGTGGTTCGTCGTCAGGCAGCAACGGAGGTGCCGGAGCGATCAGTAATCAAACCGGCGTCGGTGGTGTGAACGGTGGCGATGGCGCTGGTGCCGGCGGAGCTGGGGGCGGTGTCGTGAAGGTCGTTTCGGGGCAGAGCGTGAGCGGCGCCAACATCTCTCCGCCGCCGGCTTGAGCTGCGGTGATCACACGTACGTAGTGGACCGCATGTTCGCAGGGCGGAGCACGTGGTAGCTCCTATCGTGGGATCTCGCCCTTCGGGCGGCGTGCCATCCATATGCTCGGCGAGTTCGTCACCCTACATCGCAGCGAGATCCTCGAGCGGTGTCGCTCGAGGGTCGCGGTTCGCGTCGCGCCTCGCGCCACCGAGCTCGAGCTCGAGCAAGGCATCCCGCTGTTTCTGGATCAGCTCGTGGAGAGTCTGCGTTCGAAGCTTGTCCACGCGCCGGCGTCCGCCGCCGCCACGCTGCATGGAGGCAGCATGTTGCGCAGGGGCTTCACGGTCGCGCAGGTCGTCCAGGACTACGGCGACGTGTGCCAGACCATCACCGAGATCGCGGTCGAGCGCGGCGCCACGATCTCGACGCAGGAGTTTCAGGCGCTCAACCGGTCCCTGGACGACGCGATCGCCCAGGCGGTCACGGGGTATGCGCAAGCCCGAGAGATCGAGATGATCTCCCATCAGATCTCCGTCGACGCGAGCGCCGCGGCGGTCGAGCTCGGCGTGCTCGCGCACGAGCTGCGCAACCTGCTCGGCACGGCGATCCTCGCGTTCGATGCGCTGAAGGACGGCGGTGTCGGGATCGCCGGCAGCACCGGCGCGGTGCTCGAGCGTAGCTTGCTCGGGCTCCATCACCTGATCGATCGCACGCTCGCGGATGTGCGCTTGACCGTCGGTATCGCGCTGCCCGAACCGATCGTGGTCGCCGAGTTGATCGAGGAGATCGAGGTGTCGGCGATGCTGCTCGCGAAGTCGCGCGGCCATCACCTCACCGTCGAGACGCATACCGACGGTGCGGTCTTGAAGGCGGATCGCGAGATCCTCGCCGCGGTCGTGGCGAACCTGATCCAGAATGCGTGCAAGTACACGCGACCACACAGCAACATCACGTTGCGCACGACGACGACCCCGGCGCGGGTGCGGATCGAGGTCGAAGATCAGTGCGGCGGCCTGCCACCGGGCGCCAGCGAGACGCTGTTCAAGCCGTTCGTGCAGCGCTCGGCCGATCGCACCGGGCTCGGGCTCGGGCTCGCGATCTGCCTGCGCGGCGTCGACGCGCTGAACGGATCGATTCACGTCACCGATCTGCCGGGCAAGGGCTGCGTGTTCAGCGTCGAGGTCCCGCGCCCGACCTGAGCCGCCCGGTGGGCGACGTGTGCCCACCGCGAGCCTTGCAACCATACTGCCAAGCACCAGACGACGACCCGGGCACGACCAGGAGCACCGACACCAACGAGGTCAAGACCGAGCATCCCGACGTGACCCAGACCGTCGACCGTACGACCCCCAGCACCTGCCGGCCGAATCCAAGTAGCGCTACGGCGCGTCACGATCGGCGCCGGCGAGCTGCGCCGATAGCTGCTCGCCACCGGTCTCGCTATCCTTGACCATCGTCGCGAGGCTATCGGCGATCACGCCGGCCTCCGCGCTGGAGCTGCCCTCGGTCAGGTGCTCGTAGACGGTACTGGCTTGCTCGTCGAGCAGCGTCGCAGCGGCGAACGACGGCGACGTGCCCGGGAGGTCCAGTCGGAGCTCGGTGATCACCATGCGTAGGCCCGCCGCGATCGGAACGGCGAGCAGCGCTCCGACGACGCCGCCGAGGCTACCGCCGACGAGCAGCGCCACCAACGCGATCGCGGGCGGAAGCCGAGACACGCGCTCGTACACGCGAGGGATCAGCAGCCGGGTCTCGAGCTCGAGATACACGAGCATCACGGCCGCGACGACCATCGCGGTCGTGGTGCCACGCGTCGCCGCCGCGATCACGACCGCGACGGTGGCGACGTAGCCGCCGACGAACGGCAAGACGTCGGCGATGCTCGCGAACAGCGCGATCGGAAGGGCATTTCCGACGCCGAGGGCGGTCAGGACGCCGAACACGAACGCCCCGATCGCGAGCGACGTGATCAGCTGGCCTCGCATGTAACCACCGACGATGACCTCGAGCTCGAGGAGGATCTTCGCGAGCTTGACGTGATGGTGGCGCGGCACGACCGCGTAGAGCATGCCCTTGGTCCCGGCGGGGTCCGCGAGCATGTAGATCGCGAGGAACAGCGTCGAGATGCCGTAGCCGAGCACCTCGAACAAGAACGTCGAGTAGCCGAGCAGGGCGATGCCGGCGTGGGCGCTCAGCGTATCGAGGGGGAGATCCTTCACCGCCGTCACGAAGGGCGTGCCCCAGCGGTGGGTGCCGAGCGCCGCGACGAGGTGCGTACGCGCTTGCGGGGCACTCTCGAGCATGTCGAGGGCCTGCGCGACGAACGGCGGTACGATCAGGAGCACCAGGGCCGCGAGCACGAGCGTGGACATCACCATGACCAGGACCAGCGCGGGGCCGCGACGCAGGCTGTGGCGCTCCAGCCACGCCACGAGAGGGTCGAGCGTGCCGACCAAGACCAGCGCGATCCCGAGGACCGACACCACCGTGGTGAGCCGGCCGACCACCACGACAGCGGCCACGAGGCCCAGGACGAGGAAGAAGGTCCTCGGCGCGACTTCGATGCGATGACGTACGAGCTCGGACACGCGCCCGGCCCTTGCGGGTCTCGTGCCACGGCGAGACGAGATCGGGACCCTGGTTCGCGGCGTGCTAGGTTGCGCCATGGCGAGGGCGCGACGCGGCGATTCGAGGGCCCAGCGCGTCGTCGGTATCGGTGCCTCCGCGGGTGGGCTCGAACCGCTGCGCCAGGTGCTCTCGGCCCTACCGACCGACACCGGGCTCGCGATCGTGGTGCTGCAGCACCTCCCGCCGTCGCAGACCGGCAAGCTCGCCGCGCTGCTCGCCTTGGCGACCAAGCTACCGGTGACCGACGCGGTCGACGGTCACCGCGTCGCACCCAATACCGTGGTCGTCGTGCCTCCGCGGACGTCGGCGGCGCTCGTCCGTGGCGCGCTCGTGTTGCGTGTCGCGAGCGCCGGCGGCCGCCCGCGCCAGCCGATCGACGGGCTGTTCACCTCGCTCGCCTCGGCGCTCGGCGCTCGCGCCGTCGGGGTCGTGCTGTCGGGGTCGGCGAATGACGGGACCGCCGGGCTGCGCGCGATCCGCGAAGCCGGCGGCATGACGATCGCCCAGGATCCGGCGACCGCGCAGTTCGACGAGATGCCGCGCAGCGCGATCGCGGAGCACGTGGCGGAGCTCGTGCTCGCACCCGCCGAGATCGGTGCACGGCTCGCGGCCACGACCACCGATGGGCCGCGCGCCGAAGTCGCGGCCGACTCGTCGCAGGACACCGTGCGGATGCTCGAGCTCCTGCGCGAGGCGAGTGGGATCGACTTCACGAGCTACAAGCGTTCGACGATCGAGCGCCGGCTCGCGCGCTTGTTGGCGCGCAAGCACTTCCGCTCGCTCGACGAGTACGCGACCTTTCTGACCTCGCATCCCGACGAGGTCCGCACGCTCTACGAGGATCTGCTGATCCACGTCACCGAGTTCTTTCGCGATGGCACGGTGCTCGATAGCGCGGCCGAGCGCGTCGCCGAGCTCGTCGCGAACCGCTCGCGCGATGTCCCCGTGCGGGTGTGGGTGCCCGGATGCTCGTCGGGCGAGGAGGTCTACTCGATCGCGATGCTATTGATCGAGCGGCTCGGCGAGCAACGCTCGATCCAGCTGTTCGGCACCGATCTGAGCGAGAACGCGATCGAGATCGCCCGCCGCGGCCGCTATCCCGCGACGATCGCGGCACGGGTCGGGGTCGAGCGGATCGAGCGGTTCTTCCAGCGCGATCAGCACGGCTTTCGGATCCGCCGCGACGTGCGCGAGCGCTGCGTGTTCGTGCGCCACGACCTCGTCACCGATCCGCCGTTCTCCAAGCTCGATCTCGTGAGCTGTCGCAACGTGCTCATCTACCTCGGGCCGCCGCTCCAGCAGCGCGTCGTTCCGATCTTGCACTACGCGCTCAACCAGCCCGGCCTGTTGATCCTCGGCCGAGCCGAGACCATCTCCGGGTTCGAGATGCTGTTCTCCACGGTCGATGCCGAGGCGCGAATCTTCGCGCGCAAGCCCGCCGCGCGCGCGTCGATCACGTACCCCGGTGCCCTCCAGCTCGGCAGGTTACCGGCGCGGCGCACCGATGATCCAGCACGGGCGCGGTTGGTCGTGCAGCGCGACGTCGATCAACTCCTGCTCGCGCGCTACGCCCCGGCGTGCATCGTCGTCGACGGGCAGCTCGACGTCGTGCAGTTTCGCGGCCGCACCGGCCCGTACATCGAGCAACCACCGGGCCAGCCTCAGGTCAACCTCGTGCGGATGGCGCGCGAGGAGCTCGCGGCACACCTCCGGATCGCGCTGCAGCGTGCGCAGCGCACCGGTCGGCCCGTACGCAAGGCGGGGATCCGGCTGCGCGACCGCGGGCGCACGCGGAAGATCGACCTCGAGGTCGTGCCGGTGCGCACGCCGCCCGACCACGAGCGTCACTACGCGGTCGTGTTCGAGGAGAGTACCTTGCGTGCGGCCGCGCCGGTCGCGCCGGCGCGACGCACGTCCAAGCGCGACGGCGGCGAGGCGATGCGCTTGCGCCAGGAGCTCGAGGCGACGAAGGAGTACGTGAGCTCGATCAGCGCGCAGCACGTCGTGGCGAGCGAGGAGCTCGGCATCGTCAACGAGGAGCTGCAATCGACGAACGAGGAGCTCCAGTCCACGAACGAGGAGCTCCAGACCGCGAAGGAGGAGCTGCAGTCGGCGAACGAGGAGCTCGAGACCGTCAATGACGAGCTCCACCGCGGCAACATCCAGCTGCGCGAGAGCAACGACGACCTGGTCAACGTGCTCGACAGCGTCGACATCGCGATCGTCATCGTCGACCTGGAACGCCGGGTTCGCCGGTTCACGCCGAGCGTGCGCGCTGTGCTCAAGTTACTAGCGAGCGATATCGGGCGCCCGATCGCAGACCTCCAGCCGGTGCTGCCGATGCCCGAGCTCGGGGCCGCGATCGACGCGGCGATCGAAGCGCTCGCGATCCACGACGGCGAGGTCCGCGCCGCCGACGGCACCTGCTATCGCATGCAGGTCCGGCCGTATCGCACCGCCGATCGCCGGATCGACGGCGCGGTGATCACGTTCGTCGATATCTCCGAGCTGCGGCGCAGCGCCGATGCTGCTCGCGTGGCCCGCGACTTCGCGGACTCCGTCGTGCAGACCGTGCCGAGCCCGCTCGTCGTCATCGACGAGGCGATGCAGGTCCGGCTCGCGAATCCGGCCTTCATCGCCGCGTTCGGCGGTGCCGGTGATCCGATCGCGCGCAAGCTGTTCGACCTCGGCGAGTGGCGGAGCGACGGGCTCGCCGATCGGCTGCAGGCGGTGTTCGCGAGCAACGTCGCGATCGTCGAGCTCGAGCTCGAGCATCGGAGCGCCGGGTCCGAGGCGCGGTCGTACGTGCTCGACGCGAGCCCGATCATCTCGCGCGACGGTCAACGCTTGCTCCTGCTCGGCCTCGCGGACATCACCGCGCGCAAGCAGCTCGAGCACGCGCGGCTCGCGGCGGAGCAGGAGCGCGACGCGTTCTTCGCCGCGCTGAGCGACGAGCTCCGCACGCCGCTCAGCGCGATCTTGTTGTGGACGGATGTCCTGCGCGGCCTCGCAGCCGACGATCCGCGCCGTGCGACGGCGGTCGAAACGATCGCGGAGGCCGCACAGCTCGAGGCACGTATGGTCGACGACCTGCTCGAGCTCGCGCGCTCGCATACTGGAGAGCTCGCGGTGGTGCTCGCGCCGGTGGCCCCCGCGGCCGCGGTCCAGGACGCGATCACGATGTTGCGCGGCGAGGCCGACTCGCGGCGCGTCGAGCTCGTCGCGACGCTCGATGACGCCTGTCGGATCTCCGGCGACGCCCGCCGCTTGCAGCAGATCAGCGTGCAGCTGATCTCGAACGCGCTCGCGTTCACGGCCGAGGGCGGCAAGGTCGAGGTCTCGCTCGCGGCGGCCAATCGGTCGGTCCAGCTCGACGTCCGCGACAATGGCGCCGGCATCGCACCCGAGTTCCTGCCGAGCGTGTTCGAGCCGTTCTCCCAGCAAGATCGCTCGACTACCCGGACCCACCGCGGGCTCGGCATCGGGCTGGCCCTCGTGCGTCACCTCGTCGAGCGCCAGCACGGAACGATCGCCGTGGCGAGCGCGGTCGGTCGGGGCACCACCTTCAGCGTGCGGTTCTCGCAGCTTCGTGACTGAGAAATTCACTCCTATCCGTTCGCCGCGCGGTATGGTAGTCCCGGAGTAGGTTGGGGAACGGTGTCTGGAGAGTACGCGTCGCAGTAATCGACGATCACCCGCTGTTCCGGACCGGGCTAGCTGCGGTCCTGCGCGCGCACGACTTCGACGTGGTCGGTGAAGCGGGCAACGCCGAACAGGCCCGCGCGCTCGTCGTCGCCGGTGCGGTCGATGTCGCGATCGTCGATGTCCTGATGCCCGCGGTCTCGGGCCTCACGATCGCGCTCGAGATCCACGAGGCGGCGCCGCAATGCCGGATCATCGGGCTGTCCGCGAGCGACGAACCAGGGCTGATCGCCGACATGCTGCGCGCCGGTGCGAGCGGCTTCGTCCTGAAGACGCAAACCAGCGAGGAGATCGCCGACGCGATCCGGCAGGTCACGGCGGGGCTGCGTTACTTGCCGCCGACGGTGTCGCGCGACAAGATCGACGGCGAGCTCGCGATCTCGACGGCAGCACCGCTCGCGGTCCTGACCCGGCGCGAGCGCGAGATCTTCGAGCTCGTGATCCGCGGCCACAGCAACGCGGAGATCTCGGCGCGGTTGTTCATCTCGCAGCGCACGGTCGAGACCCACCGCCAGCGCGTGACCAAGAAGCTGTCCGCGCGTTCGATGATCGAGCTCCAGCGGATCGCGGCCCGCCATGGAGGCTTGTGAGCGCGCACACCGCAGCCGCGATCGCCCGGCGGCTCGAGCGCTCCGCGGCGCTCGTCCAGGCGTTGCTCGACGAGACCAACGCGGGCACCGAACCGCTCGCGGAGGCCGAGCGCGAGCGTCGCCGCCTCGTCGCCAACGATCTGCTCGAGGAAGCGGATGTCGCATCCGCCACGTTCTCGGTCTCGACCCACACGCCGAGGCTCGTCAACGCGGCGTGGCGCGAGCTGTTCGGCGCCGAAGCTCGGAGCCGCCCCACCGCCGGGCTGCCGGATGAAGCCACCCGTCATTTCGACGAGGTCGTGCAACAGCGGCGGATGCGCCACCTGCCGGCGCTCGAGCTGTCCGAGCCCGGTCGGCTGCGTTACGGCGCGGTGACGATCGCACCGCTGCGCGGGGTATCCGGCGCGGTCATCGGCGTGATCGTGTCGTGCCTCGACGTGACCGACGAGACCATCGCGCGCGAGCTCGAGGTCCCGGTAGGAGCGTTGATCTGGGCCGGCGATAGCTCGGGCACCACGGCGCACGCGAGCCTGGATTGGTACAGCTATACCGGGCTGCCGTGGGGCGCGTCGTGGCTCACCCCGATCCACGCCGACGATCGCGAGCGCTGCGCGGTCGCGTGCGGCGAAGCTCAGCGGCTCCAGGCGGCGATGCATGTCGAGGTCCGGATCCAGCGCGGCGACGGCACCGCGCGCTGGCACACGGTGCGGTTCGCGTGCGCGCGCGCGGATCGTGCCCAGCTCGCCGCGGCGATCGAGATCTACGACGATGCCAGGACCGAGCGGAGCGAGCTCGCCAATCGCGAGCGCGCCGCCCGCGACCAGGCGGAGCTCGCGAATCGCCTCAAGGATCAATTCCTCGCGACGGTGTCCCACGAGCTCCGTGCGCCGCTCACCACGATGTTGTTGTGGGAACGGATCCTGCGTGACGCCGGCACCGACGAAGCCCTGCGCGACACCGCGCTCGACGCGATCCATCAGAGCGCGATGTTGCAAGCGCGGCTCGTCGCCGATCTCGTCGATGTCGCGCGCGCGTCGAGCGGCAAGCTGTTCATCGACCTGCGCCCGATCGAGCTGCGCTACGTCCTCGATCAAGCGATCGCGGCGGCGGCGGCGGCGTTCGCCGCGAAGCAGATCGAGCTCGAGACCCGGTTCGACCCGTCGGTGGGGGTGATCGACGGCGACGGCGTGAGGCTGCGCCAGGTGTTCGATAACCTGCTCGCGAACGCCGTGAAATTTACCGACCCGGGCGGACACGTGATCGTCTCGACCCGGCGGTTGCGCAAGGTCGTCGCGATCGACATCGTCGACACCGGCTGCGGGATCCCCGAGGACTTCTTACCCAGGCTGTTCGATCCGTTCAGCCAGCACCAGGACCGGCTCACGCGCGCCGAGGGCGGGCTCGGCCTCGGCCTCTCGATCGCGCGCGAGCTCGTGACCCTGCACCAGGGCACGCTCGAAGCCACGAGCCCGGGAGTAGGGCTGGGCTCCACGTTCACCGTGACGCTCCCGGCCGCGCGCCGCGCCCATGCTGCGACCCCGGTGCCGCACCTTCCCGGCCGCCCGCTCGAGGAGCTTCGCTTGCTCGTGCTCGAGGACGATCAGCGCGTGCGCGAAGCGCTGGCCGTGCTGCTCACGCGAGCCGGTGCGGTCGTCGAAGCTGCCGCCTCCGCCGATGCCGCCAGGGCGTTGATCGTGGAGCGCATGTTCGACGTGCTGGTCTGCGACATCGCGATGCCGTCCGAGGACGGGTACCAATTCCTGCGTCGGTTGCGGTCGGCCGGAACGACGACTCCCGCGATCGCCTTGACGGCGTACGTGACCGCCGCGGACGCGCAGAAAGCGCGCGCCGCGGGGTTTGCAGCCCACCTCGCGAAGCCGGTCGACTTCGAGCGACTCGTCGCGACGGTTCACGCCGCGGTCGCCGGTACGCGCGCGCCGTAACTTGTGCGGTGCGAATTACGTAGTTGTCCCCATGGCGGCGGCTGGACCGATCCTGCACGTTGGTCTCGAGACGGTGAACGGGGATCATCAAAGGGAGGCCATCGTGCAGACCGAGGCAATCGAGAGGGATCACGCCACGGACCAGCTGTCTCACCCAAGACTCCGGCTCGCGAAGGGGACGCGCGAGCTCGAGCCGTTGCTGGCCGCGATTCCGGATGCGGTGTTCCGGATCGCCGCGAACGGCACCATCGAGGATGTCAACGCGCTCGGCGAGGCGCTCGTCGGCTTCACGCGTGCCGAGCTGATCGGTCGCTCGATCGAGCTCGCGATCGTGAACCTCGAGTTGCTGCCGGTCGTCGAGGCGACGTCGTTCACGCCGGGAAGCGCAGGCGCGTGTGCCGCGCATCGCAGGGGCTATTTGACGCCGGTGGAGGTGCTCGTGACGCCGCACGCGAGCGGCTCGAAGCTCGCGATCGTGCGCCCGCTCTATCCGGATCAACGCGACGGGTTGCGCGACGATGACGTCGCCCAGATCGTGCACGATCTCAAGGGCCCGCTCGCGACGATGTCGCTGGAGACGGAGCTCCTCGTGCTCGATCGCGCCGAGAGCGCGGTGAGTCGTGCGGTCGGCCGGATCGCGCTCAACGTCGCGTTCCTCGATCGCATGGTCAACGATCTGCTCGACGTGTGCGCGATCGACACCCACAAGTTCGCGATCCAGCGCTCGCGCACCGAGATGCGCGATCTGATCGATCACGTGATCGAGCGCGTCGTTGCGAGTCGCGACCGCCACCGCATATTCGTCGACGCTCCCGACCGCGTCACGCTGGAGCTCGATGACCTCCGGATCGAGCGCGTGCTCGCGAACCTCGTCCAGAACGCGTTCAAGTACGCGCCGAGCTCGACCGGCGTCGTGGTGCGCCTCGATGTCGGCCCGACCACGGTGCGCGTCAGCGTGAGCGACAGCGGGCCCGGGATTGCCGCCGCCGACGCCGCGACGATCTTCGACAAGTACCGCCGGCTCGGTGACCTCCGCGGCCACGAGGGTTCCGGGCTCGGTCTGTTCGTGAGCAAGCGCATCGTCGAAGCGCACGGCGGTCGCATCGGGGTCGACAGCGCGCCAGGGGCTGGCTCGCAGTTCTATTTCGAGATCCCGATCCGGTAGCGCCGAGCCAGCTCCGCTCGGGCTGCGATGTGCCCCACCTCGTCCGGTACGGCCGTTGCAATCGCGATCTTCGGATGTCCCGCGGTCGCCGTAACGCGCACGCTCTGCGCGGCGTGCTCGTGATGCTGCAGCTCGTGCGCGTCCTGGGCGGTTGCGAACGGGACAGCCTCGACCTCACGGCCCTGGTCGAGCCCGCGACCTGCCAGGGCTGCCATCCCGACGAGTATCGCGAGTGGTCGGGCAGCATGCACGCGTACGCCAGCGACGACCCGGTGTTCCGCGCGATGAACCGGCGCGGTCAACGCGAGACCCACGGCGCGCTCGGCGGACTGTGTGCCAACTGCCACGCGCCGATGGCGGTGCAGCAGGGCGCGACCATCGACGGCCAGAACCTCGACGAGCTGCCGCGCGAGCTCCACGGCGTGACCTGCTTGTTCTGCCACTCGACCCAGAGCGTCGAGGGCGACCACAACAACCCGCTCGTGCTCGCCGGAGATGGCGTGATGCGCGCGCAGTTCGCGGATCCCATGACGACGCCCGCGCACGCCTCGACCCACGAGGCGCTCCTCGACGGCCGGGATCCACGCTCCGCGCGCGCATGTGGCGCCTGCCACGACGTCGTGACGGCCATCGGGCTCCCGCAGGAGCGCACGTTCGCCGAGTGGCAGGCCAGCCTGTTCGCGCAGCCCGGTACCGAGCTGTCGTGCATCGCCTGTCACATGAAGACGCGCGAGAGCCAGGCTGCCGACGTGCGCGGCGCTCCGCAGCGGCTGGTCGCCTCGCACGAGCTCGCAGGCCTCGATCTCGCGACGACACCGTGGCCCGAGACCGAGGCACAGCGGGCCGCGATCACCGACGACCTCGAGCCGAGCATCTCGGCGAAGCTGTGCGTGGCGCCCGGCCCCGGCGGGCTGCAGATCGACGTCACGCTCGATAACATCGCGGCGGGCCACGCGTGGCCCAGCGGCGTGACCCACGCGCGCCGCGCCTGGGTCGAGGTCACCGCGAGCGCGGCCGGCGCGAGCGTGCTCGACGATACGAGCTGGATCCTCGGACAGACCCTGCGGGCGGCCGATGGGCGCGCGGTCGAGATGCCGTGGGAGGCGGTGAGCCAGGACTCCGTGCTGTTGCCGGCCGCGGTCACCGCGAACCCGCAAGATCCGGCGTTCTACCACTCGGTCACGCGGAGCTTCCAGGCGCCGCCGGACGCCGACGTGGTGTCGATCACCGTCCGGATCCAGCCGATCGCGCAGGCCGTGCTCGACGATCTCGCGGCCTCGGGCGATCTGCCTCCGCAGCAGGCGACGACGTTCACGATCGAGTCGTCGCGGCACACGTGGCTGCGGACCGACGGGTACGGGTGCCCCTAGTCAGAACGGCCAGCTGCTCCCGAGCGACAACGTCACCGCGGTGCGTTCGCGCTGCGGCGCGAAGTCGAAGAACCACATCCGCATGACGCCGAGATCGGCGACCAGCCGGACCTCGCCGAGCGGG
>JBDTEH010000154.1:0-25765 GCA_039922635.1 Kofleriaceae bacterium | reverse complement strand
TCATCGGCTTCGATCTGCCGGAGAACTTTCGCACGCCCTATCGCAGCGCGAACCTCCAGGACTTCTGGCGGCGCTGGCACATCACGCTGTCGACCTGGTTGCGCGACTACCTCTACATCACGCTCGGCGGCAGTCGCGGCGCCCCGTGGCGGACGTACTTCAACCTCGCGGTGACGATGCTGCTCGGTGGCCTGTGGCACGGCGCGAGCTGGACGTTCGTCGTGTGGGGCGGGCTGCACGGGTTCGGGCTCGCGGTGACGCGGTTCTTCCAGCGTCACGTCGCGGCCGATTCGCGCACCGCCCGCGCGATGATCGTGTGGTGCGGTGCGGTCGCGCTCGGCGGCGTGGCGATCCTCGAGCTCGTGCGGTGGGACGATAGCTGGAGCGTCCTGGCGTTCGCCTGGGTCACGCTGACGCCCCTGTGGGCGGTGTTGACCGCGTGGTTATCGCGCGCCGAGTGGACGCCCATCCCGCCGCGCGGGGCACGGCCGCGCGCGGTCGAGACGCTGCGGATCGCGTCGTGCGTCGCGGGGGCCGGCGTGCTGGTCGCGCTGCAGTTCGGCGCGCCGATCACGTGGATCGGGCTGGTCGTGCTCGCGTGGGGGCTCGCGCTGGCCGCCGATGTCGAGGAGGGAGGCTCGCCGCCCGTCCCGGTCATCCTGCGCAGGGCGCTCGCGGTCGTGCTGACGTTCAACTACGTCTGCTTCGCGTGGATCTTCTTCCGCGCGCCGACCTTCGATGGAGCGCTCGCGGTGCTCCACGAGCTCGCCGATGGGTCGTGGGGTCACGCGAACGTCACGGCGCTGGTCCAGGCCGCGCTGCTGGTCGGCCTCGCCTGCCACTTCTGGGCCGACGGGACGTTCCGCTGGATGCGTGATCGGTTCTGCGCGGCGCCGCCGGTGGTGCAGGGCCTGGTGCTCGCGATCGCCGCGCTGGTGTTGCGCGAGTTGGGTCACGCGAAGCTCGTGAAGTTCATCTACTTCGAGTTCTGACCGGCGCCTCGGCTAGCCGGCAACCCTCGACCCCGCGATCGCCGCCAATCACGTCGCGGGGTTACCGTGGCAAGCCGTTTGCTCGGGGGCCATTCATCCCCATGCGCACGCTGCTGTTGTCGTCGTTGTTGTCGTCGTTGTTGGTGTCCTTGATGGTCCTGGCCGCCTGCGGGGCTCGGATGGCGGATCCCGCGGGAACCGGCTCGGGCTCGGGCAGCGACCCGAGCTGCGGTGCCGGCCTGGTCGAGAACCCCGCGACCGGCGAGTGCGTCGAGTGCGTTCCGGGCGGCGCTGCGTGCCCGGCCGGCCAGTACTGCCGCCCCGACGACGTCTGCGTCGCCGGCTGCGACGCCGACGACCAGTGCGGACTCGACGAGGGCTGCTGCAACCACGTCTGCCTCGACACCACGACGCTCGCGAACTGCGGCGCGTGCGGTAACACCTGCGCGCAGGGCGAGTTCTGCGACGGCACGCAGTGCAACGCACCGACCTATCCGAACTTCTGCGCGAACACGACGGTCTACGTGATCCACGACGGCATCACCGCCGACCAGAACGCCGCCGACGAGATGGCCTCGACGATCACCGCGAACTGCCCATCCACCGTGATCGTCCACACCGCGAACCAGACCGACTCGACGCTCGTCGATCAGACCACGGGCGCTCCGCTCGCCGGCGCGGGCGTGACCTACGTGTTCGGCGGCGGGCCGTTCGCGAACAAGCCGATCAAGTGGCTCGAGACCACGCAGCTCGCCACCAAGGTCTATTTCGCGGCGACCGACGGCGTGAACTTCGACTGGATGACGCGGACGTCGGCGACCCCGGTGGCCTCGATGCCCGCCGCGAGCTGCTCGACGCATGCCGACCAGTTCGTCACCGAGCTGGTCACCGACAGCGTCAGCGGCACGCTCAACCTCGTCGGCTACGGCGCGTGTGTCGGCGGCAAGGGCACGCTCGCGGCCGCGTACTACTACGCGAACGAGATCCTGCCGCACAAGGCGATGTACCCCGACAGCTGGTACGTGTTCGGCTGGGCCGATACCAACAACAACGCGACCCCGGACGCCGGCGATACGTTCACGATCCTCGCGCACGGGCTCTAGCCAGGACGCGCTCGCCGGTGCGCGCAGGTCCGGGCTACTTCTTCGCGAGGAGCTTCTTCTGGTTCGCGAGCACCTGATCTAGCTTCTTCTGCGCGGTCTGGAGCTTCGCCTGGTTCGCGAGGATCTGCGCGAGTTGCTTCTGCTGGCCTCGGATCGCCTTCTGGTTCGCCAGGATCGCCTTCTGATTGGCCTGGATCGCCTTCTGGCCGGCGAGGATCTGGGTGAGTGGCTTTTGATTGCCGTGGAGCGTCTTCTGGTTCGCCAGGATCTTGTCCTGGTTCTCGAGGATCAGCGCGACGACGGCCTCTCCGTCATCGTCATGGTCGTGATCGTGGTCGTGACCGTCATGGTCGTGGTCATGGTCGTGAGCATGATCGTCACCCGCGTGCGTCTCGTCGTTCACCATGCCGGCATGGTGGGCTGCCGTTCGGGACGGGTGCAAGCCCGGGGCTGGGGATTTCGAGAACGGTGTTACAGTGGGGGAAGTGTCCGCGCGGGATGGATCGACGCGCCTCGGCGGCCGCTTTCAGCTGATCCGGCGCCTCGGTGCGGGCGCGTTCGGCACCGTGTACGAGGCCGAGGACACCGATCACAACCAGCGGGTCGCGGTCAAACAGCTCCATGTCGTCGATCCGGACGCGCTCTACCGGTTCAAGCAGGAGTTCCGAAGCGCCGCGGATATCACCCATCCCAACATCGTCGGGCTCAAGGAGCTGTTCTCGGCCGATGGCCATTGGTACATGACGATGGAGCTGGTCGATGGCGTCGACTTTCGGACGTGGATCCGGGGGGATGGGGCGCTGATCGGGGAGGTGCCCGACGACCGCGAACAGACCCGGCGCTGGAAGTCCGATCCTCCACCCGAGGCGATCACGGCGAGCTACAGCGCCGCGTACGACGAGCCGCGCCTGCGCGGGAGCCTCGCGCAGCTCACCGAGGCGGTCCACGTACTGCACCGGCACAACGTGCTGCACCGCGACCTCAAGCCCTCGAACGTGATGATCGATGCGGACGAGCGGCTCCGCGTGCTCGACTACGGGCTCGCGGCACCGCTCGGACGAGAGGGCCTTCACTCCAGCTCCGACGAGCTCGTGGTCGGCACGCCCGGCTACATGTCTCCGGAGCAGGCCGAGGGCGTCGCGATCGCGCCGGCCTCGGACTGGTACTCGGTCGGCGCGATGCTGTTCGAGGCGTTGACCGGCAGGTTGCCGTTCGAAGGTGCCGCCCGCGAGGTGCTGTGGAAGAAGGTGCACGAGGATGGCCCGGATCCGCGCACGCTCGACCGCGACCTGCCGGCGGATCTCGCCGAGGTCTGCTTTGGCCTGTTGAAGCGGGATCCCACGCAGCGGTCGAACTACGACGCGTTGATCCGCGTCGTCGGGAGGACGCGCGCGCGCAGCGAGTTGCCGGTGTTCGCCGGAGAGACCGTGTTCGTCGGTCGCGAGCGCGAGCTCGAACAGCTCGCGCTCGCCGCCGAGCGCGCGACCGAGCGTAACGTGGTCGTGCACGTGCACGGGCCGTCCGGGGTCGGCAAGAGCGCGCTCGTACGGCGGTTCGTCGAGGAGATCGAGCGCAGCGCGCTCGTGCTGGCCGGCCGTTGCTTCGAGCGCGAGTCGGTACCGTTCAAGGCGCTCGATAGCCTCGTCGATGCACTGACCAATCACCTGCGTAGCCTCACCAAGGCCGAGGTCGGCGCGCTGCTGCCGCGCTACGCCGGTCCGCTCGCGCGCGTGTTCCCGGTGCTGACGCGCCTCGATGCGTTCGCGGACGCGCACATCGCGGATCGCATCACCGATCCGAACGAGCTCCGGCGGCGGGCCGCGCTCGGGCTTCGCGAGTTGTTCGGGCGGCTCGCGCAGCACCGCGCACTCGTGGTGTGGATCGACGATCTGCAGTGGGGCGATGCGGACAGCGCCGTGTTGCTTCGCGAGCTCGTCGCGCCGCCCGAGTCGCCGGCGATGCTGCTCGTGCTTGGCTATCGCAGCGAGGACGCCGCGGCCGAGATGGTCGCGGCGGTGCGCGGGCGACGTTCGATCGATCATCAGGTCGACCTCGCGATCCGACCGCTCGATGCGACCGAGGCCGAGCTGCTCGCGACCACGTTGGTCGGCGACTCGACCCAGGCCCGCCACATCGCGAGTGAGTCGGGCGGCGTGCCGTTCTTCGTCCACGAGCTCGCGCGCACGGTCACGAGCGGCCTGACGCTCGCGAACGTGTCACTCGCAGACGTGCTCGCCCGCCGGATCGCTTCGTTACCGGGCAAGGCGCGGCGGCTGCTCGATGTCGTCGCGGCATCGGGCGGCCCGATCACGCATCGCGTGGCACGCACCGCCGCGGGGACGGGCCTCGACGAGTTGATCGTGCTGCGCGCCGCGCGGTTCCTGCGCTCGCGCGGTGACGGCGACGACGATCTCGTCGAGTGTTTTCACGATCGGATTCGCGAGACCGCGCTCGCGCACCTCGCCGATCCAGCGGCGGTCCACCGCGCGATCGCCGAGGCGCTCGAGCTCGAGCCGGTCCCGGATCCCGAGGCGATCGTCGTGCAGTTCCGCGCCTCCGGCGACGACGCGCACACGCTGCTCTACGCCGAGCGGGCGGCCGATCTCGCCGAGCACAAGCTGGCGTTCGATCGCGCCGTGGATCTCTACGCACTCGCACTGCAGCTCGCGCCGCCCGGGCGCCGCCACCACTTCGCCGTGTGTTACGCCGGAGCGCTGGCGAACGCTGGACGTGGTGCCGCGGCGGCCGCTGCGTTTCGCACCGCCGCCGATGGGGCGAGCGGCGAGGAGCAGATCCGGCTGCGCACGCGCTCCGCGGAGCAGTTCCTGCGCTCCGGGCTCGTCGACGAGGGCATCGCGCAGCTGGGGCCGGCGCTCGCACACCTCGCGCTCCGCCTTCCGGACTCGCCGCGCTCGGCTCTGGTCACGCTGCTGGCCCGCCGGCTCCGCCTCAAGTTGCGCGGCTTCGCGTTCACCGAGCGGCGAGCGCAGGTTCCGGCCGCGGAGCTGCATCGCATCGATCTGTGCTGGTCGGTCGGCAACGGGCTCGGCGGCGTCGACATGATCCGCGCGGCGACGTTTCAGGCGCAGCACCTCCTGCTCGCGCTCGACGCGGGCGAACCGTATCGCGTGTCGCGGGCGATCGCGTGGGAGTCGATCGTGCGGTCGATGGAGGGGGGGCGGAGCGGGCGGCGCCGCGCCCGCGAGCTCGGAGCCCGCGCCAAGGAGATCGCGGAGCGGATCGCGCATCCGCACGCGCGCGCCTGGACCGCGGCGACCGAGGCGATCGCCGCGGAGTGCGAGGGCCGCTGGCGCGATGCACAGCGCCACTCGACGCTCACGATCGCGTTGTTCCGCGAGGCCCAGACCGACGTCGCGTGGGAGGTCGGTTCGATGTACGCGTGGTGGTTGCTGCCGGCGCTGTACATGGCCGGCGATCTCGTCGAGCTCGCCGAGCTCGCGCCCGGCGCCGCCGCGGAGGCCGATGCGGTCGGCGATCTCTACACCGCGACGTCGCTGCGCACCTACTTGATCCCGCGCTTGCACCTGATCGCCGGCGACGTCGAGCGCGCGGACGGCGAGCGCGCCGAGGCGATCGGCAAGTGGTCGCGCGCGGGCTGGCATCTCCAGCACTGGGCCGACCTCTCCGCGCGCGCCGAGATCGCGTTGTATCGCGGTGATGGCGCGGCGGCGATGCGTGCGTGGGATCTCGAGCGCCCCCAGCTGCGTGGTTCGGTGTTACTGCGGATGTGCATGGTCGGGGTCCAGACGCGTTACTCGCTCGGGCGCGCGCTCGTGCTCGCCGGCGAGTCCGCCCACCTCGCGCGCGCCGCGAAGTGCGCTCGCGAGCTCGGCGCGCTCGATACCGCGTGGGCGAGGTGCCACGGCAAGACCCTCGACGCGGGCATCGCGATGCGGCGCGGCGATCGCGCGCGCGCGCTCGCGCTCCTCGAGGCGGTCGCCGCCGACTACCGCGCGATCGACATGGCGATGCACGCGCACGCGTGCGATCGCGTCCGTGGAGGCGCGCTCGGGGGCGAGGTCGGGCTCGCGCTGACCACCTCGGCCGACGCGTGGATGCGCGCGCGCGACGTCGCCGATCCGGCTGCGCTCGCCGGCTCGTTGGTGCCCGGCTTCGCGACCAGAGCTCAGGCCAAGCGCGGGATCTTCGCGGTCGGCTGATCGCGGATCGGGATGAGCCGCGGCACGTTCGCGGCGAACAACACGAACGTGCGTGGCAGGGCGGGCCGCGACCGATCGCGAACCCCCTTCGCGATCGACATCAGATCACGCTGATCGAGCAACTCCACGCCAGGAGGGTCGTCCATCCCGGATCCGGTCTGAGGTATGCGGGGGGTAGGGGTCGGTTTGTCTATGAGATCGCGCCGGTTTAGCCGTGGGAAAGCGCACGTCGCGTACGGCTCGCGTACGCTGTGCGCCATGATGCGAGTCCTGATCCTCGATCGCACGCATCGCGTGTTGTGCGATGGCGACCGCATCATGGAGCTGTCCGTCGATGATCAACGCCCGCTGCGCATGGTCCAGGCCGCGCTCGCGGCGCGCGGGCTCGTGCTGCCCGCACCCGCCGGTTCGCGCGCGGGCCAGGACGGCGGCCGCGACTTCGCGTTCGTGATCGATCACGTGGTGGCGCCGGCCGGGCTGGTCTGGCGCTCGCTGCGCGAGGCGAGCAGCGACGGTGCTGTGTGGCAGCTCTACGTCGAGCTCATGCTCGGTGGCTGGCCACCGCCGACCCGTGCGGTCGACGTCTGGTCGTTCGGTGATCAACCCGAGATGGCGGCGCAGCTCGTCCACCTCGTCACGTGCGGCGCCAAGCGCGTGACGATGGGCTGGATCCAGGCGAGCGAGCGCGACGGGACGCCGCTGGCGTACGAGGGCGGCATCAGCATCGTCACCGATGGCTTCGGGTACCCGCGGATCGCGCTGCGTTCGGTCGAGGTCCGCACCGTGCCGTTCGGCGAGGTCGACGTCGCCTCGGCGGCAGGCGAGGGCGAGGGCGACCTGACCTACGGCGATTGGCGCGAAGGCCACGTGCGCTACTTCACCGCGCAGGCCGCGAAGCTCGAGCTCGCGTTCGACGATCGTGCGCTGATCTCGGTGGAGCGCTTCGAGGTGCTCCACGTGATCGGTCGTGCCGATCGCGCCCGGTAGTTGGTCTCGCTGGTTCAGTGACCGCTGCCGCCGCCGGTGCCCTTGCCGCCGCCGCCGCCGGTGCCCTTACCGCCGCCACCGCTGCCGTCACGCTCCTTGCCCTTGCTGTCGCCGCTACCCGAGTGGTTCGAGCCGTGGTCGCCGCTACCGCCGCCGACGCCGCCCTGATCGCCCTTGTCGCCGGGCTTGATGTTGTCCTTCACCCACTGCTCCGCGCGCGCGATACGAGCGTCGATGTCCTGCTTGAGGTCATCGATCTTTCCGGTGGTCGTGATGGTGACCGTCACGCCCTTCTTTGCGGTCTTCGCCGAGGAGGTCGCGCCTTCGGGCACGTACACCGGGCACATGCCGATGCCGCCGCCGTGGCCACCCTTCTGATCATGCATGGCGCCCGCGGTCGGATGCGGTGCGACCTTCTCCTTCAGGAGCTCGTCGGTACGCTTCTGGATCGCGGCGATCGCGTCCTTGTCCTCGGCGGTGATGGTGACGACGATCGCCTTGCCGACCAGCTTGTCGGTGGTCTTCGCGCCGAGCACGGTGCTCGGGCAGTTGCCCGCCTTGTGACTCATCGGCTTGTCCGTGGCGTCCGAGCCCGCCATCTCGCCCGATCCAGATCCCATCATCGCCGAGCCCGAGCCCGAGCCCGAGCCCGAGTCGGCCATGGCGGAGCCCGAGCCGGCCATCGCCGCACCCGATCCGGATCCCGATCCGGTCTGCACCGGCGGCGGCTCCGCCTTCTTGCTGCAGGCGGAGAGGAACGAGATGCAAATGACAACGCGTGAGAGACGACCCATGCGGTAGGATTTACCACGAGATGCGTGGGCGGTTCCGGGCGGTAGCCAGCGTCGTCGTCCTGTCCGCGGGACTCGCCGCCGCCAGCCCAGCCCCCGAGGTCCGGGTGCCTCCCGGCACGCGGAAGGACCACACCGGGGAGCTGGTCTCGGCTCGGGGCCTGCGCGAAACCACCGCCTTTCTCGCGAAGGAGCTCGATCGGCGGGGCATCCCCGTCGAGCAGATCGGCCCGACCCGGACCCGTGGGGTCGAGCTGGTCCGCTTCCTCAGCCAGGCTCCCTCGACCCCTTGGCTCGCGATCCACGTCCTGCGCACCAACGGGAAGACCGTGATCTTCTTCGTCCCTCGCGCCGGCTCTTGACGAAACCGACCGAGGCCGTTAGAAACACGCTCCCACATTCGGGGATCGTCTAATGGCAGGACGCAAGACTCTGACTCTTGCTATCTAGGTTCGAATCCTAGTCCCCGAACGAAGAAGTGCGGTAGAAGAAGCCCGCTTCGCTCTGACAATCAGGCCCCATAGTCTAGTGGTTAGGACGTCGGCCTCTCACGCCGAAAACAAGGGTTCAAGTCCCTTTGGGGTCACCAGGTTTCGCCAATGGTTCCCGGTCTTCGCTCGGCTAACCAAGCTCGAGGATCGTTGTCGACGAGCTCGAGCTTGGCGACATCGGCCTAGATGTGCTCGGCCGAAATTGCAGGCCGCTGATTGCAACTGTGCGCGGTGAGGATCATGGTGTCGCGATCTTCTAAGGAGGATCGCGTGGGCACTCCCTCGGTCACGGTCACAGTTACGGCAAGCGAGCGGCGAGTACTTGAGCCCTTGGCCCGGGCGAAGACGGCACCGCAGCGGTTGGTGGAGCGATGTCGCATTGTTCTGCTTTCGGCTGAAGGGTGGGCAAACGAGACCCAAGCGGACGAGCTGGGCATCGACCGACAGTGCGTGCGTCGTTGGCGCCATCGCTGGGCCAGGGCAAGACCGGCGTTGGACGCCGCGGAGCAGAGGGAGGCGTCAGCCAAGGATCTCGAGAAGCTCATCATCGGGATCCTCACCGACGATGATCGCTGTGGTGCACCGCCGAAGTTCACGCCCGAGCAGATCACTGGGATCATTGCGCTGGCATGTGAATCTCCCGCGGACAGCGAGATTCCCATCTCGCACTGGACCCCGCCGGAGCTGGCGCGCGAAGCCGTAAAGCGCGGCATCGTCGAGAGCATTTCTCCGCGACAGGTCGACCGTTTTTTAGCGAATCGGACCTGCGACCGCACAAGAGCCAGTACTGGCTGACCTCGCAGGACAAGCGCGACAACCCCGAGCGGTACCAAGCTGACGTCGAGAACATCTGCGACACCTACGCGGATGCTCCGAACCTTGCCGCCGAGGGCACGCACGTGATGAGCACCGACGAGAAGACGGGCATGCAAGCGCTCGAGCGACTCCATGCAACCAAGCCCGTTCGGCCCGGCCTCGTGGAGCGCGTCGAGTTCGAATACATCCGTCACGGTACCCTGTCGCTGATCGCCAACTTCGACGTCGTGACCGGCAAGGTCGTTAGCCCGTCGATCGGCCCAACCCGCACCGAAGCGGACTTCGTCGCCCATATCGACCGGACGAGCGAGACCGATCCGGACGCCGGCTGGATCTTCGTCACCGATCAACTCGACACCCATCGTGCCGCAACGCTGGTCGAGCTCGTGGCCCGTCGGTGCGGCATCGAGGACGAACTCGGAACCAAGGGCGAGTCCGGCATCCTCAAGTCGAAGCAAACGCGCCGGGCGTTTCTGGAGGACCCAACTCACAGGATTCGCTTCGTCTACACGCCACGCCACTGCTCGTGGCTCAACCAAGTCGAAATCTGGTTCTCTATCCTCGCGCGCCGACTGCTCAGGCGCGCGAGCTTCACTTCTCTCGACGACCTGAACACGCGCGTCGTGAAATTCATCGACTACTTCAACGACGTTCTCGCCAAGCCATTCCGCTGGACCTACACGGGGAGGCCGCTTCGTGCATGACCGGATCGCAACCTCAGCCGAGCACATCTAGATGGAGCCTGCGACCACGCGCTCGAGCGCGGCCGCGTCGCGGTGCTCCATCGCGAGCTCGGCCTCGAGCGCGAGCTTGTCGCGCCCGAGCGTGACGACCGCCTTGATCGTGGTGCCCGTACGGTAGACGACGTGCGCGTCGCCCGCCTCGAGGCTGCCGTGGAGCTCCGCGCGATCGAAGTGCTCGGCGTGACCGACGTAGCCGAGCGTGACGTCGTGGTGTTGACTCCAGAAGAACGGCACGTCGCGCCGCACGGGCAGGCCGAGGATCGCGCGGGCGGCGGCCTGGCCGTGGCGGACCGCGACCTGCCAGTGCTCGACGCGGATGTGCTCGCCGTCGAACGGGAACCGCGCGATGTCGCCGATCGCCCAGATTCCGGGCGCGGCCTCGAAGCGATCGCCGACGACGACGCCGCGATCGATCGTCAGGCCGGCGGCCTGTGCGAGCTCGAGGCGCGGGTGAACGCCGATGCCGAGCACGACCGCGGTCGCGGGGAGCGTGCGGCCGTCGTCGAGGACGACCTCGCGCGCGGTGATCTTCGTCGGCTTTCGGCCGAGCTCGAACACGACGCCCTTGCCCTCGTGGACCCGGCGCACGAACGCGCCGACCTCGTCGCCGAGCACGCGGGCGAGGGGCACTTGCTCGGGGCCGACCACGGTCACGCTCGCGCCGCGTACGCGGAGCGCCGCGGCGACCTCGAGGCCGATGAAGCTCGAGCCGATCACGACGACCGGACCGCTCGCCGCGGCCTCGGCGATCGCGCGGCTGTCGGCGAGCGTGCGCAGCACATGGACGTGGGGGAGGTCGGCTCCGGGGATCGCGAGCCGGTTGGGCTCGGCCCCGGTCGCGAGCACGAGCGCGTCGTAGCCGACCGTGCGGCCGCTCGCGAGCGTCACACGGCGACGGTCGCGATCGATCGCGGTCGCGCGCTCGGACTCGAGCGCGACGTCGAGCTCGCGCAGCGCCTGCGCGGTGCGCAGGAACACCCACTCCTCGGGCGCGTTGCCGGCGAGGTAGTCCTTCGACAGGTTCGGGCGGTCGACCGGGTCGCTGCCCTCGCTGGAGATCAGCGTGATCGCGCCGCGGTGACCGTTCGCGCGCAACGCCTCGACGCACGCGACCCCGGCGGCACCTGCTCCGACGATCACGACGGCTTCGGGTGCGGCGATCGCGGCGGGTACGGTGGAGCGCTTCGCTCCGACCCGGAGCGTGCCGCCTTCGAGTGCGATGTCGTAGCAAGCGACCGGCGCGATCGCCGGGCCGTGTGCGCGGCCGGTCGCGAGGTCGAAGCACGCGTGGTGCCACGGACAGCGGATCGTGCCATCGGCGACGATGCCGTCGGCGAGCGGGCCGCCGTAGTGCGTGCAGGTCGCGCCGAGCGCGTGGACCTGGCCGTTCGCGCGGACGAGCACGACGGGCTCGCCAGCGAGATGACCGAGGAGGGGCTGACCTTCGTGTACGTCGGCGGCGGCGAGGCCGTCGGCGAAGTCGGGGCCGGTGAGCGGAGTGTCGCTTGCCATGGGTAGTTGTGGGTCTTGAGTGCGATCGAGCGCAAGGCGTTACACCGACTCCTGTGGCTGCCGGTTCGTCGGCGAGCGCTTGCGCGCGGTTTGGCGCCCGACCCCCGTGCGATTGGTATCGTGCGCGGGTCGCCGTGATCCGCGACGGCGGGCTTGCGGCTCGCGGCGCTCGCGCACTCGGCGGCCTTCACGATCTGCCGTACGATGTTTGGGCGCCAGATAGGTAGGTCGCGAGCGTTGATCTCGGTCCGTCGAGATCGCCCGCGTGCTCGCTTGTTTGAATCGGTGGGCCTCCGACTGGGTGAGGCGCGTTCGAGGGCTCGGCTCGACGGCGCGAACTTGTGAAACTGTAGTACGTCCCCAAATTGGGCCCAATGATCACGCGGAGTTCGACGCGCGAACTTGTGAAACTGTAGTACGTCCCCGTCCCCGGTCCCCGGCGGCGCACTACCTGGCAGGAGCTGGCACGCCGCGCGGAACCAGCTTGAGGTACTGCGCCGTGAGGTCGTCGCGTAGCTCCTTCGCGACCGCGGCGTCGACGTAGGCCTTGTTCGTGATCGAGATCGCCCAGTCGGTCTTCGCGCGGGTGTTCTGGAAGTTGAACACGGTCACACACACCGGGTGCGCGGCGCGGTCGTAACGGATCAACCGCATCCCGATCGTGCCGGTCTTGAGCTCCTTGACGCCGATCGCCATCGGCGCGTTGACGAGGTCGACGCGATAGACCAGCCACGCGGGGGCGGCGAGCAGCCGGGCGGCGACCTCGCGCTTGTTCGTCGCATCGACGGTCTCGACGAACGCGCGCGCCGCGGGCGTGTCGAGATCGTGCGGGTTGATCCACTCGGCTTGCTCGGTCTCGGTGCCGGGCTTTTGACCGGCGAGCTCGCGCAGCGTGCGAAACGTGACCTCGACGGGCGCGGCGAGCTCCTCGGGCTTGCACTCGCGCACGGCGGCCGGCACGGGGCTGTCGTCGATCATCTTCGCGGCGAGCGCCGTGACCTTCGCCGGATCGGCCTCGGGTGCGTGCGCCTTGTGGCCGCACGCGGCGGCCGCGAGCCACGCCACGACGGGCACGAGGCTACGCGCTGATGATCGTGCCGACATCCTGGCCTTCGAGCGCCGCGAGGACCTGACCCGGCTTGAGCCCGTTGACGATCTGGACCTCCTTGCACCACCGCGAGCGCGGCAGGTACTCGACGACGACCCGCTCGACGACGACGTCGGGTAGGTCGCGGTCGATCAGCTCGCGCGCGGTGATCCGCGGGATGTGGGTCGCCTGCGGATTCTTCTTCGGGTCGTCGGTGTAGAGGCCGTCCTCGTCCTTGATGAAGATCGCGCGCTTCGCGCCGAGGAACTCGCAGGACAGGAACACGCCGGCGTCGGTGCGGTGCGGCGGGATCCGGCTGCCCTCCTGGTGCTTCTCCCAGTAGCCGAACGGCGGCATGCCGCTCATCACGGGGATGCAGCCGAGCTGGAGGTAGAGCGGCAGCTTCTCGAAGTCGTCCGGCATGATGTAGATGCCGCCGTGCTTGGCGAGCAGCATCTGGACCATGCGGGCGTTCTGCATCGGGATGTACTTGCCGAGCGTCGCGACGATCCCGGTTGGCATGTCGAGCTCGCTCGCGATCGTGTAGATGTGGCGCGCGCGCGTGCCGCCGCCGGTCAACAGCACGACCTGGATCCCGCGCTTGCGGGCCTCGATCACCTCGTCGAGGATCGGGAACACCGCCTCGCGGCCGCGATCCATGATCGACTGGCCGCCGATCTTGACGACCCGGACGTCGGGCATGACCGCGACGGGGCGATATTCGTTCGCGGCGCCGCCGTGCGCACTCGCGAGCGTGGACGGGATGACGCGGCGCTCGTTCACGACGCCGCCTTCGTGATCACGGTGCCCACGTTCTCGCCGGCGAGCGCGCGGGTCAATTGGCCGCGCTTGAGCCCGTTGACGATCACGACGCGCTTGACGTTCCGTGCCTCGGCCCACGTGCGATAGAGCTCGGCGTCGAGGATGTTCGGTGCGGGCAGGTCCTTCATCAGCTCCTCGAGCGTGATCTCCGAGATCAGCTTGGCGTCCTTGTGCTGCTTCGGATCCTTCGTGTAGAGGCCGTCCTCGTCCTTGACGTAGATCGCCTGCTTCATGCCGAGCACCTCGGCCATCTGAAACATGCCGAAGTCCGAGCCGTGCATCGGCTCCGCGCCCTCGAGCGGTGGCGGCTCCCAGAAGTGATACGGCGGCACCGAGATCGCGATCGGGGTGATGCCGGCATCGAAGTAGAGCGGGAGATCCCAGAAGTGATCGCGCTGCATCGGCATCGAGCCAAACGGCGCGAGCAGGGCGTTCAACAGGATCGCGTTGAGCTCCTCCATCGCACCGACGAGCTGGGCGATCCCGCCGGTCGGCAGCCCGAGATCCATCGCGACGGCCATCGTATGGCGCACCCGCGTGCCGCCGCCGACGCCGATCACCATCTTGTGGTGCTTCTTGACCTCGGCGAGCTCCTCGACGAGCGGCAGGATCGCGCTCTTGCCGCGATCGAAGATGCTCTGGCCGCCGATCGAGACCATCGAGACATCCGGGAAGATCTGGATATCGCGCACGCTGTCGGTCTTCGACAGGACATCGCGGTCCTGCAGGGACTCGCGCATCAGTTGCGATTGGATATGCGTCCGGCCGTCACCGGTCACGAGCTTCGTCATGAGACCTCACGATAGCGCCGAAAACGACGAAAGGCGCCGAGGCCGGCGCCTTTCAACTCTATCGACTCAGCTCACGTTAGCTCACGCGGGCGGGTCGAGCTTGGTCGCACCGCAGCCGCCGGCCGTCACCTTCGCCATCGTCAGGTCGTAGAACTTCTGGAGCGCCGTCATCCCCGGGTTGTTCGTCGAGTCGAACCGCGGGTGCTCGGCGTGAGGCGCGATGCCCTTGGACACACCATCGAACGAGGTGTGGTTGATGACGACCTTCGCCATCGTCGGGCCTCCCGACAGGTCGACCGTGAAGTACTGGATCGTGTAGTACTTGTTGGTATCGATCGTCGTGAACAGGCCGGGTGCACCGCCCGCCGCCGGCGTCTCTGCGATGCCGGTGACGATCATCCCGTAGCCGCCGGTCGCGTGGCAGTCCTTGCAGGCGCTGCCGTTCGCGTTCATCTGGCCCCATGCACCGGCCATGTTGGCGGTGTTGAAGTCCGTGATGTTCATGCACGCCGACCACTCGTTCATCACGCGGGAGGTCGCGGCCGAGGCCGTCTCTCCGCCCGAGGTGCCCGAGCCGGTGCCACCGCCGCCGCCGTTGGCGCGGTCGGTGACTTCCTGGGCGAGCCATGCCGTGATCTTCGCCTTCTGGTCGTCGGTGTACACGCGGCCGCTGTGCGCCGCCGCCACCTGCGTGAGGATCTCGGCCGTCGAGGGCGTGAAGTTGCCGACCACCGCCTGGAAGCTCGTGATGGTCGCGTAGGCGTCGGCCTTGGTGCCGGCGACGAACCCGGTCACGTTACCGGCGGGCGCCGCCGCGTCGTGGCACGAAGAGCAATCCGAGAGCTGGCCGGGGTTCTTGATGATCGGGTAGACGTCGTTCTCGAACAGGGTCTGACCCATGCTCGGGCCGCCCGTCGTGGTCGTCGGGGGCGGGTTCGTGCCACCGCCGACCGTGCCGCTGCCCGGCGAGTCGAGTTGGCCGATACAGCCAACCAGACCGACCGACATCACTGTGAGGAGAATGGACCGCATTGTTGTTCTCTTCTCTTGTGTGGGGGGTGGGTGTGGTTGGGATTAGCTGCGGCGGCGGCGGATGAAGGCCGCGAAGCCGATGAGCAGGAAGGTCGCCGCGCCACCGGTGCTGCCCGTCGTCGAGCAACCGCCGAGGTCCGTGCTGCCGTCCGTGGTGCCGCCGTTGTTGCCGTCGGTGCCGCCGGTGGTGCCACCGGTGGTGCCGCCGGTCGTATCCGAGCCGGTACCCGTGCCCGTGTCCGAGCCCGTGCTCGAACCCGACGCCGGCGTCTCGAGGACGGGGACGACGGTGATCCACGCGGCGAGCTTCTTCTTCGCGCAGTCGAGGCAGGTCGCCGACGGAATCTCGTCCGCGGGCTTGCCGGTGGTCGCGAGCACCATCAGGTAGGCGTCTTCGTTCGCCGCGCCGGTCGCGAAGGGGTTCTTGACATACTGGACGCCCGAGTAGTTACGGCCCTGGTTACCGGGGTTGTTGCCGAGGTAGTTCGGGTAGAGGTGGCGGTCGTACGGGCCACCGGTGAACGAGCCGCCGTCGCCGAACGTCTGCGCCGTGCTGTCGAACGTCACGATCCGCATCTGCGACGGGTAGCCACCACCGGTGTGCGAGCCGCTGATGAACGTGAGGCCGGGCTGCGGGTTATCCGTGGTGCCGAACAGACCGAACGTCATGCCGAGGTGGGTGCCGTCCATGCCGAGGAGCTTCGACGACATGTCCTGCATCGGGACGACCGCGGTGTGGCCCGCGCCGGTCGGGTCGATGTGATAGACGGCGACGTTGTTGCCGTAGTACGCGCCGCCCTTGGCATTGCCGTTGTTGTTGCCGTGGACGTCGCCCGAGCGCCAGATGATGTCGTCGGTGGGGACCAGCGTGCCGGTCGCCGGGTCGAGCTTCATGACGCGGTCGTGCATCGCGCGCATCGAGTAGGTGGTGCCGACGCCGGTCAGCTGCTTCTTGCCGTCGACCTGGGTCTTCCACTTGATCTGTGCGTTACCGGTCTTGGTCAGGTCGATGGCGGCCATCCAGGTGCCATCGCGCTGCGGCTGCGTGTTGCCTTCGGTCCAGGTGCAGAGCGCGATGTCCGGGTTGGTGCCCGTGGTGCAGTAGCCGTGCGAGCGCTCCTCACGCGGGCACAGCGAGACATCGCTGGTCTGCGCGAACGTCACCTTGGTGACCAGGCCGGTCGAGTCGAGCGTCGAGGTCAACGCGGCGCCCTGCGCCCAACCGTCGTCCTGGCCGTTACCGTTGCAGCCGCGCCATGCGACGAAGCGCGTGACCTTGGTGTTCGCGGCCGTGCCGGCCTTGCTGCCGATGACCCACGTGGACGACTTGTCCTGGTTCATCGAGCAGTCGTCGTTGGTCTTCGCGTAGATCTTGGTCTGCGCCATCACCGTCTGGCCGGCGGTGTTGAAGCACTCCATGTAGCGTTCGGTGTTGTTGTTCGGCTGGTAGTTGTACTCGGCGCAGATCGCGGCGCCATCGGCGATCGTGTAGGCGATCGGGTGGTTCGCGTTGCGGTACTCGTTACCGTTGTTCTTGGTGACGAACCGGGCGCCGCCGGTCGTGTCGGTGTTCGAGCCGAGGTTGGTGTAGTCGACCGTCGCGCCGATCGAGCCATCCGCGTTCTTGGTGAGCGCGAACGGCACCATGGCGAGCTGGATGCGGTCCGTCGGCTTGTGGCTGACCGTGGGAGCAGCAGGATCCACGAGGTCGGTGTTCATCGAGAAGAACAGGCCGTGGATGCCGTCGCCGAACATCGCGAGGTGGGCCATCTCGTTGCCCGGCTGGTTCTCGTCCGTACGGCGGAGGCGACCGGGAATCATGTTGGTCGTATCCGGGTTCGTAATCGGAGCGAAGTTGCTCGGACTCGAGCCAATCACTTTCACCGTTTGAGGAACGCGTGCGTTCCCGGCTTCGGCGAGAGCAGGGAGCGCCAGCCCGGTGGCGGCGAACATCGCGATGGACAGCTTCGTGTTGATCATTTTGTGTTGCCCCAGGTGGAATCGGTTGAGGTGGATGCTGGTCCTATGAGCAACTGGTGTGCCGCACCGTTTTCGGCGTAACCAGCTGAAATGAAACGATGTGACATGGATGAAACATGGGGGAGGTCATCCCAGCACTGGGGCCCCGCCTTCACATAAGGTGCAGAGATCTCGCCTATCTGACAGCCGATCAGGGGCAACGGCCCTCCGGACAGGCGCTGCCGGCAGCAGGCCCAAGTCGGGTGCTGGCATGGCGCTGCGGTCCGTACGGACCGCACTACCGCAGGCAGTGTACTGCGCAGTACCGGTCCGGCCGTGCCAAGCGGGGCACGTGGCCGCATGGGACCGGAATCCCAGTTCAGACCCCGGATCGGAGCCTCGAGTCCCAGGCCCGCGGGGCGAATCGTGACGTCGGCGTTACGGGACTAGTTCTCTTCGTCGGGCATGATCTTCGGCAACTCGTCCGGCGTGAGCGCGTGGGAGTGCAGCGCGATCGCATTCGCGAGCACCTCCGTGGGGCCGAGGCTCATCCCGCCGTGGGCCTTGGAGCCCGCGGTGAACGACATCGCATCCATCGCGGGCCACGCGAACTTCTCGGTGCGCCGATCGTTCCGGATCACCCAACCCTCGACGACCTTCGAGGTGTCGACGCCCGCGTCGGCGAGGAAGTCGTGCAGCTTCCAGTGGAGCTCGCCATCGGGTGTCTTGGTCGCCTGCTTGACGTCGAGATCCTGGCGCTTCATGATCGCCACGAGCTTGTCGTCGAGATAGATCCGTACGCCGCCGCGGATCGGCTCGCCGTAATACGGCACGCCTTCCTGGTCGACACCGTCGAGCACGATGCCGTCGCGCGTGACGGTCGGCGCCTTCTTGTCGATGTAGATCATCACCGAGCTCATCTTGTCGGGCTGCTTGCCGTTGCCGAAGTTGATCGGCACGTGCGGGATCGGCTTGCCGCCGACCTCCGAACCGAACCTGAACAAGAACTCGTTCGCGGCGGGGCTCAACAGATCGTGGCCGGTCACCGCGATCGTCTGGGACAGCTTCGGTCCATACACGTGCAGCACCTTGATCTTGTGCACGTCGACGCCGACCGCCTTGAGATAGTCGGTGAACTTGTACCAGCGCTGCTGCGACCACTTCCAGCCGGGACACTTCTCGATCGGACAATCGGGAGGCTTCTCCTCGGAGACCTTGTCCTTGATCCAGGTCGGCTTGAGCCCGATCGGCAGCTCGCCGAACTGGATGAACCCGATCGGTTTTCCGTCGACGTAGACGCCGGTGTCTTTCCAGCGCGCGGCGCCGTTCTTGAACTCCGCGGGCACGTAGTCGTTCGGATTCTGTCCAGCGGCGAGCGCGCCCGAGCCCGAGCCCGAGCCCGAGCCCGAGCCCGAGCCCGAGCCCGAGCCCACGGCGACCGGCGTTTGCTCCGGCGCCGCTTGCGTGCTGGTCGAGCTACGACAAGCGGTGCCGAGGAGAGCGACGAGCAACAAATGGCGGAGCACGGCTCTATTGTTTGCAGTTGGTGATCCAGGCGCAACCTCGCGAGACCGCGATGTGAGCCGAGGTCCCGCCCCCCACGTCGAGCCAGACCCGCTGGAGTGGGGTAGAGTGAATTCAACGAGTTCGTGCACTGGCACCGCTGTTGCCTCTCAAGGGAGTGCGTTATGAAACTCGCCTCGGCTCTATTCCTGGTCCCGGTGGTCTGCGGCTGCAAGTCCGGCGACACGCCCGGTGGTGCCGACGCCAGCACGGCGAACGATCGTGTGTGCGACGCGACGCTCACGACGATGGGCTCGTTCGTCCCCGATCCGGCCGCGACACCTCCCGCCGACAGCACCGGCTGTTGGCCGGCCGGCACCTGGACGTTCACCGCGGCCGTGACGCAGAACGACTGCACCACGGCGCCGGTCCCCGAGTCGCAATATCAGTTCAAGGGCGTCCAGACCGCCGACATGAACGGCGATCCGATCGTCGACACGTTCACCTACCTCAACGATCCGACCAACCCGCGCGTGATCGTGAAGGTCAGCGAGGGTGGTTCCGGGTTGTGCGAGGGCGAGCTCACCATCTACTCGACCGACGGGACGAAGGTGTGGCTGCTCAAGCCCGAGCTCAACGCCGACAACACGATCACCGGCGATGGCGAGTACGGCGAGTTCACCTCCGATCAGTGGCCGTTCTGATGAAGAAGGTGCTCGCGGCGGTCGCGGTTGTCGGGGTCGTCGCGCTCGTGATCCTGATCTGGATCCAGCTCCACGAGACCGTCAGCGCCGCGCCCGCGCCGGGGCACGAGGTCGCAGCTCCGCTGGCGCCGCTCGCGATCGCCGAGCGAGCCAAGCTCGCGGCGATCGCGAAGCAGATCACCGCGGCCGACCCCCAGGACGGCAAGGTCTCGCCCGCGAGCGACGAGTTCTTCTACCGGTTCGACGACCTCCAGCCGTCGATGCTCACCCGCAACGCGGCGAAGTGCTACACGGGCGGCCTGCACCGGGTGCATCGCAATCAGAAGGTCAAGCTCGCGTTCCATAACAAGATCGTCAACGGCGAGGTCACGGTCACCGACGTCAAGGTCGTCGAATCGACGATCGACGATCCTGCGATGGTCGAGTGCTTTCGCCACGAGGTCGAGATCACCCACTGGCACGACGACACGTTGCCGAACTGGGACGCGCCCGACGAGCTCGTGATCCGACCCGAGCGCGGCATGAAGAAGTACACCAAGGAAGATATGGACTACGAAGGGTCGGGCCCGGACTTCACGCACCGCGCCCCGGGCACCTGAGGCCCCACCCTGGGGCTCGTTACAGCGGCGTTGCACAGCGGCGTTGAATGGTTCCGTGTAGTTCGGCTTGGCACCTCGGTTGCTCTAGCTAGCGTCATGAACAGAGCCGGGATGATTTCGATCTGTCTGCTGGGCGGCCTGCTGGGTGCCTGCGTCGCGGGCGATGCCCCGGGTGCCGGTGGCGGCGGTGGTGGCGGCGGCGGGTCTGGCTCCGATAACAACACCCTCGATCGCGTGTGCACCGCGCAGCTCGCGATCACCGGCACGTTCACCGCGGGGCAAGCCGCGCCGCTCAACCCCGATGGCTCGACGTACGAAGGCTGCTGGCCGATCGGAACGTGGAAGTTCGCCGCGACCGTCTCGATGAATGACTGCACGACGGCGCCGACGATGCTGCCGTCGTACTCGTTCGTCGGCACGGTGACGACCGATCCACTGACCGGCGATCCGCTTCAGAACTTCATGTACACGACCGATCCGACCGCGCACACCCTCGTCCACGTCAGCGAGGCGAGCAACGCGCAGTGCGAGGGCGAGGTCGATGTCTATAGCCCCGATGGCACGCAGGTCTGGAACATGAAGCCGTGGCTCAACACCGATCTATCGATCACCGGCGAAGGCGAGTACGCGCTGTACAACAGCAATCAGTGGGAAGGCGCTAGCAACTGACGAACTAGCTCGACGGCCCAGTCGAGGTCGTCGAGGCTGACGAACTCGTCGGCGGCGTGGGCCTGGGCGATGTCGCCCGGGCCGATCACGATCGCATCGATGCCGTGCTCCATGTAGAGCGCGGCCTCGGTCCAGAAGTCGAGCTTGCCGATCGAGGTCACGAACGGCTCCACCATCGCCGCGAGCGCCTCGGGGTGCGCGCACTGGAATGGCGCGTGATCGACGGTCGTCGTGAGCTCGATCGCGGGATCGATCGCGCGGGCGAGCTCCGCGAGCTCGCGATCGAACGCCTCGCGATCGAAGCCGGGGTAGGGTCGCGTCGACCATTCCAACCGGCCGCGCTGCGGGACGACGTTGAACGCGACGCCACCGTGGAGCGCCGCGACGTTCATGCACAGGCCCTGCATACCGGAAGGGCCATCGAGCAAGCGGCGCGTGCCGAGCTCGTCGAGCGCGACCGCGAGCCGCGCGAGCTTCGCGATCGGCTTGGGCATGAAGTCGGCCTTCGACGAGTGCCCGCCGGCGCCCTCGAACGTCGCCGCACCGGCGAGCACGCCGCGATGCGCGATGCCCGCGGTCCGCGCGGTCGGCTCGCACACGATCGCCTCGCGGATGCCGCGCGCGTGCGGCGATGCGAGGAACGCGTGCATCACGGCGCTGCCGGCCTCCTCGTCGCCCGAGAACAGCACTCCGAAATCGTGCGGACGCTGACCCTCGAGCGCGACGAGGGTCGCGGCGATCGCCGCCTTGGTGTCGCACGCGCCGAGCCCGTAGAGCCGCCCGTTGGCGATCGTCGGCTGCCATGGCGAGCGCGACCATCCGGCGTTCGCAGGCACGGTGTCGACGTGCGCGTTGATGATGCGGCGCGGCGTTCCCCAGCGGGCGAACACGTAGGCGCCGGGGCTCCCGTCGGAGCGGGGGGCGGTCTCGACGATCACCTCGTCGGCGCCGAGCCCGCGCAGCTTCGGTGCGAGGTGCTCGCAGAGCTTGCGCTCGTCCCCGGCACCGCCGGCGCCTCCATCCTGCTGGGTGGGAAAGGCGACGAGCTCCGCGAGCAGCTCGGAGGCGGATGACATGGTGCGAGTCTAGCCCGTGGCGGCCGCGTGCTCGTGCGCATCCGCGAGCGAAACCAGGGCCTGCCAGGCCTCGTGCTGGGCGATCAGCGACAGCGCGCGGACGAGCAGCGTCTTGCCCGGCTCGGTGCGGTGCCAGGTCGAGGCGCCGGACGGGTGCGGGAGCGCGATCGCGTCGAACGTATGCCCCGCGAGCGTCGCGCGTTGCCGGGTGCCGATCACCTCGACGAGCTTGTCGACCTCGGGGAACAACTGAGTGATCGCGAGCTTGCCGACCGGGATCACGAGACGCGGCTCGAGCAACTTGATCTCGGCCTTCAAGTGGCGGCTGCACTGCGCGACTTCCTCGTCGGAGGGCACGCGATCGCCGCCGGTCTTGGCCTTGCCGGGGAAGCACCGACACACCGCGGCCATGTAGACGCGCTCGCGGAACGCCTGCTCCGCCAGGTCGATCTGATCGAACCACTGGAACAGCGTCTTGCCCGCGGTCCAGGCGAACGGCTTACCCGCAGGACCTTCCTTGACGCCGGGGGCCTGGCCGATCAGCATCACCGGCGAGACCACCGGTTCTCCGGTGACCACGGGGCCGATCATGTCCGGACACGACGTGCATCCCCGCAGGCGCGTCACGTGGCGGCGGAGCTGGACTAGTGTGGACGACACGCGGCGACACTATGCCGGATCTATACGATAACGCACCACGCAAAGCGCGCGGAGCGGGCTCGGGGATCCGCTACCTCGGCCGATGCGATGGATCACGGTGCGCGCGTCGCAAGCCAGGCTAAAATCGACCGGTGAGCGAACAAACAGAGCTGATCAAGCGCGTGCTCGGCAATAACTATCTCGCGCTCGGTCTCGTCAAGCTGAGCATCGACGAAGATGCCGGCGAGAGTACGCACGTGCGGGCGAAGGTGACCGAGGGCGAGCAACAGGTCGAGGTCGAGGGGACCGGCGTCGGCGTGGTCGACGCGCTGTACAACGGGCTCCTCGATCGCTACGCCCGCGAGTATCAGTCGCTCAAGACGATCCAGATCGTCGGGTTCCAGCTCGCGGCCGATATGGAGAGCAAGAAGGCACAGGCTGGGGTCGACGCGGTCGGCAAGGTGATGCTCGAGGTCAAGAACTCCGAGGGCAAGTACTTCGCGTTCGTGCACGCGTCCCGCTCGGTGACGACGTCGTCGGCGTGCGCGGTGCTCGCGGCGGTGGAGTACTTCGTGAACGCCGAGCGCGCGTTCCTCACGCTGTACAACGCGCGCCGTGATGCGCTGCAGCGCGGGCGCGAGGACCTGGTCGCGCGCTACACCGCGGAGCTCTCCGAGGTGGTGCAGAGCACGAGCTACGCGGAGGTCATCGCGAACATCCGCAAGGAGCTGGCCTAGGGCTCGCGCGCCACGTCTTGCATGCGAGGTAGGTCCGCGCGGCCGAGCTCCGGCATCGCCTGAAACAGCGAGATCGCGGTGCGCGCGGCCTGGCCCGCGCGGGGATCGTCGCACCGCGCGAGCCCGATCGCGGCGGCGAGCGCGGTCCGGTTCGGTTCGTCGCTCGAATGAGCAAGCGCGCCGGCGAACAGGTTCGCGACCGCCGGTGTGCGCTCGCCGGCGGCGAGCAGCGCCCGCCCGACCAGCACGGTGAGCTTGGGATCGAGCTCGGGGTTCCAGCGATCGTGGAGCGAAGCCGCGATCGTGGCGAGCTCGCCGGGGTCGTGGAGGTCGCGTTGCTGCGCCGCGACCTGTGCCGCCGCGCGATCGATCGACAACCGCTGTCCAGCTGCGAGGCGGGGGATGACGCCGAGCTCGCCAAGATCATCGCCGGCGTCGGCGCGCGGACCGATCAATGTGAGCGCGAGGCGTGGATCGAGGCGGAGGGCCTCGGCGAAGTGGTCGCGGGCCCCGGCGCCATCGTCTCGCGCCAGATCGCATGCACCGAGCGCGGCGTCGAGCTCGCCGAGGCGCGCGCTGGTCGCGCCGTCGGCGCGGGTCCGGAGCTCGATCGCGGCGTGCAGCGAGTGCTCGGCGTGACCGAGCTCGCCGGCCTCGAGCTCGGTCTGCGCACGGTGATAGAGGCTGGTCGCGACCGAGCGATCGCGCGCGCCGAACGCGGCCGTGCGCAGCGCGAGGCTCTGAGCGTGGAGCGCGAACGCGGTGCGCAGCTTGCCGCGCGCGCGGTCCGCGGCGGCGAGCAGGTCGTCGAAGCGCGCGAGCTCGGGGTGGCGGTCGCCGAACGCGGTGATCACGCGATCGCGTGCGCGGGTCAGCGTCGCGCGCGCGGCGGTCGAATCGCCGAGGTCGAGCTCGACCGCGCCGAGCTCGAGCTCGAGCAGCGCGCGCTGATCCGGGCGCAGCGGATCGGAGGAGGCGAGCGCGTGGTCGAGCAGATCCTTGGCGGCCTCGAGGTCACCCGCGGCGCGCTCCGCCTCCGCGACGAGGCCGTCGATCTCTGCACCCTGGCGGCCGGCGCGCGCCGCGGCAGCACGCGCGCGTGGCGCCCACTCGAGCACGTGGGCCGGATCGCCGGCGCGCAGCTCGGCGTGCAGCCACCGCGTCCACACGTCGAGCTCGAGCGCGCCGGCGTGCGCGCTCGCGGCGGCGTCGAGCGCGGCTTGCAGGTGCGCATGCCCGTCCGCGGGCGTGCCGAGTTGCGCCACGATCGCGGCGTCGAGGGCGAGCGCGCCGGCGCGGAGCGCCGGTGCCTCGAGTCCGCCGAGTGCGGAGACCGCGCGCGCCGCGAGGGTTCGCGCTTCGGGGGTGCGGCCGAGCGCGAACGCGGCCCAACCGCGATCGAGCTCGTGCTCGATGCCGAGCGCGCGCTCGCGCTGCGCCGGATCGGCGGGCACCGCGAACGCGGCGTCATCGGTCAGGGTCTCGCACTCGGTGGGTGGTGGCAGCGCGGCGACCGCGATCGGTGCGGCGACCCGCGCGGCGGGCTCGAGCGCCGAGCTCGCGGCTCCGGCGGGCGCGTCGGGCATGCCGTGCGCGTCGTTCGTGCCCGCGAGCGCCTGCGCGAGCGCCGCGAGCCGATCGAGGCTGCGATCGAGGCAGCGCATGCGGAGCTGGACCAGCGCGTCGGAGGGCCCGCCGCGCACGTGCGCCGCGGCGCACACGTCGCGATAGCTGGTCTCCCACGCGCGACTCGCTTCGTCGAACCCGGCGATCGTCCGTGCGCTCCACGGTGCGCCGGCGAGCCCGGCCTTGACGCCGTCGCGCAGGCTCGCGTTCCAGGCCGCGCCACGGCGCACGGCCGGATCGCCGCACGCGCCGCCGCTGGCGTCGCCGCCGCCGCGAGCCAGGGTCCAGGCGCCGAGGCTGGCGCCGATCACGGCGGTGCACGCGAGCACGGCGACGAAGCGCACGCGCCGGTGATCGCGCTTGAGCGCGCGCACGACCTCGCGCATCGAGGGGAACCGATCCGCCGGCTCGGGTGCGAGCGTGCGGACGACGACGTGGTGGACCCAGCTCGGCACCGCGCCGCCGGGCGGTGGCTTCGCGCTCGGCGTCGGCAGCGTGCCGTAGAGCGCCTCGAACAGCGTGACGCCGAAGCTGAACTGGTCGGCGAGCGCGGTCGCGGCGTGGCCGGCGAGGACCTCCGGCGCCTGGTACCCCGGCGCGCCGGTGCGCGCGCCATCGCCGGTGGCGACCGCGAGCCCGAAGTCGAGGATGCGGGCTCGGTCGGTCCCGATGACGATGTGGTCGGGCGTGACGTCGCGATGCACGAGGCCGGCGTCGTGGGCGGCGGACAGGCCCTGCGCGGCATCGCGCGCCGCGCGCATCACCTCGCGCCACCCGCGACCCGGCGCGCGCGCCCAGGTTCGCAGTCGTGCGCCGGTCGCGAGCTCCATGACCACGTACGTCCGCCCCTCGAGCTCGCCTGCGTCGTAGGCCGGGACCACGTTGGGATGGCCGAGCGCCACCCG
>JBDTEH010000153.1:0-28475 GCA_039922635.1 Kofleriaceae bacterium | reverse complement strand
CGCTCGTCAGCTCGATCTTGCGCTCGAGCGTGACGGCGAGCTCGCGCGGTGCGTCGCTGCCGGAGTCGGCGCGGTACAGCCGCTCGAGCGCGTCGAGCGCAGCGAGGTCGGTGTCGTCGACGCCGAGCACGTTCTTGTACGCGCCGATCGCCTTGCTCTGATCCTGGAGCACCTCTTCGTACAGCGCGGCGACCCGGTGGAGCAGCACGAGCCGTACGCCGGCGTCCTCGGTCAGCTCGGCGCGGCGTTCGACGACGCGGACGAGGTCGGGCACGCGGCCCTCGAGCGCGAGCAAGCGATCGAGCGCGGCGAGCGCGAGTAGATCCTCGGGACGCGCCTCGTCGACCTTGCGCCACGCGTCGATCGCGCGGCGTTTGTCGTGACGCTGGTGCTCGTGAATCTCGGCCGCGCGCGCCCACAGGCCGCCCGCGAGGTCGCCGTTCGAGGTCGAGGCCGCGCCGTCCTCGACGGTCCGCGCCGCTTCATCCCACGCCGCGAGCTTGCCGGCGAGCGACAACAGCTTGGCCAGCGAGTCCTCGTCGGCCACGTCGATCCGCCACGCACGCGCCAGGGCGCCGAGCGCGAGATCGAGCGCTCCACCGCGGGCCTCGTGGAGATCCGCGATCTCGTGGAGCGTCTCGACCTGGTCGATCGGGTCCATCACGTACTCGAGCTTCGCGTCGAGCACGACGACCAGCTTCTGCCACCAATCCTGTGCGCGATACACCGGCTCGAGCAGCTCGATCACGCGGGCGCGGTGGTCGTCGTGGATCACCAGGCGTTCGAGCGCCTGGACGCCGCGCTCCCACAGCTTCTCGCCGTGCAGGACCTCCTGGTACTGATCGAGCGCGGCGGGCAGATCTTGGATCTGGTTCTCGTAGATGTCGGCGAGCCGCAGCCGGAGCTCGGCGGTCTCGGTGTCGTCGTCGGTGCGACCGAGGCGTGCCTCGAACAGGTCGACGAGGTCATGCCACTGGCCGCGGAGCCGGAACAGGCGTTCGAGCTCACCGACGGCGACGCGGTACGCGCGCTCCGCCGCCGGTGAATCGCCACCGTCGGTCGCGAGCACGACCTCGCGCCACGCCTCGACGGCGCGCCCGGTATCCTGGAGGCCGTCCTCGACCAGGCGCGCGCGCTTGGTCAACGCCTCGATCCGCAGGTCGTCATCGGCGCGCGCGATCACCTCGTCGTAGACCACGACGAGCTCGGACCAGCGCTGCGAGCGACCGAGCAGATCCTCGAGGCGGCGCACGAGCTCCTGCGTGGTCACCGCCTCCGGTTCGGGCTCGATCGCGAGCGCACGGCGGTACGCGGCCGAGGCCTTGTCGGTGTCGTTGAGCCGGCGATCGTAGATCGCGGCGGCCGCGATCGCGATCTCGCGCACGTCGGACGACTCGCCCGACTCGGCGTCGAGGAAGCCCTGGTAGGTCTCGGCGACGAACGCCCAGTTCTCGGTGATCGAGCCCAGCCGTTGCAACTGGTCTCGCACCGACGAATCGTCCGGCGCCTCGCGGAACACCCGCGCCACCCAGCGCGTCGCGCTCTCGAAGTCCTCGAGCTGCTCCTCGTAGAGCCGCGCGACGAAGCGGGTCAGGCGGAGCCGATCGCGCGGATCGGCCGCCGCATCGAGCTTGGCCTCGTAGACCCGCACGAGGTCGGCCCAGCGCTGCTGTGCCACGAACACGGGCTCGAGCACCTCGGCCGCTTGCGCCCGCGCCTCCGGATCGTTGAGCAAGCGCTCGAGCGCGGCGAGCGCGGCGGGCTGCTTCGTGTTGCCGCCGAGCGCGGCCGCGTAGTTCTCGATCGCGGCCTCGATGTCGTGGATGTGGTTCTCGTGGAGCTCGCCGAGCTGTACGCGCAGCGCGACCGCCTCGTCGATCGAGGTCACGAACCCGAGCCGGCGCTCGTAGAGATCGACGACGTCGTGCCAGCGGCTCTGCTGGCTGTACAACGCCTCGAGCGCGTAGATCGCGTCGGCGCGCTCGGGAGCGATCTCGAGTACCTGCTCCCACGTGGTGATCGCGTCATCGGGGCGCGCGAGGTGCGCGTAGATCCCGGCGGCCTCGACCAGCCCCTGGACCTGATCGTCGACGCTCGCGCCGAGCTCGGGCGTGGCCTGGCGCAGGAGTACCTCGACGAGCCGGGCGTCATCGTTGGTCTCGCGGTAGATGCTCTCGAGCGCGGCGAGCGCGCGGCGATCGTCGGGTTGGACGTCGAGCACCTTCTGGTAGTACTCGCGCGCGAGCGCGAGATCGCCGCGCACGGCGCGCGAGAGATCGGCGATATCGAGGTAGAGCCGGCGCTGGATCTCGGCGTCGAGCACGCCGGGCGCGACCTCGCGATACGTCTCGATCAGATCCGCCTCGCGGCCGAGCTCGCCGGCGAGACGCTCGGTCTCGGCGACGGTCCGCGCGAGCTCGGGCTCGGTCGCGGCGTGGCGCAGCGCCTGGAGCTGGGCCTCGAACGCACCGGCCTTGTCGCCGAGGCGCTGCTCGCGCAGCATCACGACCTCGTTGAGCGCGCGCAGCTTCGTCGCCGGGTCATCCGACCACTCGGCCTGATACAGCGCGAGCTGCGCGAGCCGGGCGTCCTGCGCGGTGCCGTGATAGACGGGGCGCAAGATCTCCGCGGCCGAGACCCGCAGATCCGGATCCTGAAGCGCGGCCTCGACGGCGGCGAGCGCCTCGGGGTGCTGCGGATCGACGTGGAGCACGTTCTCCCAGCGGTCGAGCGATTCGACCGGCCGCGCGAGCGGCCCGCCGAGCAACTTCGCGATCTCGATCTGGAGCGCGAGCTGGTCGGGGCTCGCGTTGAGCTGGCGATCGTAGACATCGAGCAGATCGGCGTGACGGTTCGCGGCGTGGTACAGGCGGGCGAGCTCGGCCAGCGCGCGCGGGTCGTCGCTGTCGTGGTCGAGCACCTCGAGCCACGCGACGATCGCCTCGTCGGGCTCGTGCAGGCGCTGCTCGTGGAGCTCCGCGATCCGCGCCAGCAACGCGGCACCCTCGCCGGGCGCCAGGTCGACCATCCGGCGCAGGATCTCGATCAGGTCGCGCCAGCGCTCGACCGCGGTATAGAGCCGCTCGAGCGACAACAGCGCGCCGCGATCGGACGGTTGGTCGTGAAGGACGTCGCGCCAGGTCGCGATCGCGGCATCGCGATCGCCGAGCTGTTCCTCCTCGAGCTGCGCGATCCGGCCGAGCAGCGAGCGCCGCTCGATCGCGTCCTGGGCCCAGGCCGCTTGCTTGCGATGCACGTCGCGCAGCGCCTGCCACTGCTTGCTCTCTTCGTAGAGCCGCGCGAGCGCCGCGCCCGCCCGGGCCTGGATCGCCGGCGACGAGTCCTCGGTGTCGAGCAACCGGCGATAGGCTTCGATCGCGCGCGGCGCGTCGCCGAGCTGCATGTCGTAGTAGGTCGCCAGCTCGCCGAGCAGCGCGCCGCGGGCTCCGCGATCACTCGCCGGCGTCGCGGTCACCGCGGCCTCGAGCGCGGCGGTCGCATCGGGCCAGCGCTGCAGCCACTGCGCGAGGCGCGGGATCTCGATCCGCGCGCGCTCGTCGGCCGGCTCGAGCCTCAACACCTCGAGCCAGGCCTCGAAGGCTTCGCGTGCGTTGCCGAGCTCGGCCTCTTCGACCTGCGCGATCCGCGCGAGCAACTCGACCGCCTCGGTGCCCTCGACGAGTCCGCGCTGCACGCGCAACACGCGGACGAGGTCCTTCCACAGCTTGTCGGACTCGTAGAGCGGCTCGAGCACGCGGCTGATCCGCATCCGCAGCGCGGTCGCCTTCGGCGCGTTCAACAGCTCTTCGAGGAGCTCGCGACCATCGGCGTGGCCGTGGTGCTGCGCGAGCACGACCTCGAGCAGATCGACCGCGCGGCTCGGATCGGCGAGCGGATGCGCGAACAGCTCGGCGCGGCGATAGGCCAGCTGTCGAGCGTGCGCCGGATCGTGGTCGCCGCGATGTGCGAGCAGCGCCTCGAGCTCGGTGAACTGCTTGGCCTCGCCGTACAACCGATCCAGCGCGCGGAACGCGTCGCTGTTCGCGGGGTCGAGCTCGAGCGCGCGGCGATAGGCGGCGATCGCGCGAGTAGGATCGCCGAGCATCTGCTCCTCGAGCACCGCGAGCTCGAGCCGCGCGGCGAGGCGCGCCTGGTTGTCGATCGTGACCTCCGCACGGCGCTCGAGGAGCGCGCGCAGATCGAGCCAGCGTTGCTCGGCCCGGTACATCGCGGTCAGCGCGTCGAACGCATCGGTCGCGTCGGCCTCGACCTCGAGCACGGTCATCCACGCCTTCTCGGCGGTCGGCTTGTCGCCGAGCCGCTCGCCGGCGAGCAGCGCGAGCTCGGTCGCGAGCCCGCGGATCTCGCCGGGAGCCCCGCCCTGCGACTTCAGCGTCGCGAGCGCGGCCGTCAGGTGGCGGCCCCACTCGCCGTCGCGGCCGAGCTGACCGGCCAGCGCCGCCAGCGCGCGCCGGCTCTCGACATCGGCTGGCTCGGCCGCGATCACCCGCAGGCCGGCGCCCCACGCCGCCCCCGGGTCGCCGAGGTCGATGTGATAGATCCGCACGAGCTGGCGATCGAGCTGGGTCTTGTCCTTGGTCGGCGTCTCGTCGGAGGCGCGCAAGACCTCGAGTGCGGCCGCGTGCGGAGCGGCGTGCTTGGCCGCCGCGAGGTGCGGCAGGATCTGGCGGACCGCCGCGATCCGGTCCGTGGGCTCGAGCGCGTGGGCCGTCTCGTGCACGAGCACCAGCCGCGCGATCGCGTCGACCGGCTGCGGTCGGACGAGCCCTCCCGCGCCAGGCACGGCGAGGGCCTGGCGGTAGTAGCCGAGCGCCTTTGCCGGCTGCTCGAGGCTGTGCTCGTGCAACGAACCGAGCCGCATCAGCAGCTCGAAGCGCGGCGTCGGTTCCAGCCTCGGGCCTTCCGCCGGGGTCTGCTCGAGCTCCTGCGCGAGCGCGTCGGCGAGCGAGTCCCAGTCGCCGCGCGCTTCTTCCACCTTCGCGAGCGCGCGCAGCACCTTCAATGTTCCCGGGGCGGCGGCGAGCGCCTCGCGATAGGTCGTCGCGGCGCCGTCGAGATCCTGGAGTTTTTGTTCCTGGATCTGCGCGGCCTCGTACAGCATCGCGGCCTTCGCCGCGCCCTGGCCCTCGCGCTGCGCGCGCCGCCGGAACGACGCGAGCAGCTCGCTCCAGTCCGCGACCTGATGCGCCAGCGCTTCGAGGTTCGACTCGGCATCGCGATCCTCGGGCGCGAGCTGGAGGACCTTGCGGTGATAGCCACGGGCCATCTCCGGATCGCCGAGGCGCTTGTTCGCGATCTTCGCGAGCTCGCGGAACGTATTGAGCCGTTGCGGTTCGGGCAGCGTGCCGCCCGCGATCGCCCGCTCGAACGCGCCGACCACGTCGCGCCACTGATCGCGCTCGCTCGCCAGCCGCATCACGTCGTCGTACAGCTTGGGGCTCGCGGGCTCGAGCTCGTACGCCCGCAACGCCCACGTGAAGGCGAGCGACTTCGAGGCGAGCTTCTGCTCGCACAGGACGCGGATCTGTTCGATCTTCGCGAGCTTCGACTTCGGCTCGGTGAGCGCGCCGAGCTCGATCTCGCGCATCGACAGCAGGCGTGGCCACTTCTCCTGCTTCTCGTAGATCGGCGCGAGCGCGGTCGCGGCCGCGAGGTGCTGTGGATCGACCGCGAGCACGCGCTCCCACACCTGGCGCGCTTTCTCGAAGGCGATCGACGTCGGACCGGAGCCGTCTTTCCCCGGCCCGGGCCCGGGCCCGGTTCCAGGTCCGGGCGCCGGCGCAGGCGGCGCCTTGTCCGCGCGCTCCTGGGCGAGCTGCGCGGCGCGCTCGACGAGCGGCAGGCGTTGCTGCTTGTTATCGATGCGGTCCGCGATCGCGAGCAACGCGTCGACCAGCTCGTCCTGCTGGCCGAGCCGCGCGTAGAGCTGCTCGAGCCCGACGAAGTCGCCGGCCATCGCGTAGAGCTCGCGCAGCGTGCGCAGCGCCTTCGCGTGGTTCGGTTCGAGCTCGAGGATCTCTTGCCACGCCGCGGCGGCCTGCTGGGGTGCCGCGAGGCGCTCGGTGTAGATCTGGCCGAGCTTCTCGAGCAGCACGGTGGCGGGCTTGGTCTGCCCCGCGGCGCGCGCGACCGCGACCTGGCGATGGACGATCTCGACGTACGCCGGGTAGCGCTTCTCGCGATCGTAGAGCGTGGCGAGCGCGGCGAGCGTGTCGGCGACGTCGGCGGCACCTGCCTCGGCGAGGATCTTGTTGTGGATCTCGATCGCGAGCCGCGAGTCACCGAGCCGCTCGGCGGCGAGGCGCGCCATCTCGCTCTGCTTGGCGCGGCGGTCGGCGGGCGCGAGCGTCGAGGCTTCCTTGCCGAGCAGATCGATCAGCTGCCGCCACTGGCGGCGCTTGGTATAGATCTCCTTGAGGCGATTGATCGCGTCGGCATCGGTCGGCGTCAGCTCGGCGATCCGCTCGAGTGGCTTGATCGCGTTCGCGAAGTTACCGAACCGCTCCGACCACAGATCCGCGACCTCGCGGAGCAGCTTGACGCGCTCGTGATCGGGCACGTGCTGGGCTTCGCTCTTGCGCGTCAGCACCGCGATCAGATCGTTCCACCGGCCGAGCGCACGAAACTTCGCGGCGAGCTCGTCACCGGCGCGCTGGTTGTCCGGATCGATCTTGAGGATCGCGTTGTAGGTGTTGATCACCATCACGTCGAGCTTCAGGCGATCGCGATAGATCTCCGCGACCTCGAACAGCCGAGACGCCTTCGCCGCGACCTCCTGGTCACCGAGCCGATCGATGTCGTCCTTCATCAGGTCGAGCAGCGCGTTCCACTTCTCGGTGCGGCGATATAGCCGCGCGAGCGCGCTGCGCGCTTGCGGCGACGTCGGATCCTGGCGGAGGTGTTGCTTCCACGCCTCGATCGCCTTCTCCGGGTTGTTCTGCGCTTCGGCGAGCTCCGCGATCTCGATCGAGAGCGACTTGTCGCCGGAGTCGCGGCGAGCACGGGGCGCCGACTTCTCTGCGCTCTTGAGCATCGTCATCAACTTGCCGGTCTCGCCCTTGGCCGTGAAGTACGTGCGGTAGAACTCGAGCGCCGCCGGGTGGCTCTGATCGAGCTTGCGGATCCGGCGGAAGTACTCCTCGGCCTGATCGAGGTCGTTCTGGTGCTTCCACAGCACCATGCCGACCTGCAACAACATGCCGAGGTCGTCGTCGCGTCGCCCCTTGAGCGCGGCCTGATACGCGCCGATCACCGCGGCCCAATCGCCGGCCGCCGCGGCCGTGTCGGTGACGAAGCGCAGCGCACGCGGGTGCGTCGGATCGATCGCGAGCACGCGCTTGAGCGCGCGCTCGCCCCGCGCGACGTTGCCGAGGTGGGTGCGGCCGAGATCGGACAGCGCGATCAGCGCCGCGACCTTCTCCTCGACCGTCGCGGCCTGTTCGGCGCGCTCGTCGAGCAACTCGCCGAGATCCTGCCAGCGCGCCGCGCGTCGCAACATGCGCGCGAGGTGAAACGCGGCCTTGCCGTTCTTCGGATCGATCTCGAGCGCCTTTTGCAGGTACTGCTCCGCCTCCGGCGAGGCCGGGGAGAACCGCACGTAGGCCTCTGCGGCCGAGACATAGAGGCCGGTCGCGAGGCTGCGATCGGTCGACGCGGTCGCCTCCTGCACGTACTTCGCGGTGAACTTCTGCCAGTTCTCCTCGGCGACGTTGAGCTCTTCGAGCGCCTCGATCGCCATCGCGTCGTTCTTGCGCAGCTCGAGCACCGACGCGAACGCCGCGTGGGCGCCCGGCACGTCGAGCAACTCGCCGTCGAGCACCATGCCCTTCTCGAGCAACAGATCCGCTTGCTTGTGGGGATCTTCGGAGGCCGCGAGCTCGACCTCGATCAGCTGGACGACCGCGTCGGGGCGCCCGTGCTGAGCGAGCAGCTTGCGGGTCGCGGCAAACCGGCTCGCGCGCAGGTCCGGCGGTGCTTGCCGCGCGACCGCGGCAAGCGCCTCGAGGGCCTGGCTGTCGTCCGGGTCGTGCTCGAAAACAGAGAGGAGAGAAGGCAAGTCAGCCATGACGTATCGAGGTGGCGATGGTATCGGCCTGCGGAATGCCGTACAACTGCGAGACCATTCGATTCACCGAGTTACGATGGTGCTCGGGATCGATCCGGAGTGATGAGATCGCTCCGGCACGGTCCTGCCCTCATCACACGGTGTATACGTCGTGGTGGTGAGTCGTCAGAGCCGGAGCTCGCTCGGCTACCTTCGTCCATATCGCAGCGTGATCGTCGCCGGGGTGTTGTCGCTGGTCGCGACCAACGCGTGCTTTCTGGGTGTCGCCATCGCGCTGCGCGATGGCGTCCAGGCCCTCAAGGACGCCCGCGAGATCCAGAACATCGCCGACTGGCTCGTCGCGCAGGGGATCCCGACCGGCTACCTCGCTCCGCTCGAGCACTGGCGGCACGCGTCGATCGCCGTCACCAGCCATGCCGCGCTGCACGCGGTGGTGATGCTCGTCGTCTACGCGACCGCGACGGCGATCACGCGGATCTTTTCGCGCGTGTACATCTTCAACGCGGCGCGCGCCGCCGAGTACGACCTGCGCAGCGACTTGTTCGGTCACGCGCTCGCGCTCGCGCCGAGCTACTACCGCGACCATCCGACCGGCGACGTCATGTCTCGGCTCACCAACGACGTCCAGGTCGTGCGGGCGATGTGGGGAGCCGGGCTCGTCCACCTCGCGAACGCGGTGACCTCGTTCGCCACCGTGCTCCCGCTGATGCTCGGGATGTCGTGGAAGGTCGCGCTGTGCGCGATCGTGCCCTATCCATTGATCTTCTTCATCGGCCAGCTGATGTCGCGCCGGATCTACACGTCGATGCGCGCGGTGCAAGGCGAGCTCGGCGCGCTGTCCGGGCGGATCCAGGAGGACCTCGGCGCGATCCAGGTGATCAAGACGTACGGGCTCGAAGGGCTGCGCCGCACCGGGTTCGTGGCGTCGAGCAAGCGCCTGCTCGACAAGAACATGGTCGCGGCGATCGTCCGGATCCAGCTCACGCCGACGCTCAACGCGCTCGCGTCGTCGGCCGTCGCGATCCTGATCGTGGTGGGTGGCCGCGCGGTGATCCACGCGGACCTCGACGTCGGCGAGTTCACCGCGTTCGCGGCGCTGCTCGCGCGCCTGGTCTGGCCGACGCTGACGCTCGGCTTCATGCTCGCACTCGTGCAGCGCGGCCGGGCGTCGTGGAGCCGGCTCGTCCAGCTCCGCGACACCGAGCCCGAGATCGTCGAGGGCACCGGTGCGCCATTGGCCGCGGTTGCCGAGCCCGCGCACGTCGCGGTCACCGGCCTCACCATCCAGATCGGCAAGCGCACGTTGCTCGACGACATCAGCTTCGAGCTCGCGCCGAAGACCGTGACCGCGATCGTCGGGCGCACCGGCTCCGGAAAATCGACCCTGGTCGAGGCGCTGTGCCGCCTGATCCCGGTGCCGGCCGGGACGATCGCGCTCGACGGCCGCGACATCACGACGCTGCCGCTCGACTCGCTGCGCGCGCAGATCGGCTACGCCCCTCAAGAGGCGTTCTTGTTCTCGACGACGATCGCCGACAATATCGCGATGGGGTACGGTGCTGGCACCGCGATCCCGATCGCGCGCAGGATCGAGCTCGAGCGCGCCGGCGCCGCCGAGGCCGCGCTCGATCTTTCGGCCGAGCCGCGGGTCACCGGAGCCGCGGAGGCCGCGGGCCTCACACGCGACCTCGCGGCGATGCCGGAGCACCTCAAGACCATCGTCGGTGAACGCGGTATCACGCTGTCCGGCGGCCAGCGCCAGCGCGTCGCGCTGGCCCGCGCGCTCGCCGCGGCGCCGCGACTCCTCGTGCTCGACGATTCGCTGTCGTCGGTCGACGCCGAGACCGAAAAGGTGATCCTCGCGAACCTGCGCCGCGTGATGAGCGGTCGCACCGCGGTGCTGATCAGCCACCGCGTCGCGGCGATCAAGGACGCCGATCAGATCCTGGTGCTCGATCAGGGCAAGCTCGTCGCGCGCGGCACGCACGCCGAGCTGATCGCGCGCGGCGGGGTCTATGCCGACCTCTACCGCACGCAACTCGATACCGAGCTCGAGATCCGCGACGACGCCGCCGAGCTCCAGCGCGGGGAGGCGCGGTGATGGCGGTCGCGACGGCGCCCGGCAAGTCGGGCATGGCGGCCGAGGCGGTGCTCGGCAAGGCGTACGACATTCGCCTGATCAAGCGGATCGCGAAGTACGTGCGACCGCACCGCGCGATGCTCGGCGCGTGGGTCGTGTTCATGCTCGCGGGCATCGCGTGCGAGCTCGCGCAACCGGCGATGTTCGTGTACGCGCTCGATCACCACATCCTCAAGGACCACCTCGACAAGCTGCCGCTCGATGCGCTGGCGTACATCGGCCTCGTGCTCGCGCAGGGGATCGCCGGGTTCTTCGACCAGTGGGCCCTCCAGCTCGCCGGTCAGCGCACGATGCACGACCTCCGGGTCTCGATCTTCGATCACGTGCTCGCGCAGCGCGCCGCGTTCTTCGATCGGATCCCGGTCGGCCGGCTGATGACCCGCATGACCAACGACATCGAGAGCCTCAACGAGATGTTCGCGCAAGGCGCGATCACGCTGGTCGCGGATGCGGTCAAGGCGATCGGCATCATCGTGGTGATGCTGACGATCGACGTCGACCTGTCGTTGCTGACGTTCGCGACGCTGCCGCTGGTCGTCGTGCTCGTCGAGGTCGCGCGCCGCGCGATGCGCAAGTCGTTCCGCCAGATCCGGGTCCGCCTCGCCGCGATGAACGCATTCGCGCAGGAGCACCTGTTCGGCATTCGCGTGATCCACCTGCTCGGGCGCAATCGCACCGCGCTGCGCGAGTACGACGAGATCAACGCCGGCCACCGCGACGCGTACCTGCTGCAGATCCGCGCGGACGCCGCGATGTACGCGCTCGTCGAAGCGATCGGCTACATCGCGATCGGCTTGATCATCTGGTTCGCGGCCGGCCACCGGCTCGAGAACGCCGCGACGATCGGCGTGGTCGTGGTGTTCATCGAGTACATCAACAAGTTCTTCATCCCGATCCGCGACCTATCGTCGAAGTACGCCGTCATGCAGGGCGCGATGGCGGCGAGCGAGCGGATCTTCCAGCTGCTCGACACCCAGGAATTCGACGGCGAGACCGCCGCGGGCGTCCCCCTGGGCGACCCCGACGAAGCACGCGCGACCGCGACCGCGACCGCGCCGGCGACCGCGACGGCGGCTGCCGCCCGTACGCCGGCCATCGAGCTCCAGGCAGTCCACTTCGGCTACGGCGCCGAGCCGGTGCTCCGCGGCATCGATCTCCGCGTGCGGCGCGGCGCGACCGTCGCCGTGGTCGGCGCGACCGGCTCCGGCAAGTCGACCGTGATCAAGCTGCTGACCCGGCTGTACGAGCGCGAGCGCGGGGTGATCCGGCTCGATGGGGTCGACATCCGCGACCTCTCGCTCGTCGAGCTGCGCCAGCGCATCACGGTCGTCTCCCAGGACGTGACGCTGTTCGCCGGCTCGCTGCGCGACAACATCACGCTCGGCAAACCGCACGCCACCGCCGCGATCAACGCCGCGGTCCGGCGCGTGGGCCTCGACCGCGCGCTCGCGCGGCGGACCGTGGGTGGCCACGATCCGCTCGACGAGCCGGTCGCCGAGCGCGGCGGGAACTTCTCCGCCGGCGAGCGCCAGCTCGTCGCGTTCGCGCGCGCCCTGCTCCGCGATCCCGAGGTGCTCGTGCTCGACGAAGCGACCGCGCACGTCGATCCCGAGGCCGAGCTCCTGATCGAGACTGGGGTGCACGAGCTGATGAAGGGCCGCACGACGCTCGTGATCGCCCACCGGCTCTCGACGATCCGCAATTCAGATCTGATCGTCGTGATGGATAAAGGCGTCGTGATCGAGCAAGGCACGCACGACGAGCTCGTCGCCAAGGGCGGGCTGTACGCCGCGCTCGAAAAGACGTTCCGCCGCCAGGGCTGAGCCAGGGGGCCACCTCGGTGACCGGGTGACGGCACGTCGGGCTTGGGCCTACCTTGCGTCCAGCCGCCACGACGGTGCCGCAACCAGGAGCGGTCAGGCCGAAGTTTCGGTATGATTTTGACTGGATGGCAGGAGGGCTCGAGCAGCGTTTGCGGATGGCCATCGAGGTCATGGCCGACGGCGCGATCCTCGCCGATACGACCACCGGCGAGGTCGTGATCAACAAGACGGCGCGCGAGATGCTCGGCATCGCGGCCGATGACGTCGTCGACACGACCTACCTCAAGGACATCGTCGGGTTCTATCCTTTTGACCTCGCGGCCGGATCGCCGGACGGCCAGCCGATCCGCGAGGAGGTCCGGATCGGCGATCGCGTGTTGCACTCGGTCGTGACGCCCCTACGCGACGGTGACGGCGCGATCGGCGCGATGGTGATCCTGCGCGACCTCGGCGATACCGCAGATAGCACCCGCCGCCGCGCGGAGTTCGCGCAGGTGATGTCGCACGAGCTGCGCACGCCGCTGACCTCGATCGCCGGCGCGCTCGACATCGTGCTGTCGGGATACGCCGGTCAACTCTCCGATCGCCAGCTCCGCTACGTCGACATGGCGCGCCAGGCGGCGACGCGCATGAACCAGCTCGTCGATCAGCTGCTCGACCTCGCCCGCGCCCAGGCGGGTACGATCACGGTCGCCACCGCGCCGGTCCAGCTCGATCGCCTCGCGCGCGACGTGATCGATCGCTATCGCCAGGCCGCCGCGAACAAACAGCTCACGATGGTGATGAGCACCTCGGCCGAGGATATCTCGATCGTCGGCGATCCGGAGCGCCTGTCCCAGGTGCTCGGCAACCTGCTGACCAACGCGATCCGGTTCGCCCCGCCGAACGGGATCATCGATGTCGAGGTGTTCGGCCCGCCGCTGTCGGAGGATGCGGTCGGCGTGTCGGTCCACAACTCGGGCGAGCCGATCATGGCCGAGGATCGCGAGCGCATCTTCGAGCCGTTCTCGGCGTCGAGCCGGCGGGTCGGCGGCACCGCGCTCGGCCTGGCGATCTCGCGCTCGATCATCGAGGCGCACGGCGGACGGATCTGGGTCGAGTCCGACGCGCAGGGCACCAAGTTCGTATTCACGCTGCCGGTCTCGCAGCGCTCCGAGGAGCTCACCCAGCCGATCGTGATCGATCACGGCGAGCCGGCGCGGCGCCGAGGCCTCGGCGACAACGCGGTCGCGCTGGTCGTCGACGACGATCCGCGGCGCGCCTTGCTCTTGAAGGGCCTGTTGATGTCGTTGACCGAGCGCGTGCTCGTCTGTCACGACGTCGACAGCGCGCTCGCGACCGCACGCGCCGAGCATCCGGCGCTCGCCGTCGTCGCCGGAGCGATGAGCGACGCGATCGCGCTGCTCGCGATCTTCGAGCACGACCCCGATACCCACAAGACCGCCGTGATGGTCGTCGGCGAAGAAGTGCGCCGCGCCGATCTGCTCGCGGCCGGCGCCGACGACCTGATGGACTTCCCGATCCAGCCGGCCCAGTTCCGCGAGGCGTGCCTGCGTTTGGTCGAGAGCGGCCGGCGCGAAGCGCCGCGCGTGCTGATCGTCGACGACGATCCGTCGATCCGCCAGATCTGCCGCGAGGTGCTCGAGCTCGGCGGCTATCAGGTCCGGGACGCGGGGTCCGCGACCCAGGCGCTCGACGAGGCGCGCCGCTTTCGCCCCGACATGATCGTCCTCGACGTGCTGATGCCCGGCATCGACGGCTATCGCACCGCGGAGATGATCCGTGCCGATCCCGCGGTCGGTATGCCGCCGATCATGTTCTTGTCGGCGCGCGGCGACACGGCCGACAAGGTGCGCGCGTTCCGCAGCGGCGCGGAGGACTACATGGTCAAGCCGTTCGATGCCGCGGAGCTGCTCGCGCGGGTCGCCAAGGCGCTCGATCGCCAGGCCCGCGAGCTCGGCGCCTCGCCGACGACTCAGCTGCCCGGCGCCGACGCGATCCAGGCCGAGATCGAACGCCGGATCGGCGATGCCGCCTCGATCGCGTGCTACCTCGATCTCGATAACCTCAAGGCGTTCAACGACTACTACGGCTACGCCAAGGCGAACGCGGTGATCCGCCAGACCGGCGACGTGATCCGCTACGTCGTGCAACGGTTCGGCACGCCGGTCGACTTCATCGGCCACATCGCCGGGGACGACTTCGTGTTCGTGACCAGCGCCGAGAAGTCCGACCTCGTGTGCCGCACGCTGTGCGACCGGTTCGATTCGCTGATCAAGCTGTACTACGACGTCGGCGATCGCCAGCGCGGCTACATCGAGACCAAGGATCGGTTCGGGGTGATGCGGCGATTCCCGATGATGAGCGTCTCGGTCGCCGCGATCTCGCTCGCTCGGGCCAAGACCTACGCGGGCCTCGCCGAGCTCGCGGCGGTCGGCAAGCGCACCGCGAAGGCGATCCCGGGCTCGAGCTACGTGCGCGACGGCCAGACCATGACGGCCACGGCCGTGGCCACGGCCACGACGAGCTGACCCGGCTCAGTGCACCGCGAACGCGATGACCATGCCGATCACGATCGCGATCAGCGCGAGCCCGATCCACAGCCCGCGCAGGCTATAGCCGACCAGCTTCGCGGTCGCGGTCAACGGCCGCAGCGCGCTGGCGTACTGCACGCCGAGCTGACCGATCGCCGGCGACCCGCTGTTCGGGGTCGCCATGATCGGCGCCGTCAGCTCATCCTCGACGAGCTCCGGCACGTCCGCCAAATCGGGGAGGTCCGTCGGCGTCGCCTCGGGGAGGATCGGGGGGACCAGCGGCATGCCCGAAAGGCCCATCATCGGCAGCGGCGTCGCCACGACCGGCGTGAGGTCTTCGCGCTCCTGACGGCGCGCCTCGGCCGCGATCCGGGCCATCAGCTCCGGATCGGTCCGGACCCGGCTCGACGCTCGTGCGAACCGCTGACTCTTGGTGAGGCCGGTCCGGCCGAACGCGCGCATCGTGCCGATGATCGTGGAGTCGCCGATCGCTTCGCCCATCGCGCGCGCGACCGCTTCGAGCTCGCGCGCCATCTCGGCGGCGCTCTGGAACCGACGATCGGGATCGACCTCGAGCGCGCGCTCGATGATCGCCTCGAGCGCCTGCGGAAAGTGCGCGACGAGCTGCGACGGACGCCGGTACTCGCCCTTCGTGATCCGCTCGAGCGTGATCAGCTCCGAGCTGCCGATGAAGGCCCGCTCCATCGTGGTCAACTCGTACAGGACGATGCCGAGCGCGAAGATATCGGTGCGGTGATCGACCGGCTGGCGCAGCACCTGCTCCGGCGAGAGATATCCGAACTTGCCCTTGAGCGTGCCCCCGACCGTCTTGGTCGCACGGTTCGCCGACTTCGCGATGCCGAAGTCGATCAGCTTCACGCCGCCCTCGTAGCCGATCATGATGTTCGACAGCGATACGTCGCGATGGACGATCTCGAGCGGCAAGCCGTCGAGCCCGCGGAGCTTGTGCGCGTAGTCGAGCGCGGACGCGATCGCGAACACGACGCTGATCGCGAAGCCGGTCGGGATCGCCGGGGTATCGCCCTCGTGGCTGCGCTTCCACACGGCCTCGGCGGTCTCGCCGTGGATGTAGTCCATGACGATGAAGTAGCGGCCATCTTCATCGCAGCCGACCTCGTAGACCGGCGCGATGTATTGATGGTGAAGCGCTCCGACCAGGCGCGCCTCGTCGAGGAACATCGTGACGAACTGGTCTTCATCGTCGACGACGTCGAGCGTCTTGACCACGACGTGACGCTCGAAGCCGCCGAGTCCGGTGGTCTTCGCCAGGTACACCTGGCCCATGCCCCCTGATGCGAGGTGGCCGAGCACCTGATACCTGCCGATCCGTTCGCCGAGCAAAGTCAGACCTGTGAAACCGGGCTCACCTTACACACTTCACCCGACAGCGGTGCAACGAAGATGCGAGGAAGATCGCGCTGGTCCGACCTCTGCCAGCCAAATGTAACGGTGCTTGTTAGCTCGCGCGCCGCAGATAGTGACGCAGCTCCGGAGCCACCTTGTTCGCCTCGTCCGGATCGACGATCAGGCCGCGGCACTCGGGCGTGCCGCACGCGCAGACCTCGGCGACATCGGCGACAAAGCCGTAGTCGTACGTGATCTCGTCGCCGACCGGGATGTCGCGGAGTGCGACCCACCACGCGCGCACGGTCTTCGCGTCGTGATCCCAGCTCGAGTGCACCTCGGTGTTCGGCGCGCACGAATGATTGAACCAGCGCGTCTGATCGACCAGATCCCAGAACAGGTCGCAGCCGGTGCCCGAGTCTTCCTCCGGAAGGATCAACGCGTACGTGTCGTCGAAGTCGTCATCTTCGCGATAGAGCACGCCGTCGCCGAAGCACACCGTCTCGCCTTTCGAGAAGGCGCGCGTCGTGCGGCACCCATAGCCATGGATCGAGGACGCATAAACTTCGAGACCGTCGAGCAAGGGCATGCGGCGCGAGTTTGCCTGGTTCGCAGCAGGTAGGCGAGCACCGCGATCACGAAGATCAACCACGTCCCACCGCCAGAGCCGATCGCGCAGCCGCCGGGCTCGGTGCACGCGCGTTGGTCGCGCACCGGCTCGCAGGCCAGGCCGCTGGGGCACGCTCCGCCCGGCCCGCACGGCACCGTGCAGATCTGCGCGTCGAGATCGCACGTCCCCGAGCGGCAATCGGGATCGGCGTGGCACCGCGCACCGGCGATCCCCGGCGTGCCGTGCGCGTAGCCGCAGGTGCCGGCGCTGCACGCGTCGAGCGGTGCGGGGCAATCCGCGACGGTCGCGCACGGCGCCGCGCAGAACCGGCCCCGATCATCGCCGATGCAGGTGCGGCTCTCGCAGTCGGTCGCCTCCTCACAGGTCGTCCCCGCGAGCCCGCCGAGTGGGCAATCGAGATCCACCATCGGGCAAGCCGCGGCGCAGGTGCCCTCGAAGCCGCACGGATCGGTCGGCGGGGCTGGATCGCTCCACGCGGCGATCACCTCGGCGAGCTGCGGCTCGGAGTCGGGCCGGACCAGGAACGACGCGGTGGCGCACGCGTCGTCACCCGCGGTGATCACGCCGACCAGCGCGCCGTTCGGATCGATCGCGGCACCTCCGGAGTCACCGGTGCACGTCGTCATCCCTGACCCGCCCGCGCGTGCATGGCGCGGATCGATCTCGATCACCTGGGTCTCGACCGCGTGGCGCGTGCCGCGCGGACCGTTCACCACGGTCGCACCGAAGCCGACCAGGCGGACCGCGCCGAGCTGCGGCGCCGCGATCGCGAGCGGAGCGACGCCAGTGTCGCGGTCCAAGCGCAGCGCTGCGAGATCGTGATCGACCCCGCCGTCGTAGTAGCGATCGATCCACACCTGGGTGATCGTGGCGTCCCCGGCCGTACCGGTGCCCTGGCCGGGCGCGACGCAGTGCGCGGCGGTGACGACCACCCGCGGCGCGACCACGACGCCGGAGCATTGGCCGCCCGCGATCACGACCTCGACGACCGCCGCATCGCCGGCATCGTCGGAGCCTCCGACGATCGGTGCGAGCCAGAGCCACAACCAAAGCACGAGCGAAGTCTCGCAGATTTGCTATCGTCCGCGCGTGCCGATCGAGAATACGAAGATCAAGAAGCTCCGCGTCGGGGTGCTCGGCGCCACCGGCATGGTTGGCCAGCGTTTCGTGGCGTTACTCGCAGATCACCCGTGGTTCGAGGTCACGACCGTGGCCGCGAGCCCCAGCTCCGCCGGCAAGCGCTACGGCGACGCCGTCGCGGGGCGGTGGACGCTCGAGACTCCCGTGCCCGCGACCACGGCCGAGCTGACCGTCGGCAACGTGGCGGACGTCGCCTCGATCGCGGACCAGGTCGACTTCGTGTTGTGCGCGGTCGACATGGCGAAGGACGAGATCGCGAAGCTCGAAGAGGCGTACGCGCGCGCCGAGACCCCGCTGATCTCGAACAACTCGGCCCATCGCTGGACGCCGGATGTCCCGATGATGGTGCCGGAGCTCAACCCGGATCACATGGGCGTGATCGAAGCCCAGAGGAAGCGGCTCGGCACCAAGCGCGGCTTCATCGCGGTCAAGCCGAACTGCTCGATCCAGAGCTACGTGCCCGCGATCCACCCGCTGCTCGGGTTCGGCCCGCGCAAGCTCGCGGTTTGCACGTATCAGGCGATCAGCGGCGCGGGCAAGACGTTCGCGTCGTGGCCCGAGATGGTCGACAACGTGATCCCGTTCATCAAAGACGAGGAAGCCAAGTCCGAACAGGAACCGCTGAAGATCTGGGGCTCGATCGAGGGTGGCAAGATCGTGGCGGCAAAGGCGCCCGTGATCACCGCGCAATGCATCCGCGTGCCGGTGAGCGACGGCCACATGGCCGCGGTGTTCGTCCAGTTCGAGCGCAAGCCGTCGCGCGAGCAGATCCTCTCCGCGTGGAAGGAATTCGCCGGCAAACCCCAGCAGCTCGGCCTGCCGAGCGCGCCCAAACCATTCCTGCACTACTTCGAGGGCGACGACCGCCCGCAGACCCGGCTCGATCGCGATCTCGGCGCTGGCCAGGCGGTCTCGATCGGGCGGTTGCGCGAGGACCCGATCTTCGATTGGCGCTTCGTGGCGCTCTCGCACAACACGATCCGCGGTGCGGCAGGCGGTGCCGTGCTGACCGCCGAGTTGTTAAAAGCGGAAGGCTTCCTACACTCGAAGTGATGCCATTTCGGCGAACGACGCTGTGGGCGCCCGCGCACCCTCTGATCCCTCGGTTTCGCTTGCCAGCGCTCCAGGTTCACCGGCACAGTAATGTTTGATGTCCAATCGCCAGCCAGAGGAGAAGCGCCCTAGACGGCGCGCTTCGACGCAAGCTGGGCTGCCCCACCAGGTTCCGGCGCCGGCGCCGCAGAAGCTGACCAAGTTTGCCCGGGGCACGCGTGATTCGATGAAGCCGATCGCGAGCCGGGCGCTCGTTCCTGCCCCCGACCGCGACGACCACGACGACCGCGACGATGACCTCGACGACCTGAAGCTGGTCGACGCTCCCGATACGGTCGTCATCGACCCGGATGACCCGACGATCTCCGGTGATGCGATCGACGCGCTCGATCTCTCGGGTGACGCCGAGTCGATCGACGCGCACATGCTCGAGCTCGCACGGCGGCGGTTCAACCTGCGCGAGTTCCGGCCCGGCCAGGCGCTCGCGATCCGCAACGTGCTCGCCGGCATCGACACGCTGGCGATCATGCCGACCGGCGCGGGCAAGTCGCTGTGTTACCAACTCCCCGCGCTCGAGCTCGACGGCGTGACGTTGGTCGTGTCGCCGCTGATCGCGCTGATGAAGGATCAGTACGACAAGCTCGCCGAGCTCGACATCGAGGTGCTGCGACTCGACTCGACGCTGACGCCGCGCGACGAGCAGGCGGCGCTGTCGCGGCTCGCGGAGAACCGGCCGTGCATCGCCTACGTCACGCCCGAGCGCCTCGGCGAGCCGCGGTTCCGCGATCACCTGACCAAGGTCCGGGTCGCGTTGTTCGTGGTCGACGAGGCCCACTGCATCTCGCAGTGGGGGCACGACTTCCGCCCGGCGTACCTCGGCCTCGGCGAGGCGGTGCGCGCGCTCGGCAAGCCGCCGGTCCTCGCGCTGACCGCGACCGCGCCACCGAAGGTCAAGGACGACATCCTCGCGCAGCTCGGGCTCTCCGATGCCGATGCGTCGGTGATCGACATCGGCCTCGACCGCCCGAACCTGCGCTACCACGTGATCAAGGCGTCGAGCGAGCGCAAGAAGCAGGCGATGTTGATGCGCCTGATCGAGCGCCAGGAGGGCTGCGGCATCATCTACGCCGCGACCGTGAAGACCGTCGACGCGCTCGCGGACTACCTGTGGTCGCAGGGCGTCGAGTGCGGGCGCTATCACGGCCGCATGCGCGCGAAGGATCGCGAACGCGTCCAGTCGGCGTTCATGGAGCGCGGCGACCCGCGCCTGATGGTCGCGACGAACGCGTTCGGCCTCGGCGTCGACAAGCAGGATCTTCGCTTCGTCATCCACTACAACTTCCCGGGGTCGCTCGAGAGCTACTACCAGGAGGCCGGTCGCGCGGGACGCGATGGCGCACCGGCCGATTGCGTGCTGCTCTATCAACCCGAGGACAAGCGGATCCAGAGCTTCTTCCTCGGCGGCCGTTATCCCACGCCCGAGCAGACCCGCGCGGTCGCCGAAGCGTTGGTCTATGTCACCCATGGTGAGGTCGCGACCGCCGACACCGACGATCACGATCCGGTGTTCAGGGCGGTCAAGGACATCGCCGAGCGCGCCGACGCGCCCGCCAAGAAGGCGCGGGTCGTGCTGTCATTCCTGAAAGAGGTCGGCTTCGCGGCCGAGGCGCCGGGCGCGCGGTTCGCACCGCTTGCGACCGAGCCTCCGAGCATCGAACACCTCGCGCGCGCGGCGTCGCGGTACGAGCAGAAGCGCGCGCAGGATCGCGCGCGGCTCGCGGCCATGCTGCGCTACTCGCAATCGCACCTGTGCCGGACCCGCCTGTTGGTCACCTACTTCGGCTATACGGATGCTCCGGCGTGCGGCACCTGCGATAACTGCCAGCGCGGCGCCCGCCACGCGCCGCCGCCCGCCCGCGATCCGGATACCGTCGCGCAAGAGGTCACGGCGCGCCGCGGTGGCGATCCGGAGATGCACAAGCAGCTGCTCGAGGAGGCGATGCGCCGCCGCCACACCGCCGGCCGGGGCCGCGCGCTCAAGATCGAGCGGGTGAAGCGCCCCGTGTTCGGCCCGCTCGAGAAGGGCGATCTCGTGCGCCACGCGCGCTGGGGTGATGGTGAGGTCGTGCGTGTCGTGGGCGACAGCATCTCCACGTTCTTCCCGGTGCATGGCGAGAAGTTGCTCAAGGCCAGCTTCCTCGAAAAGATCGTCGCGTAGCGGTCGGCCCGGATTGGCGGGGTATGCCGGGGGACGCCGGGGTATGCCGGGGTATGATCGATCTGCGTGCGACTGAAGCTGATCGATAGGTGGGCGCTGACGGTCTCCGCGTTCCTGGTGCTCGGCGGCGTGATCGGGCTGTTCACCGATGACATCGGTCCACTCCCCACGAACCGGATCCACGCGGTTGGCCTCAACCTCGGCGTCGGCTTGCTCGGGTTCGGATTCGCCCGGTTCGGCGCAGAGGCCCTGTTCGTGTTGATCAGCGGGATCGGCATGGTCGTGCTCGCGACGCTGGGCTTCTTGCCCGCGACCTCGACCTGGCTCTACACGACGCTACACATGAACCGGTTCGAATCGTGGTTCGAGCTGATCGCGGGCGTGATCTCGCTCGTGATCTACGTCATGGCGCGCGCGGCCGGCGCTGGCGGCGCAGCTCGTACAGCGCCAGCGCAGCCGCCACCGACACGTTGAAGCTGCCGACACCGGCGCGCTGCATCGGGATCACCGCGTGGAAGTCGCAGTGCTTCGCGACGAGCGGGCGCACGCCACTGCCTTCGGAGCCGAGCACCAGCACGTGCGGCATCGTGCCGTCGAGCTGCTCGATCGGCTGGGCGTTCGGCGCGGTGTGTACCGCGATCCGCCAGACGCCGAGCTCGCGCAGCTCCTCGAGCGTGCGCACGAGGTTCGGGACCAAGGCGATCGGCAACAGCTCGGACGCGCCGGCGGAGGCCTTCGCGACCAGCGGCGTGACCAGCGCGGCGCGATGCTCCGGGATGATCGCGCCGTGCGCGCCGAGCAAGTATGCGGAGCGCAGCACCGCGCCGAGGTTGCGCGGATCTTCGACCCCATCGAGCGCGATCAGCATCGCCGGCTCGTCGGGAAGGATCAGCGTGTCGAGCGGCGCATATGCGAACGGACCGAGCCACGCGACGACGCCCTGGTGCCTGCCGCCCTCGGCCGCGCGATCGAGGTGCGCGCGTTCGCGATCGTCGACGGTGATGCCGGCCTGGCGCGCGCCGATCACGGCCTGGGCGACCGGGTCACCGACGCTCTTGTCGGCGCGCCGCGGATCGACCCAGATCGCGCGCACCTGCTTCGGGATGCGCGCGATCAGCTCGCGCACGGGACCGGCACCGTAGACCACCCGCTCGCCGGGCCCATTTATCCGCGCCAGCCGAGGCGGCGCGTCGTCGCGGCCCTCGCGACCACGGTCGTCGGGGCCACGGTCGTCGCGACCACGGTCGTCGCGATCACGCGTCGCCGGCGGGCCACCACGACCACGGTCGTCGCGGTCACGCGTGCTCGCCGGCGGGCCACCACGACCACGGTCGTCGCGGTCGCGCGCGCTCGCCGGTCCTCCGCTGCGAGCGTCGCGATCACGTGAGCTGGACGGGCGGCCGCGATCGTCGCGAGCACGCGAGCCCGTCGGGCCTCCACTGCGAGCGTCGCGATCGCGTGGGATGGGCGGCCGACCGCGATCCTGCGCGCCGGCAGGACCGGCATCACGGCCTCGATCGTCGCGCGCGCCTGCGGGGCCGGCACTGCGGCCTCGGTCGTCGCGATCGCGCGCGCCCACCGGGCCCGCACTGCGGCCCCTGTCGTCGGGCCCACGCGGCCGCGCTCCAGGCTTGCCTCCGCGCATGCGATCCTTGAAGCCAGGCACGGTCAGGCGAGCTCTTCGATGATCGCGCGCGCGGCCACGGCCGGGCTCGCGGCGTCGCGCAGGGGGCGGCCGATCACGACCAGGTCGGCGCCGGCGCAACGCGCCTGGCGCGGGGTCATCACGCGCTTCTGATCGCCGGCCGCGCCGCCCTCGGGCCGCACACCCGGCGTCACGATCAGGAACCCCGCCGGCACGACGCCGCGCAGGATCGCGACCTCGTGCGGCGACGCGACGACGCCGTGACAGCCGGCCGCGACCGCGAGCTGCGCACGCTTCTTGACCAGTTCTGCGACCGGCCCCACCGCCCCGACCTGCACGAGGTCGTTGTCGTCGAGCGAGGTCAGCACGGTCACCGCGAGCACGCGCATGGCACCGGCCGCCTTGACCGCGGCCTCGAGCATCGCGCGACCGCCGCTCGCGTGCACGGTCAGCAGGCCCGCGCCGAGCCCGGCGACCCTCGCCGTGCTGCGCGCGACGGTCTCGGGGATATCGTGGAGCTTGAGATCGAGCATCACGGCGAGCCCGCGCGCGGTGAAGTCGCGAACGATCGCCGGGCCCTCCGCGCAGAACAGCTCGAGCCCGACCTTGACCCAGCTCGGTACGCCCTCGAGCCTCTCGACGAGGCTCTCGGCGTCCGCGCGGCTCGGCGTGTCGAGCGCCGCGATCAACCGGTTTCCGACGGAGAATCCCACGCGCCGCGTATACCACGTTGTTCGTGCTCCCGGACCTGTGTCGACTGGAGCTGCCGCGAGATCACACAAAACGCGCAGCCGGGCCGGCGGCGCTACTTCACCACGCGGATCGCGAACACGTTGCCGGTCTCCTCGACGACCGTATAGACCAGGCCGGGATCGCTGCGGTGGTGCTGTGCATCGAAGCTGATCGTGCCGGTCACCCCCGCGAACTGGCCGCGCGCGAGCGCGGTCGCGAGCCCGGCGCGGTCGCTCGCCCCGCCGGCCACGACCAGCTGCGCGGCGTCGTACGCGTAGGCCTCGCCCGCGCCGGGCGCGTGGCCGTACGCGGCGATGAACTTGTCGAGGAACGGCTTGGTCGCGGGATCGGCGTCGTCCGGGTAGAACCCGGGCGCGAACAGCGCACCCTCGGCGTGGCGGCCGGCGCTGGTCAAGAAGTCGTTGTTGAGATCCTCGGCGGTCGACAGCAACAGGATCGGGCGACCGCCGAGCACCTTCTTCGGAAACGGCATCGGCTTGGCGATGTTGCCAGCTGCGGCGAGCGCGGGCGCGGCGAGCGCGAGCTCGTCGGCGGTGTCCGGCACGAACACGGCCTGCCACCCCGAGGTCCCGAGCTCGTTCGCCTTCTTCGCGAACGACTTCGAGTTCTTCGGATAGGTGACGGTCTTCACGACCGCGCCGCCCCCCTTCTGGACCGCCTCGGCGAACGCGGCGGACACCACCTTGCCGTAGCCGTTATCGGGCGCGAACACCGCGAAGTCGTGGATCCCCTTCGCGAGCGCGCGCTGAGCGAGCGTGCGGGCGCGGGCCAGCGCGGAGTGGCGGATATGAAACACGAACCGGCTCGACTGGCGCTGATCGGCGGCGGTCGACAGCGAGATCAACGGCACGCCGAGCCCCTCCGCGCGGCTACCCGCGGCATCGACGATGCTACCTTCGATCGGCCCGATGATCGCGATCACGTTCTGGCTGGCGAGCTGGTCGACCGCCTGCTCGCCCTCGGTCTTGTCCTTCGCGGCGCGCACCTCGATCGCGGCAATGCCGGTCCCGGTCGGCGCCCCCGCCGCGAGCCCGAGCCCGGCCACCGCGGCATCGGCGATCCGGCTCTGGCTGCCCAGTGGCACCACCGCGCCGACGATGCCCGAGCTGCCGGCGCCCGGCACGTTGCCGACCGACGAGGCCTGGATCGTCCGCGCCAGCCCGAGGGTCGCGCGGACCCCGGCGACCTCTCCGCGCAGCTTCGCCGCGGTGCTCGCATCGCCGGCGAGCTCCGCGCGCACCACGAGCTGGCTACCGGCGAGCGCCCAGCTCGGGCCGTCGCGCTCGATGTGATCGTAGAGCGTGCGCAGCTGATCCGTCGGCGCGGCCGCGCACAGCGCTTCGATGCGCGCGACCATCATGGCCTTCTCGGTCGGATTCGAGAGCTTCCACAACCGATCGAAGATCGGCAGCGCGGCGAGCGGCCTGTCGCCGGCGGCCGTCGCGTACGCCAGCGCCGCGAGGTACTCGCCGCGTTCGTCGTCGTTCTCGACCGCCCCCTCGGCCTCGGCGAGCAAGCGCCGAGCGCTCGCCGGATCGCCCTCGTAGTTCTTCGCGATGCCGAGGAACAGCTGGGCCTTCGCGCGCACCGCCGGATCGCCGGAGGCCATCGCCTGCGCGAGCTGCTTGTCGGCATCCGCGAACGCGTGCGACTTGATCTGCGCGTAGCCGGCGTAGACCTGCGCGATCGGCACGATCGGATCGTGTGGGAAGTCCGCGACGATCTGCTTGAAGTCGTCGGCCGAGACCCTGGAGTCCTCGAGGAACTTCGCCTTGGCCTCGTTGAAGCGCTGCCGCGCGGCAGGATCGGAGTTCGCGGGCACGCTCGGCCCGATCACCTGGCGTTTGCCATGGCAGCCGAAGGCGAGCTGCGCGAGCACGACTGCAAACACGAGGCTTCTCACAGGTCGAACACTAGCAAATCGCGGTATCACGCGCCCATGTCTCGTCAGGACCGCCTGTCCGCCGATCTCGAACACGGGTTTACCGCTCTCGAAGAGGGCCGCATCGACGACGCGATCGTCGCCAGCGAGCGCGTCCAGCGCATCGACCGCAAGCACCCGGGGGTGATGGCGCTCGTCGCGGCCTGCGCCGATGCCCAGGGTGACGCCGAGGCCGCGCTGGCTGCGTATCGGGCGCTGATCGAGGTGACGCCGGATGACCCGATGCCGCGGATCTGCGCGGCGCGGATCGAGCTCCGCGACGAGGGCAACCCCGAGGCCGCCCTCGAGACCCTCGAGAAGGCGTTCGCCTATATCGACGAGGAGCGCGACCTCGTCGAGGCGATCCTCGTGCGCAGCGAGGCGCTGATCGCGCTCGACGAGCTCGCCGACGCGCGCGAATCCCTGGCGGAGCTCGCGAGCTCCGTGATCGACGACCCCGTGCTCGCCCTCGATCTCGCGGAGCTCGCGCTCGCTGCGGAAGATCCTGCGTCGGCCGCGCGTTACGTCGAGATCGCCCAGACCGATCCCGAGCTCCGCGCCGATGCGCTCCACGCGCTCGGCCGCGTCCACGAGCTGCGCGACGAACGGCCCGCGATGATCGCGGCGTGGCAGCAGGTCCGCGCGCTCGATGCCGCGGCACCGCCGCCGTCGGTGTCGATCAGCGAGGACGAGGTCGAGCGCATCGCGCTCGCCGCGCTCGAGCTGCTCCCTCCCGAGGTCCGCGCCAAGCTCGCGAACGTGCCGATCTTGATCGACGAGGCCCCGGCCGAGGCGCTGGTCGCGGACGGCACGGACCCGCGCCTGCTCGGGCTGTTCTCGGGCTCGCCGATGTCCGAGGTGCTCGCGCCGGTGGTCACGAACATCCACCTGTTCAAGCGCAACCTCGAGCGCGCCGCGCACGACCTCGACGAGCTCGCCACGGAGATCACGATCACCGTGCTGCACGAGACCGCGCACTACTTCGGCCTCGAAGAGGACGATCTGGTGGCGCTCGGCCTCGACTAGGGCCAACTCGCTACGAGAACACGCTGCGGCGCTCGACCGGCTGCGCGCTGCTCTGGTTTCGACTCCACCGTCGAGGTGATCGTGATCGTCGACGTGATCGCCCCCGTGATCGTGGCCGTGCACGGGAACGGGAACGCCACCGTGATCGTGATCCGGCCCGTGAACGGGAGCCACGAATGGCCACCTGGTTGCACCACCACCGCGCCCCTGACCGTCAAAGGGGGGCGATCACGATCACGGTATCGTTCACGTTCCCGTGCACGGCCACGATCACGGGCCCGATCACGGCCACGGCCACGGCCACGATCACGGCCACCGCCACCGCCACCGCCACCGCCACCGCCACCGCCACCGCCACCGCCAGCCACGGCGTAAATCAGCGACAGGCCTCTCAGTGGAAGCAGACGTTGCTACCGACACCGGTGCCCGTGGCGCACGAGAAGAAGAAGCAACACAGGCCCTGGTTCGCGTCGCAGTCCGAGTTCACCGTGCACAGATCGCCAGCGCTGCCGAAGTGCTTGGGCGCATCCTGCGGGACGAACGCATCGAGCGGTCTGGCGTCGTGCGGCATGGTCGGGCCATCGCCCATCGTCAGCGGCGCGTCGTGCGGCGTCGCCGCCGGCGCGTCGATGCTCGCGGGCGCATCGGCGTTGCCCTGGTGCGTCGCACTGCCGCCCATCGCGCACGCGACGATCCACGACGCGCACACCGCCAACAGAATGGCCGCCTTCGACATGCACTGCCCTCGCGCGGCATCTTAGACCGCGAGATCCTCCGATCAACGAAATTCGTCAGGAGAGGATCGCGACGCGATCGCCGAACAAGCGCTCGAGCTTCATCAACAGCTCGTCCGTCGGTGAGACAGCCCACGCTTCGGGGAGCACGATGACCGTTTCGGACCGCCGCGCGACCTTCAAGCGCACGACCGGCTGGTGTGCACCGCGTTGCGCATTTGCGAGGATCGTCTTGAGCTCGTCGACCTGATCGTGGGTGAGGACGTCGGCATCGAGGTGGAGATCGACCCGCGTGGTCTTGGCCTGACGGACCTCCGAGAGCGGGTCCGCCTTCTCGAGCAACATCTTCCACTCGGGCGCATCCGCCGTGCCCTCGTTCTTCACCGCGCCCGAGCACAGGATCGGCTCGTCCGAGACCAGCACGTGGCGGACCTTCTCGAACGTCTTGGGGAACGCGATCACCTCGAGCGAGCCCTCGGTATCCTCGAGCTGGAACCGGGCCATCTTGTCGCCCTTCTTCGTGATCATCTCGCGGTACTGGCTGACGATGCCGCCGACCGCGTGATCGCCGACGTGCTTGGCGCCGGCGAGGAACTCGCTGGTGGTCGCGGTCGCGTAGCGCGCGAGGTCGCCGCGATAGCGATCGAGCGGATGCCCCGAGACGTAGAACCCGAGCGCTTCCTTCTCGAACGCGAGGAGCTGCTTTTGCGACCACGGCTCGACCTCGGCGTAGACCTCGCCCTGGGTCGGCGCTGGGCCCGCGCCCGCGAGCTTCGGCGGCTCCATGAGCCCGAACAGCGAGGTCTGACCGCTGCGCCGATCGCGCTGCTCCGATGCCCCGCGCTCGATCGCCGCATCGAGTGCCGCGAGCAACTGGGCACGGTGGTGTTGGCCGCCGAGATCCAGCGCGCCACTCTTGATCAGCTGCTCGAGCACGCGGCGGTTGCATTTCTGCGCGTCGACACGCCGGCACAACTCGTAGATCGAGACGAACTTGCCATCGGCCGCGCGCGCCTCGATGATCGCCTCGACCGCGTTGGTGCCGACGCCCTTGACCGCACCCATCCCGAACCGGATGACCTTGACCTTGTCGGCGGTGGCCGGGGTCACGGTGAAGTCGAGCTGGGACTCGTTGACGTCGGGACGTTCGACGACCAGGCCCATCGCACGCGCCTCGGCGATGAACTTGACGACGTTGTCGATGTTGTCGGCGTCGCACGACATCAGGCCCGCCATGAACTCGTGCGGGTAGTGCGCCTTGAGATACGCGGTCTGGTAGGTGACCCAGCCGTACGCGGCCGAGTGCGAGCGGTTGAAGCCGTAGCCGGCGAACTTCTCGACGAGATCGAAGATCTCCTCGGCGCGCTTGAGGTCGACCTGCTGCTGCTTCGCTCCCTCGAGGAACT
>JBDTEH010000152.1:0-10486 GCA_039922635.1 Kofleriaceae bacterium | reverse complement strand
CCTCCCACTCGGGCTTACCGTAGCCCTTCGTCCGGCGCGCGGACTCCTTGTATGCATCGGCTTGGCCCCAGCGATCGCGCGCCTCGTCGGCATACGTCGCGGGTTCGAAGCCATCGAACATCGTCTTCACGTCCTCGGGATTCATCGGTCGTCCTTCCTCGATGGCGAGCGCGGTGTCGAGCGCCGCGAGCATCGCGTCGAGTCGCGCGCGCTTCACGACCAGCGCCTCGCGATGATGCGCGAGCGCGGTCCTGCGTGTGCGTGACTCGAGCACGCCGGCGATCTGTTCGAGCGGGAGCCCGAGCTCGCGGTAGAGGAGGACCTGCTGCAGGCGCAGCACGTCCGCATCCCCATAGAGCCGGTACCCCGCATCGCTCCGGTCCGACGGCTGCACCAACCCGATCTGATCGTAGTGGTGCAGCGTGCGGACCGTGATGCCGGTCAGCTTCGCGAGCTGTCCAACCGTGAATGCCATCGTGGGGTCACCGTGGGGGCTGACGTCGCGTGAGGGTCAAGGGGCGATCGTTCCGATCGCGGTGTCGAGCGGCACGTCGTGATCCGCAGCGAGCGCGTCGGGGGTCGCGACCGCGTCGACCTCCGGTGCGACGCCATCATCCTCGATCGGCTTGCCGTCGGCCGCGATCAGGTTCCAGGTCGGGATCTGCACGCTGCCCTTGCTCGCCGGCAGCGTGACCGAGACCGGCGCGCCGGAGCTGCCTCCGGTGGTCTCGCCGACGACGATCGCGCCGAGGTCCGCGCGCAGCGCCGCCACGACGACCTCGCAGGTCGAGATGCAGCCGGCGTCGACGACGACCGCGAGCTTGCCGGGATAGCGCCGCGGCAGCGCGCGCACCGTGAGCTGTTGCACCGGCGAGAACCCATCGGCCTCGGCGACCAGGCCCTTCCACTGGGGCCGCCGCGCGAGCGTCTCGGGCGCGGCGAGCACGCGATACTCGCCGAGCTTCGCGGTGCCCTCGGCGAGATCCGCGACGATCCGAAATCCGACCTTGTCGACCCCGCCGCGGTTGCCGCGCAGATCGAGCACGATCGCCCGCGCGGCGCGTGCGTCGGCGAGCGTGGTGTCGATCGCGGCGGCGCGCGCCCGGCTGCCTTCGAGCGACTTGATCGTCACGATCGCGACATCGCCGGCGTGCGCGATGGTGACGACCTCGTGCGGGCCCGGCGCGGGCAGCTTCGGCGCGATCTCGACGTGCACCGTGCCGCCGGTGCGCCTCGCGACCTCGATCGGGTGGATCCGCGGTGGATCGCCCTTCGGGATCAGCACCGAGGTCCACGTCTTCGCGTACTGGACGAGCGCCGACTCGGGTCGCGCATCGGCGCGCGCGTTCGCCTGGGCGGCGAGCACCTCGGCGATCGGGTGCCGGTCGATCGCGATGATCTCGTCGCCGGGCAGCACCCCGGCCGCGGCGACATCGCTGCCGGCGTCGACCCCGGAGATCAACAGGTGGCCGCGGGCGATCACCGTACGCAGGCCGAGCCGATAGCTCGTGTAGCCACGCGCCGGTGCCGCGGTCTGCGGTGGCCGGTAGCCGAGGTGACCGTCGTGGAACCGCGCGAGCGTGGCGTAGATCGCGGTGTCGTACTTCGCCCACGAATCGGCCGCGAGCAGCGCGCGCTCGGCGTCGCGAAAGATCAGATCTTCGTCGAGGTGATAGCGCGCGAGCTTCGCCGTGCGATGCGCGTACATCGTGTCGAGATCGTGGCGCAGACCGGCGAGCTCGGTGGTCCGCGTCGCCGCATCCGGTAACGGTCCGCGGGCGTGATCCGGATCGTGGCTCGGGCCCGGCGCGTGCTGCGGGGCGGCACACGCGGCACACAAGACCAGCCAGCTAGCGGTGGCGGTGATCGCGAACCACGGCGCCGCGGGAGCCACCACCGCCGCGATAGACCGCGGCCGGGCGATTGTTGTACGTGCGGACCCCACCACTCGCGTTGCCGCGCGCACCCCACGCCGCGTTCGGGCGATAGCCGCCGCGGTAGCCGGGGTTCGAGCCGCCGCGATAGCCGGGGCCGCCGCGATAGCCGGCGTTATAGCCGCGGTGGTAGTGCGCATAGGACTCGGGGTGGCCGATGCCGCGCACGCCGTACGGGACGTTGTAGGACACCGCCCAGCCGCGGTTGTAGTAGCCGGACCGGTACCAGAGGCCACCATCATTCCGCCAGTAGTAGCCGTCGCTATAGAACACCGGATAGTCATAGTCGGCGATCACCTGGACCCCCGGCGAGACGTCCTCCATCTGGGGGCCCCCGGCGTAGCCGCCCCCGCCGTACTCGACGCCGGGCTCCTCGCTGTAACAAGCGCCGAGAACCAACAAGGACAAGATCAGTAATCGCATGCGTGCTCCTGACGGCACGACCAGTCTAGCACGTGTAGAGCTGGTCCTTGATCGTCAGATAGATCACACCGCCGGTGACCGAAATGTCCCAGTGATTCGTGCGCTCCACGGTCGCGGCGACCTGATCGAGGAAGTCCTGCGCGAGCTCGACGATCTCGATCGCGTCGCCCTTGTGGACACCGCGCTCCGCGATCGCCTCGCGCAACGCCGCGGCGGACTTCCACGTGTAGACGACGACCCGCGGGGCCGCCTTCGCGGCCTTGTGCAGGCGATCCGGAGTCGGCGAACCGACCTCGATCCACGCGACCAGATCACCGCGCAGGTCGCGCTGCACGAGCGCGGGCTCGGTGTCGTCGGACACCCCACCCTTGGCGAACTCGAGGCCCTCGGCGTGCTCGAACGTGCGCGCGAGCACCCGCGTGACCAGGTAGCGCTCGCTCTCCGACGGGTGCTGTGCGACGCGCAGCTCGAGCGTCTCGTAGAGCTCCTTGTCGACGTGCGCGAGCACGATCTCGAACTTGCGGATCGTCGCCTGCAGCGCCACTACGCGACCTCCGCGAGTGCGTAGCGGCCGGCGAGCGCGGCGCCATACGGATCGTCGGCGAGGCGATACTGGGGCGGCAACCACGCGCCACAGGTGCGCGCGGCGGCGACCCACCCGGCGGTGATACTGGGCCGCTCGTCCTTCATCGTCAGGGCGCCGGTTGCGACGGCGCGCGCTTGGTCAGCTTGTGGGCCCAGCCGCGCGGCTTGTCGAGGATCTTGAAGTCCTCGTGGTCGACCGCGCGGCGCCCGGATTGCTCGTGGACGAACTCCAGGTCGTACTCGATCTCCTGATCCTCGAACCCGTCGATGTGCTTGCGGTCGGGGTGATCGGTCGCGTAGCCGACCATGCCGTTGAACGTCACGAAGTAGGCGCCGAGCCCGCCGCCGGGGTCGGGGTGGGTCTGCTCGAGGATCGCGCTGGTGTCCATCGCGAGCCGGGCGCCGTCGAGCAGCACGACGCCGGTGACCTGCGCCTTGTAGCCATCGCCGGGGACCCCGTCGGTGGCGAGCCAGCGCAGGCGCAAGGGCTGCTCCTTGTCGAGACGGAAGTTGACCAGGACGTTCGGCTCACTTTGTCTGCCTGCGCTTCCCCCACTCATGGCGCGAGCATAGCCAAGAATGCTAACCAACCGCCATGCGCTACCTGCACACGATGATTCGCGTGCGCGACCTGCCCGCCGCGTTGCGGTTCTTCTGCGACGGGCTCGGGCTGCGCGAGCTGCGCCGCCGCGACCACGAAAAAGGCCGGTTCACCTTGGTGTTCCTCGGCGAGCGCGAGGGCGACTCGCCGCAGCTCGAGCTCACCCACAACTGGGACCACACCGAGCCGTACCCCGGCGGGCGTAACTTCGGCCATGTCGCTTACGAGGTCGATGACATCTATGCCGCGTGCCAGCGCTTCATCGATCTCGGCTACACGATCTCGCGCCCACCGCGCGATGGCCACATGGCGTTCGTGCGCTCGCCCGATCTGATCTCGGTCGAGCTGCTCCAGCGCGGCGAGGCCAGGCCGCCGGCCGAGCCGTGGACGTCGCTGCCCAACATCGGCGAGTGGTGACATGCGCGCCGCCGCCGCTGACATCACCAAGGTGATCGCGACCAATCGCAAGGCGGGGTTTGACTATCTGATCCACGAGAAGCTCGAGGCCGGCATCCAGCTCGTCGGCTCCGAGGTCAAGAGCCTGCGCGGCGCGCACGTCGTGATCGCCGACGGCTGGGTCGAGGTCCGCAAGGGCCAGGCATTTCTCCACGGCGTCACGATCAACGAGTACTCGCAGTCCAATCGCTGGAACCACGACATCGAGCGCGTGCGCAGGCTCCTGCTCCACAAGCACGAGATCGCGAAGCTCGCGACCAAGACCCAGATCAAGGGCTACACGCTGATCCCGCTCGCGCTGTACTTCAAGGGCCACCTCGTCAAGATCGAGCTCGGGCTGGTCACGAACAAGAAGCAGCACGACAAGCGCGCGACGAAGAAAGAAGCCGACGACAAGCGCGAGATGGATCGCGCGATCAAGCGCGCGCGTTGATCGTGGGCGGGGCGCTCACTCGCGGTGATAGGGCTCGCCGCGCAGGATCTTGAAGCTGCGATAGATCTGCTCGAGCACCAGGATCCGCACGAGGCGATGCGCGATGGTCATCCGGCCGAACGCGAGGAGCTTGGTCGCGCGCTTCCGGACCGCATCGCTGTGGCCATCGGCGCCGCCGATCGCGAACGCGACGGGCGCGCCGCCGCCGTGGGCTTGCTCCGCGGCGATCAGCTCCGCGAGCTGCGTGCTGGTCACCATCTCGCCGCGCTCGTCGAACGCGTAGAGGTGGGCGTTCGCGGGGATCGCGGCGAGCAGCGCGGCGTCGTCCTTGACCTCGTGCACGACCAACGTGCACATCGGGCGCAGCCGCTTGACGTATTCTTCGGCCGCGGCGACCAGGTAAGCCTCCTTGAGCCTGCCGACCGCGGCGAGGTGAAGCTTCACGACACGAGCGACGATTCGTACTGCTCGTCGACCGGGATCCGCGCGTCGGGCGGTACCTCGATCGGGACCCGCGGCGCGTCGTTCCACAGCCCTTCGAGGTCGTAGTGCTCGCGCGCGGCATGCAGGAACACGTGGACCACGAAGTCGCCGTAGTCGAGCAGCGCCCATTGGCCGCTCGAGCGCGCGGCCTCGGCGCCGATCGGGCGGAGGCCCTCGGCCTTGAGGCCGGCCTCGATGCCATCGGCGATCGCGTCGACCTGGCGATCGGAGCGCCCGGACAGCACGAGCTGGTAGTCGCAGAACGAGCACAGCTGGCGCACGTCGAGCAGCACCGGTTCGAGCCCCTTCTTGTCGAGGGCGAGCTCGAGTGCGCGCAACGCACCCACGAGCCCTTCGGTCGCGGGCTCCGAGGCAGAGCGGGAGGATTCGGCGGTGCGCCGGGTCCGTGATTCCGGCGTGTTTGCGGTGGGGCGCTTGGGGGCGCTCTTTGGTTTGGTCATGCCTGGCTCGACTGTCCCTTCTCCGCCGTCAGGTGCGGATCTGTCCGGTCCCGCGGACCACGAACTTCGTCGTCGTGAGGCCCTCTGCGCCCATCGGGCCATACGCGTGGAGGCGCGTCGTCGAGATTCCGATCTCGGCGCCGAGCCCGAGCTCGCCGCCATCGGCGAACCGGGTCGAGGCGTTGACCAGGACGGTCGACGAGTCGACGTCGTGCAAGAACTGCTCGGCGGCCGCGCGCTCGGTCGTCACGATCGCCTCGGTGTGGTTCGAACCGTAGCGCTCGATGTGGGCGACCGCGGCGCTCAGATCGTCGACGATCTTCACGGCGAGGATCAGATCGAGGTACTCGGCCGCCCAATCGGCTTCGCTCGCCGCGCCGATCGCGACGATCGCGCGGGCCTCGTCGTCGCCGCGGAGCTCGACCTCGGGCAGCGCCGCGACCAGCAGCGGTAAGAACGCCGCGGCGATCGCGCGATCGACGAGCACGGTCTCGGCGGCATTGCAGACCCCGGGGCGCTGGACCTTCGCGTTGCGCACGATCGCGAGCGCGACCTCGAGGTCGGCCGCCGCGTGGATGTAGACGTGGCAGACGCCCTTGTAGTGCTTGATCACCGGGACGCGCGCGTGCTCGGCGACGAACCGGATCAGTCCTTCACCGCCGCGCGGGATGCACAGGTCGATCAGCTCGTCGAGCCGGACCAGCTCCGCGATCGCCTCGCGATCGGGGACCGGCACGAGCTGGACGGCCTGGGCCGGCAGCTCGGCCTTCGCGAGCCCGATCTGCACCGCGCGGAGCAGCGCGCGATTGGTCTCGGTCGCCTCGCGCCCGCCGCGCAAGATGCATGCGTTGCCGGCTTTGAGGCACAGCGCCGCGGCATCGGTCGTCACGTTCGGCCGCGCTTCGTAGATCATCGCGATCACGCCGAGCGGGATGCGCACGCGGGACACCTGGAGCCCGTTCGGTCGGACCTCGGTACCTTCGACGCGCCCGAGCAGCGCCGGTTGCGCCGCGATCTCGCGCACCGCCCGGGCGAGCGCGGCGACGCGGCTCGCGTCGAGCACCAGGCGGTCGCGCAACGCCGGCGCGAGGTCGGGATGCGCGGTCAGGTCGCGGGCGTTCGCGTCGAGGATGTCGCCGGTCGCCTCGTCGAGCGCGTTCGCGATCGCCAGGTTCGCCTGGTTCCGCTGATCTTCGCTGGCCCGCGCGACGATCCGGGACGCTGCACGGGCGGCCTCGGCCACGCTCCGGATCAAGTTCTGTCTCTCCAGCGAGGAGGTCACTTGTGCTGCACGGGTCCCTACTGCGAGCCTGGCCTCGAACCCCACGGTTTGCAAGCCCTATGCAATCCCGAACGTGATCGTGGCTTACAGCACGACGAGGTCGTCGCAGTGGACTGCTTCCTCGGCGGACTTGACGCCGAGCTTCGCGGCGATCGCGGCCGACTGGAGGCCCTGGATCCCGCGCAGCTCGCCGGCCCCGTACGCGACGAGGCCGCGCGCGATCTCGTTGCCGTCGTGGGCGATCGAGACCGTGTCGCCGGCCCCGAACTCGCCGGCCACGTCGACGATGCCGGCCGGCAACAACGAGCGGTGCTGCTCCGTGATCGCGCGCGCTGCGCCGGCGTCGATCGCGATCGTGCCGGCCGGTCGCGCACCGTAGGCGATCCAGTGCTTGCGGGACGACAGGTCGCGCTTCGCGGGGACGAACAGCGTCCCGATGTCTTCGCCGGCGAGCACGCGCACGAGCACGGCGGTCTCGCGTCCGGGCGCGATGATCGCGGGGACGCCGGTACGCGTGACGATCCGCGCCGCGCCGACCTTGCTCGCCATGCCGCCGGAGCCGACGCCGCTGGTCGAACCCTTGGCGACCGGGGTCGCCTCGCGCTCGATATCGCGCACGATCGGCATCCGCACGCCGGCGGCGTCGCGCACGCCCTCGACATCGGTGAGGATGATCAGCGCATCGGCCGAGACCAGGTTGCACACCAGCGCGGCGAGTTGATCGTTGTCGCCGAACTTGATCTCCTCGGTCGCGACCGTGTCGTTCTCGTTGATGATCGGCACGCAACCGTGATCGAGCAGCGCGCGCAGCGTGAGCCGCGCGGACAGGAAGCGCCGGCGATCGCCGAGGTCGTCGTGGGTCAGCAGCACCTGCCCGATCTCGACGCCGTGCGCGCCGAACCCGTGCTCCCAGTGCTGCATCAGGCGCGATTGCCCGACCGCCGCGGCGGCCTGCAGGCCGGGTAACTCGGTCGGCCGCGCCGCCAAGCGCAGCCGACCGATGCCGAGCGCGATCGCACCGGACGACACGATCACGACCTCGATCCCGCGGGCGCGGAGCTCGACGACTTGATCCGCGATCGTCGCGGGGCGGCTCGCCGGTGCCTCCGCGATCAGCCGGCTGCCGCACTTGATCACGACCCGCTTGGCCTGGGTGAGCGCGGCCCGTTCGGTCATGGCCGGTCGGCCTTCGCGGCGAGGAGCGCGCGCCAGCGCCGGTCGAGTGCTTCGATCGCTCCATCGAGGTACGGGTTGACCTCCGAGGACAGCTGGATCTCGACCGCGGCCACGGTGCGCGCGAGGAAGTTCGTCTTCTCGGCGAGCGCGGCTTCGATCGCCTGCTCGGACTCGTCGATCTGGTGGGGTTCGGCGACCGTCTCGTTGTTCGCGAGCAGCCGGCGCAACGCGCCGCGCGACGCGAGGTCCGCGAGCTCGAGCGGGGCCTTCAGCGTCGCGCGCGCGGCCGAAACCACGCCGCGGCGGAACGGATGGAACGCGAGCGCGCCGGGGGTCTGTTCGATCGCCCGCACGATCTCGTCGCGCAGCTGCAGCGCGGTCGCGCCGTCGATCGCGAGCCCGGTGTGGAGCTTCGCGCAGTAATGATCGAACAGCGTCATGCACATGAACGTCCGCGCGGCGGAGCGCGCGCGGCTGACCGTCGTGAGCGCGAGCATCATGCGGCGCGCGGCGGTCGTCGCGATCCGCATCGCGATGCCGCCGGTCGCCAGCTCGAGGATCGAGGGCGGCGGCGTCGTGCCATGCGTGAGGTTCGCGGCGCCCTCGTCGGTGAGGTCGACCTGGTGCGATGCCGCGATCCGTTGGTAGCCGCCGCCGACGATCCGATCGATCGCCCAGGTGTCGACGAACGGCAGCGGGACGACGCCGGCGAGCGAGCCCATGATCGAGCGCGCGATGATCGAGCGGCGCTGGCCGACGAGGTAGTCGCGGCGTGGGACGAGCGCGGTCACCGTGGCGCCTTCGGCGCGGCTGGCGTCAGCTTCGGCTCCGGCGTAGCGGCGGTGCCGTTACTGGTCTTGCGCAGCGGCGGCGCGATCCCCTGCAACAGGAAGTCGCGGTCGTCGACCTCGCGCAGGCGCTCCGGCGTCGCCACGACGTCCTCGCTCGGGGGCGCGGCGATCTGCGCGGCCTGGCCGATCGCGCTGACATCGCTCTGCACTGCGACCTGCATCGAGAACCGCCGGCCGTCGCGCGAGAACCCGACCGTGCCCGACAGCTTCACCGCCAGCGGCACGCCCGTGTCGGCGTCGAGCACGACCTCGCCGGTGAGCGCCTCGATCGTGCGGCCCTCGCGCCACTTGCGCTGGACCAGTGGCTCGGCGGCTGGCTTGCGCGGCCGGGCGGCCGGCTTGATCTCGATCTTGCGGCCGGTGCGGCCGGCGATCTGGACGACCCCGCGATCCACGAGCTCGACGCCGGGCGCGAGCAGATCCCAGGTCGCCGCCACCGGATCGTAGAAGCTATCTTCGAGCTCCTGCGGCTCGAGCGGGGTCTCGGGCGCGCGGCCGTGCCAGCGCTGGTAGCGCGGGCGCAGGTACAGCATGCCCCCTGCGGGGCTGGGATCGAAGATCGCCTCGCGCCCGTAGTCGTCGGAGTTCGTGTAGGTGGCGTGGAACGCGCCCTTGTCGCCTTCCTCGATGGCCGTCTTGTCATCGAGATCGGTGACCGGCTTGCCACCCTCGGTCACGTGGGTCGCCATCGCGATCGAGATGGTGTGCGGTCCGAGCGCGGCGGAGAGCTGGTGATGAGGCATCGCGAGCGCGGCACCGAGCGCGTCGGGGTCCCGGGTCGCGCGGTCGACGTCGATCTTGACCGGCCCCGTGCTCGGCGAGATCACCAAGCCGCCCAGGTCGCGGTCGGGCACGCCACGTGAACGGCCGCAGCACGTGAGCAAGATGGCGATCACGGCGGCGCGGGGCATCGCGAAGGTCTTAGCTTTCTCGACGGCCGAGGTCAACCAAGCTACCGTTTCCCAGGTGCACGAAGAGCTCTTGGTCCTGACCCGCGCGCCCGGGCTCGTGCTCGCGGTGGTGCTCGGGCTGTTATGGGGCAGCTTCGCGAACGTGTGCATCTATCGCTGGCCGCCGAGCGACGAGTTCCCGAACGGACGCTCGGTGGTCGCGCCGGGCTCGCACTGCTTCGCGTGCAAGGCGCCGGTGCGCTGGTACGACAACGTCCCGCTCCTGAGCTACGTGTGGCTGCGCGGGCGCTGCCGGAGCTGCCAGGCGCCGTTCTCCGCGCGCTACCTCGTCGTCGAGATCGCGACCGCGGCGCTGTTCGGTGTCGCGTGGTGGTTCACGCTCGGCACCGGCGGCATGTTCGAGGCGCTCGACGTGCGCGCGCTGTGGTTCGTCATCGACGTGGCGTTCGTGTGGGTGATGGTGGTGATCTTCTTCATCGACCTCGATCACATGTTGATCCTCGACAAGGTCACCTGGCCCGCGGCGGTGCTGTTCTACGCGGTGACGTTCGCGCTGCCCGGCTATCGCTGGTGGGAAGGGCTCGTAGGCGCGGTCGTCGGCTACGGCGTGCCATGGCTGATCGGCGAGATCTGGATCCGCGTGCGCAAGATCGAAGGCATCGGGCTCGGTGACAGCACGATGTTGATGGTGGTCGGGGCGCTGCTGGGTTGGAAAGGCGTCGTCGCCGCGTTGTTCGGAGGCTCCGTGATCGGGACGGTGTTCACGTTGGTCGCCATGGCCGGCGGCCGGCGCGCCGAGCCCGGATCGCCCGGATCGCCCGGATCGCCCGAATCGCCGGGCGACGCCGACCCCTCGGGGGAGGCCGCACCCGCGCGGGGCGCGCTCCAGA
>JBDTEH010000151.1:0-10415 GCA_039922635.1 Kofleriaceae bacterium | reverse complement strand
TCGATTTCGGCTGCTGATTTCCCTCCGCCACCGCGGCCACGGTGCCGATCGGAAGGCTGCGCCCTCCGCTCAGGTTTGCGCCCCCAGACCATCCGCTCGCTTACACTCCTTGCAAGAACTTCGGTTCTCGAGCGCCCCAGCCTGTATTCGCCGTCCCGAAAAACCCGCATCGAACGGCCTATCCGCTCTTGGACGCGAGGTGGCCGTAGTAGCGCTCGACCATCTTCGAGTCCTTGTGACCCATGAGCTTGCTGATAACGAAGCTGTCGACTCCGAAGGCAGACACGCGACTCGCGACCGGCACGCGCGGCGGTGACATCCATCTGATCGATACCGCCACGGGTGCCGAGGTCGGTCGCGTCGATCTGGTCTCGGACAAGCCGCGGTCATTGTGGTGGTCCGCCGACGGCAAGCACCTGATGATCGACACGGAGCACCGATTCCGGATCACGCTCGATCGATCCTAGAGATCAGTCCCGACATTGCACGATGAGCGCAGGCCCCCATAGGTCGTTTCATCACGCGGCGTCACGCCGGCGCCCGGAAACCTACTGATGCCCGCCTTCATCGTGCTCGAGCGCGCGCGCGAGGATGCGCGTACACCCCGCGATCGGAGTCCGAGAGCACGAGATCGAACTTCCGCATCGTCGCCGTCTGCGCCATGAGGCGCTCACCATACGAGCGGCACGAGCCGATAGCGAACGGTTGCGCGATACGCGTCGTAGCCCGCGAGGCGCTTGGCGAGGAAGCGCTCCTCTTCGAGCAGGCGCCACACGATCACGAGCTTGAGCACGCCGACGGCGCAGAGGCCGATCCACGAGCCGAGCGCGAGCGGAATGCCTGCGAGCATCACGAGCGCGCCAAGATACATCGGATGACGCACGTACGCGTACGGGCCGCTCGAGACGACCTGCTGCTCGCTCTGCACTTCGATCGCGGCCGACGTGAACGTGTTGGCGCGGAACACGAGGAACACGAGATAGAAACCGAGCACGATGAGCACATCGCCCGCGATCGAGAGCGCGAGCGGCATCGACGAGAGGCCGAAGCGATGATCGAGTGCGGATGCCACGAACAGACCGACGAACGCGAGCGAGGCGAGCGACTGGATGATCTTCTGGCTCGCGTCTTTCTCGACGCTCGGCCCCGCTAGCACGCGCTTGGCGAGCAGCGCGCGATCGTGCCGCATCAGCCAGAGCGTGATCACGCTCGCACAGCCGACGAAGAGGCCGATGCAGAGCCACGCTTGCCACCAGTCGAGGGTCCAGGCGGGTAGGAACAACATCAGCGCGAGCATGACCGCGAGTTGGATCATGCCGAGCCACGCCTTCCGATCGAGCGTGTCCATCGCTACAGCTTGCACCCGCGCTCCAGAAGCGTCGGCGCATAGGTGAAACAAAGGGTGATTTCGAAGAGCTTCGGTTCTCGAGCGCCCCAGCCTGTATTCGCCGTCCCGAAAAACCCGCATCGAACGGCCTATCCTCCGTGCCGTCATCGCCGGATCCTTGAAGGCCGAAACCGATGCGCCCGCATCCCGGAGATCATCAACACGAGCGCAACTCCCCATCGCACGTCTTGATTATGTCGCGAACGCGCAGCCTCCAAGGCCGCGGCGATGCCCCGCCGATGCGCCGCGTTGACCCGCCGTTTTGACCGGTGTACGACATGGCGAGCATCCAGTGATGAACGAGCAACACCTTGCAGGAAAAACCGCGTTCGTCGCGGGATGGATCCTGGTCGTTCCGGTCGTGATTCCCTCGACGGTTCAGTACCTCCATCTCGTGCACCGCGGAGGAGGCCTGTTGACACTGCTCCCGATCCTTGGATTGCTCGCCCTCTACCTGATCGTTGGCGGAGCGATTCAATGGAAGACGGGACGCGGAGGGATACGGCTCAAGCCCAACCCCAACCTGGCGAGGTTCGGCATCGTTGTAGCCGTCGTAACGATCGCTCTGACCACCCTGCTCGTCGTGTTTTCAGGGCCACGCACGTAAGCACCGGGGCCCAGGTCGTGTTGTCCTCGGCTCACGCGTGGCGCTCCCGCGTCGTCCCGTCGCTGCCGACCGCGGCGGCGGAGCCGGCGACCACCACCACGCCACCCACGCCGCTGCTGCTCGCCCGCAGGCTCGACTGGGGCCGCGCTGTTGCGCAGGGTGTTCGGCGACGACGTCAGCCAGTGCCCGCGCGGCGGCGATGCCCTGCGCGTTCTCGCGTTCATCACCGATCCGGCCGTCACCGGCCGCATCCTCGACGACCTGGGGATCGCTTCCGTGCAGGTGGTCGCCGCCCCGCGCGGGCCGGACCTGACCAAGCCTTCCCCGAGCTCGATTTCGGCTGCTGATTTCCCTCCGCCACCGCGGCCACGGTGCCGATCGGAAGGCTGCGCCCTCCGCTCAGGTTTGCGCCCCAGACCATCCGCTCGCTTACACTCCTTGCTAGAGCTTCGGTTCTCGAGCGCCCCAGCCTGTATTCGCCGTCCCGAAAAACCCGCATCGAACGGCCTATCCTCTCAAGCCGATCGCGGTCGGCGGCATCGAGTACGTCAATGCGTACGCGCTGACGCCGTCGTTCGCCGCAACCTCCCGCCTCGACCGCGCTCGTGCTCGGCGCCGCGACGGGCACCGCCGATCTGTGCATCTACGATCACAGCCTGCTCGACCGCTTGGGACTTGCGCATCGCCCGCCGCTGCCGCTGCAACTGCACGCAGCTGGCTACGTACCGGACAGGCGCTGGTCGCATTCCGCGTCGAGCCGGGCGCTCGCCGCCGCGATCTCCGCGCTCCGCTTGCGCAACGCCCCGAGATGGTGCCCGAGCTCGTCGAGCAGCTTGAACAGGGGTCCCCACACGTCGTCGATCGCGCGCATAGCACGCCCTTGGTCAGGAACGTGGTGCGCCTGACTTCTGGCAACGCCCCCTCGAGGCGCGCACCGACGTCACCGAGCTCACACTGGAAATGGGACCGCTTGGCCTCCGCGAGCCCGAGATGCTCGCGGATCCCACCGAGGGACAACATGACCGGACTGTGGTCGCCGCCACGCGGTCGCCCGCACCACGCTCGCCCTCTGCGACGGAGAACAGGCCGAAAACGCGTTGTGCGGCACCCGTGCACGCGATGCCCTCGGGATGGTGTTGCTTGCCGAGGGCAACACCGAGGCTGCACGGAAACAGCTCGACGACGCCTACCAGGCCGAGTCGGTCGCGCTCGGCGAGCAGCATCCCGAAACCACCGCGACCAAGGCCGTGCTCGCGACGATTCCGCCGTAGAGGACGTAATGTCGTGCACGCCGGTGATGCGAGCTTGGACGAAGTGGCGACGCGGCTCGTCGCGAGCGTGCCGGAGGATGTCGCGACCGCGATGTTCGGAGCATGCGCGGCGCGCTGTGGCGCGAGCTCGTCGACCGGCGCGTGCATTCGCGTGGCGACGAGCGAACTCTTCGCGCGGATCGCCCTTACGCGCGGCCAGCTCGCTCTCACGAAAATTGGCCCACGCGATGCCGGTGCGTCCGAGCTGCGCGTGACAGTTCGCGACGTTGAGTAGTACGTCGAGCTGCGGATCGGCGCGATAGCTCGCTTCGAACCGCGGGCACGCGCCGGTAACATCTCCCGCGAGGTCGAGTTTCTTCGCGTTCACGAACAGCGCTTCGGCTGCCGCCTGTCCGACCGCGAAACACAACGTCAAGCTTGCGATCGCGTACTCTATTCTCGGTGGGCACTCCGAACGGGAACCGCGCAGCGTGAGCGGCACGGAGCTAGGGCACGGGCGGCGCCCACAGGTCGCGTAGCTCGCAGGTCGCGAGGGCCGCCTCGCTGATCAGCGCATCGAGCACGTTCACGCGTGTCGGCTGTGGCTTGCGCCACGTGTCGTGCCATACGCGGATCGTATCGAGCACGTGCGGTTCGGTCACTCCATCGGCGAGGTGATTGATCACGAACGCGGCCTGTTGATCGGGATCGCGAATCCCCTGCGTGGCATCGATCGCACCCCAGTCTGGATCGGCGAACGCGCGCGTCGGTGCCGCGCACACGAGCGTCATCGCCTCGGCGACTGTCTGCAGATGTGTTGGATGCGGCGCAGTCCCACCACAACCAATCGCGAGCACGACGAGCGAACGCATGAGTCTTCGACACGGCCGTGCCACGCGAGTTGCCTCCGTGCCGAGAGCCGCGTGCTCGATATCGCGATCGGTCGCAGGTCGGCGACAGGATAGGCGAGTCTACGCGGGTTTCGCGCCACGACCCGTCGGAGGCCCGAGATCTATTTGACGCGTGGCGGGAAACGGCGACGTCACAGGTGTGAGGACGGGAACGCTTTGTCGAGCGTGGGCACGGCGGTGCCGTTCAGCGAAGGCTGGAATCAGCGGAACGCGAGCTCGAGACCTTCGGGTGGAGCACGAGCGGGTGCGATGATCGGGACGACGGTGGCGAGACCGAGGGGCTCGAGTGCACGGTCATATTCGGCAGACTCGGCATCGGACGAACGTGGTGAGACGACGCCCGTGGCGCGTATCACGCCCGCGTGAGGCAACCAACATGCGGTTGGTCACGTCTGAGTCGGCGATGACCACACCAATGCACGCTCCCAGCATCCTCGCGATCGCGATCGCGGGATGTACCTCATCGACGTCGCCGCTCGCGCAACTCGACCCGCAGATCGAGATCCAGGCACAACGGCCGTGAGCGAGCTCGCGGGTCAGCCTCTCGATCACGACGTGGAACGATCTCGCCGCGTTGCGAGACGCGATCGACGAGGATCGCATCACGGCCACGGTGAACGGCCAGGCGATGACGCTCGACGCGAGCGGGACCGGCGAGCTCGAGAGCGGCGACCGCTACACCGCGACGTTCGATCTCCCGAACACCGCCAGCGCGACGACGAGCTCCACGATCGCGATCGGCGACGGCGAGACCACGTGGACCGCCGAGCTCGAGTACCTGTTCGCCAACGATCTGGCGCCGACCGGGCCGCTCGTCGCTGGCACGAACGTCTTCGAGTGGCCGAGCGCGGCATCGCCGGCGCCGTGGTCCACGATCTCGTGGGCGTGCGTCGAGGTGATCGGCTCGTCGGCCGTATGTCAGTCGGATTACCCGACCGATCCTGGAATCTCGATCGCGCAGCAGTACATCACCGCGACGATCGCGGGCGCATCCGGCGCACCGATCAAGATCGATGCACAGCGCGACGTGATCGCGGCGAGCTCCGGAAACGGCCCGGGGTTCAACGCGCATGTCCACGGGACGTACACGGGCTCGCTGAACTGACGGGCGACCACGCGAATCGATCAGGCAGCTACGCATCACGCGCGAATGCATCGACGAGCGCTTTACGGATCTCGCTCGCGAAGTGAAGACCAGCCTCGAGCTGGCGCTCGCGGCGCTCGCCCCGAGTGATCTGGTCGATCGCCTCGCGATCGGCGCGGGGTTGCTCGACGCGATCACGGATATGGCCCTCGATGAGGCCTCGACGCTCCCACTGGTTACCCGAACCGTGGAGGGTGCGAACGAGGCTCTCGCGGCCTGGCACCGGTGGCGCGACGACCATCCTCCGAAAGCGACTGCGTAGCCCCTTGCGTCCGGCGCGTCCGGACTTATCCGAAAAATCAAAGGAGGTTCCTATGCGACGTTTCCACGCTCTGCTGATTGCAGCTGGCCTGGCGGCGATGCCTGCGAGTGCAGCCGCGGGGCCCTCCAACGTTTCTTTGTCCACATCGCAAGTCGTCGAGAAGGTCGAGTTTTCCAAGAGTCGAGCCCGGCTCGGGGTCATGGTCACGAGCCTGACGCCGGAGCTCAGGAAGCACCTCGGCGCCACCGAAGATCGTGGCGTTCTGGTCGCGCACGTCGAGCCCGGCACACCTGCCGCGGCAGCGGGCATCTCGGTCGGCGACGTGATCGTGAACGTGCGAGGCCGCGCGATCGGCGATGCGGTCGACGTCCGTTCATTCCTGAGGTGACCTATGGGCCAATCCAACAACCGCGAGCCGCGCAGGCTCTGGAAGTCGATGGAGACCAACCGCGCGCGCGTCCCGTGCGCGTCGTGCGGCGCGAGCGCACGTCCACACGCGGCGAACCTGCCGTTCTGCAACGCGTGTCTCGACTGGGCACGTCAGAGCAACCTCGCTGAACGGGACGAGCTGGGTGTTGGCGACTGAAGCCTTGCGCGAACGACGACAATGATCTTCGACGAGCTCGAACGCACGGTGTTCGCTGCGGCCGGCTCGCAGGAGTGGCCCGTCTTCGACATCGAAGACAACGACAACGAGACGACGTTGACCGCTGACTTGCCGGGGATGACGGACAACGACATCGAGCTGACGATCGCGGGCTCGATGCTTACGGTACACGGTGAGCGCAAGGTGAAGGACGGCCGCTACGTCAGCCGTCGCCGCTTCACAGGCGCGTTCGAGAAGCAGTTCCGGATCGGCGAAGGCTACGATCTCGATCACGTCGACGCTCGCATGGCAAACGGCGTGCTGACGATCACGCTGTCGAAGGCAGAGATGGCGAAGCCGCGCCGGATCAAGCTCGCGAGCGGCGTCGTCGAGAAGGTCAAGGGCCTGCTCTCTGGCGACAAAGAAAAAGAAAAGGACAAGCAACCGGCGGCGTAATGCCGCCACACGCACCGCGGGAGGCGGTAGCCCGATACGGCCGCGGCCTACCATCCGGAGGCTGACAAGCGTTCACAGGACGCGTAGCGCTGGCAACACTGCGTCGCACGATCAACGCCACACCATGCGACCGCGGCATGCCGACCATGCCACCGTCGAAGATCTGAGGATCGAGAGTTGCCAGCTTGGAATCACTCGTGACGATGCAAGTTGGTCGCATGCGTTGGTCCGTCGTCGTCGCCGTTTTACTCGCTGCCCGTCTCGCCCATGCCGATTGTGATGCCGAGCCGCGCACCGACTACTCGTTCTTCCTCGGCGTGCAGGACGTCATCAATCGGCCGAGCGTGCCGACGGCAACCGACCATCCCTTTCCGCTGTTCGTGACGGTCGGCGGGCGGTGGGAGCTCGGCGCGGAGTTTCTGTGCGATCCCACGCACGTGCGCGTGTCCTTCGCAGCGAGCGTGCGCACCGAGAACAATCGCGCCGTGTACTACCCGGACGTGAATCCAGAGGCCCAAGCGATCGAGCATACCGACGCGAAGCTCCAGCTCGGTGGCGGTCTCGAGATTCAAGCCGACGGCCCTTGGTGGGTTCACGTCGGTGCCGAGAAGGTTGTCGGCACCGGCTACGAGCTCGCCCTCGGCACGCGCATTCGCTCCGCTGATGCAAAGTTGGCCGGCGTCGATCTCGTGGTGACGACGCCGGCATGCTCGGGCTGCGCGTTCACTCCGTCGATCGGCGTGATGGTGAGCGGCGGACTCGAGGGCAGATCGAACGCCGCGGCGTACGTCTCGGTCGGAGTGATGGTCGTGGTGGCCGTGCTCGGTGGGGTCGGCTACATGTTGAGCAACTGCGATTGCTAGAGCTCGACGAGACCGGCATCGCCGCGGCGATCCAGCTCAAGGCGATCGAGATCGATCTGATACGCTCCACCCATATCCAGAGGCCGAACGCGAACTGCGCGAGTTGCTCGAGCGGGTTCCGCAAGTTCCTGCGCTACGGCGGCGTGATCGCGGGCTGCTAGATCGCGCCGAGCATCACCTCGTCGCGGTCACACGACTCGTCTCCAAGGCGTTCTGGCTTCGGCCCATCGGTTGCGCGCCGGCGTCGTGCCTGCTGCACCAAGCCATCTCGACAGCGTACTCTCCCGGCGAACCACGGATGAAGCGGAAGACGGCCACGAAGGCAGCGCTCGGCGAGCTCGGAATTCAGTCGAACCAGTCCCCGGCGAAAAGGAGCGAGAAGGTTGCGCGAACGGCGTTCCTACCCGAGGCGCCTCCACCGGGGTGGAAAGGTCCGCTCCTCGAGGCGAAGACGTACGTCTCGGTGAAGAGCGTCCGCGCCGCGGACCGGCCGAGCGTGCTCCGGCTGTCGCTCCGGCCCGACCGCCAGAAGGACTACGCGCCGGAGAAGGTCGCGCTCTTGCCGAACCTCGGGCACCTGTATGTCTTCGACCGCGACGACGCGCGGCTCCGCCTGCTCTTGACGGCGCTCGCCGGCCTCGCGCACTTCCACTGGCTCGAGCTCAGAGGCGTGATCGCGGCGCCGCCGGAGCTCGGCGCGCTGCGGGGCCTGCGGGAGCTCACGATCCGCAAACCGCCCAATACCCGCGGGTGCGGGCTCGCGACCCTTCCGACCGAGATCGGGAAGCTCGCGGCGCTCGAGACGCTCACGCTCTGGGGCGGCCCGCTCGAGAGCTTCCCCAAGAGCTTCGCCGACCTCGCGAAGCTTCGCTCGTGCCGCTTGCTCGACCTGGCGCTCACGGCGTTGCCTGATTCGTTCGGTCGGCTGCCGTCGCTCGAGGCGCTGAGCGTCCGCGCGCCGCGCCTCGACGCGGTGTCCGCGATCACCATGCTCGGAAAGAGCAAGTCTCTTCGCTCGCTGTCCCTCTCGTCCGAACACCACGGCGAGGTCGAGTCGCTCCGCGCTCTGTTGCGCGTGGTCTCGCTCTCGCTCACGTTGGGGCTCTCCGAGGTTCCGAAAGACGTCGCCAAGCTCGCCGCGCTCCGCTTTCTCAGCCTCGATTTCAATCGCCTCGAGCGCGTGCCGGAGTCGCTCGCCGAAGCGCCCGCGCTCGAGACCTTGAGCGTTCATGGCAATCGCACCCTCGACACCGACCAGGTCGTCGACGTCGCGCTCCGTTCGCGCTCGCTCCGCGGACTGTGCTTGCCGAACGCCGGGCCGTCGCCAGCCGCCGAGAAGAAGCTGCGCGCGGCCGAGTTCCGTCGCGCCGCGAGCATGACCGGCGATCAATGGTTCCGTGGCGATCTGCTCGCGTCGTGGCGGTCGATCGCTCGGAACAGCTGAGGATTCACGCTCCCTGCTTGCGGAGCGACGCGCGCGTCGTAGCGAGCAGCGAGGCGAGCGCCGGATCGTCGCGGAAGCGCTCGAGCACCTGCACGGTGCTCGCCGGCCAGACGCCGAGCGCCATCACCCCGACCGACGCGACTTGGTGCGAGGTGCCGGGCGCCTTCTGACACCACGGCACGAGCTCGGTCACCACGTCGAGCAGCTCGGGCGTCGCGAGGTCGGCCGCGGCCCAGACCGCGCCGAACACCGCCGGCGCGTCGGCTCGGCTCGGCCGGAGCTTGCCGTGCGGGGTGAACGGCCCGAGGAGCGCCGCGATCGCCTCGCTCGGACCGAGCGCCCGAAGCTTCTTTCGCCATGTGTCGGCGGGCCGCTTGATGTGGTTGGCGCGCGTGAGGTGCGAGAAGAGCGCGTCGCCGTCGACGCCCAGTCGCTTCAAGTCCTTCGTCGCGTCTTTTCGCCAGTCACCCATGTCGCCGAGATTACTCGGCGCGCGAGGCGGTGCGCCAGCATCGCTTGCTCCTCAGCGCGGCCGCTCGATCGGCGCCTTGCTGTCACTCTGGACGCACCAGCCCGAGCCGTCGAACCACCACCGTCAGCTTCGTGATCACGAGCTCGCTCACCTGGTCGATAGTGATACCGGCGTGCGGCGACCGTGGTTGCGTACCGGGGCAGGAGGATCGGCTTGCCTGGATCGGTGTCGAGTGCGGCGACGATCGTGCGGCATGCCTGGACGCCGGCTGCCTTCTGTTCAGCGCTCGCGTCGCTCGCGGTGGCGGCGCGGACTGCTTCGAGGAGAGATTCCATGGTGTGCTCCGATCGGATCGGGGTGGTAGGTTAGGAGATGATGCGCACCGCACGCGCGAAGATCATCAAGGGCAAGGTCGTCACGAAAGCGAAGTTCCCCGAGGGAACCAAGCTCTTGCTCGTCGTCGACGAACCGCAGCCCGAAGTCGAGCTTGACGATGAAGACGTCGAGGCGATCCGCCGCGCGCGCGCGTCGATCCGCGCGGGCCGAAAGGTCCCGATGGATCTGGTGTTCTTGCGGCAGAAGCCGCAGCTGAGGTCGCGACGATCGTGGCGTGCTGGCACAAGAACAGGCAGGCCGCGCCAAGCCTGTTCCAGGACGTGCGCGAACGCTGCCGTCCTCCTCGGGCTGCTCGCTGCGCTCTGGGTGCGGCGGTACTCCGAGCAAGTCGTGATCGAGAGGAAGCCGGGCCGAACCAGATCGGGTTCGACAAGGGCCTGTCGACCGACTAACCGTGGACGATGACCTTGATCGTCATCGTCGCGGCCCCGCGCACGACCGTTAACGCGGCCGTCGTACCCGGTGGGCGTTGCGTGATCACTTGCATTACATCGTGGCCATTGGTGTCGGTGACCGATGCGCCGTCGACCGCGATCACCTGGTCGCCGACCTGGAGGCCGGCGTTCGCGGCCGCGCCGTTCGCGTCGATCACATCGAACGTACTGCTCGATCCGTCGAAGTGCGCGTCGATCGATCC
>JBDTEH010000150.1:0-3888 GCA_039922635.1 Kofleriaceae bacterium | reverse complement strand
GCTGCGGTGACCCGTGCGATGGGATCCTCGGCATCGCGTGGTTCGAGACGATCACGATCGTCGGCTCGACGCTCGCGGAGACCGGCGATCGCGCGGAGCTCGAACGCGCGGCGCTCGCCGCGCTGGTCCCGGGTGGCACGCTGCTCGTCGCCGAGGTCGGCAATCGTGAACCGCCGCCCGAGCTCGAGCAGCGCCGGCTCGGCGAGATCTGGATCGCGTTCCGCGCGGAGGTGAAGTGACCCGATGCGTTCGCTTCACGCCGATCCACGCGCAGCACCAGGGCGCGCTACGCGCTGCCGGCGATGCACGCGCGGATCCGCGATCCGCGCTCGGTTGTCGTGAAACCGCGAGCGCGACAGCCCACGCGGCACGAACGCCTCCGCGGCGCGCAACCGCGATCCGCGCTTAGTTGTCGTGAAAGCGCGAGCGCGACAGCCCACGCGGCACGAACGCCTCCGCGGCGCGCAACCGGGATCCGCGCTCAGTTGTCGTGAAACCGCGAGCGCGACAGCCCATGTGGCACGAACGCCTCCGCGGCACGCAACCGCTCGGCGGCCTCCTCGTCGAGCTGGCGCGATAACCAGCGCAGCGCGCCTTCGAGGGTCTCGGCCTCGAGGCAGATCCGGCGCATCGCCCGATCGGCGAGGCCGACGAACGGGGTGAACGCGTCGAGCGTGGCCTCGGCGTGTGCGTACGCCGAGGCGAGGTCCGCCGCGTTCGCCCACCGGCCCTCGATCGCTTCGCGCAGCACGCCGGCTACGGTGATCAGGCGGACGTAGGTGTCGTGGACGAGCATCGGCGACTCCGCCGACCTCGAATAGACCGGCTCGAGCTCGACATCCTCGAGCAAGATCCGCATGAACGCGGCGAAGTCGCCGACGATCGAGCCGATGCGCTCGCACGGCGCGTGTGGTTTCCAGCGCCGGCCCAGGCGGACGAGCTCGAGCTCGAGGTGGTCGAACGCGACGGCGAGACGCAGGTTCTCCGCCGAGGTCATCACGGTGTGATCGGGCGAGAACGTCGTCGGCAGGTCGCGGCGCGCCGACGCCGCGGTCGATTCGTGTGCCGGTGACTCGTGCGCGGCAGCGGCCCGGATCGAATCGGCGCCGCGTGGGACCGAGGTCGCGGGATGTCCGGCGTCCGCCCCACGTGGGGCCGAGGTGTCGCGCGGGGACGCGGGGCGCGCCGCGTCGGCCCGACGTGGGGCCGAGTGTGTGGCGAGCCCGACGCGCGCGACGGTACGATCGCGGGCGATCGGAGACGCCGCGAGCTCGGTCTCGCGGTCGTCGTCTCCGACCGCGAGCTCGACCTCGCGGTCGTCATCTCCGATCGCGAGCTCGACGCCTCGGGGCAGGCACGCGGCGAAGGCGCCGGATAACGCGGTGGTTGCCGGCGTCGCCGGTCGCTGGTCGGCCTCGGAGAACAGGAGCTCGAATTCATCGGTATCGAAGGCTGTGATTCGGTCGGTCATGCGCCGCGCCACAAGCATCCTGCGTGCCACGCGTAAGCCCGCGACCTCGCGCGCCTCGCTGTCCGAGCTGTCCGCACGGTGGACACCTCTGGCCGAACCTCGTCGGACGCCGGCCAGATCGTGCGAAGCGCGACGGGTAGGTCCAGGGCACCGCTGCACCGCGGCGCCCTGGTGCAGCGAATCGCGGCGGCGCTGACGAACGTCGCGCGGCGGCGGGTGCCCCGTCACGACGCGGCGTGACGCACGGCGACGAGCACGTCGGCGAGGTCGCGCCAGCGGGTGTCGGGCACCGGCCCTTCGCCGTCGCCGAGCGCGCGCGCGAGCGCGGGGTCGCGGTGCACCGGGAGGCGATGGCGGCGTGCGAGGCCGACCAGCTGCGTGGCCCGCGCGCGACGGCCGACCGCGACGCGGGTCGGGATCGGGCGGCGGGTCGCGTCCCAGGCGATCGCGACGGCGAGGTCGTCGCCGAGGATCACGACCGCACATGCGGCGACCGCGTTCGACAACGCGAGACCTTCGCGGGTTGCGTCACCGGCGGCGAGCGCGCGCTGGCGCGCCCAGCGCGGATCCGCGGACGATAGGCGATCGTCCTCGCGCTTCTCGGTCGTCGTCATCGCGAGTGCGTGGCCGAGCTCGACGTGGCGTGCGAGCGCGTCGAGTACCCCGATCGCGATCCACGTACAGGCGAGCGCCGCGACCAGGTTGGCGCCGAGCGCACCGCAGGCGACCAGCATCTCGCGCGGCTCGAGCTCGACGAGCCGCGCGAGCCGCGGCGCGAACAGCCACAGCCACCCGAACGCGACCGCTCCGGCGATCGCGACCGCGAGTAGATCGAACGCCGCGCCGCGGGCCCGGGCCGCCGGGCCGCGATCGATCGCGGGCGCGTGATCGATCCGCCGGCGCGGCAGCCACAACGCGCGGGTCTGCGCGAGGTGCGCGACCACGGCGGCGAGCGCGGCGGCCGCGAGGATCGGCGCGGCCAGCGCCAGCACCGCACGCGGGAGCGCTGCGGACTCGAGCGATCGACGCGGTTCGCCGCCGTCGCCAAACGTACAGGCGGCGGTCACCGCGGCGCCGAGCGCCGAGCGTCCCGCGGCCACCACGACGACCGCAACCGCGGCCGCCGCCATCGCCAGGCCCGCGACCAGCACGGGGCTCGCCGCGGTCAGCCCAGCCTGGCGCGCGAGCGCGAGCCGGCGCGCCGATGGTGCGAAGGGCTTGTCGCTCACGAGGCATCATCGTAGCCGGATGGGTAGCTGGACGTGCACGGAGATCGCCGGTGTCGCTCGGGCCCGATCCCGTCATGCGCCCCGAGCACGTCCCGCCTCCTCGGGGCGCAGCCGAGGGGTGTCCGACGCCGGTGGTAAGGTCCACCGTCCGTGACCGGCCCCGATCCAACCCCGCCGAGCACCGCCTCGCCGAAGGTCTCCACCGGGACGATGCCGGTGCCGGCGCCGGCGCCAGCGCTTGCGCTAGCCAGCGACGTACCGGCGCGAGCCGCGGTTCGCCTCGACACGGTCGAGGTCCTGGTGACCGTCGCGGTTCCGGGCGCCTATCACTATCGCGTGCCCGCACGGTTCGCGGCGACCGCGAAGGTCGGGGCCCGCGTGCTGGTGCGATTCGGCGGCAAGCAGATCACCGGCGTGATCGCGCGGGCCGGCACGCCGCCACCGCCGGAGGTCAAGAAGCTGATCGACCTCGCCGACGTGCTCGATGACGAGCCGGCGCTGTCGACCGAGCTCGTCGAGCTGTGCCTGTGGATCGCGAGCTACTACGAGGCGGCCCCGGGCGAGGTGATCAAGGCGGCGCTGCCCGCCGGCAGCGGCGTGAAGGCGCGCCGCATGCTCGCGCTGACCGCGGCGGGCGAGGCGATCCTCGCCGGTGCGTTGCCGCCAAAGGCGCGCGCGCTGCTCGGGCGGCTCGAGGGCGGACCGATCGCGACGGCCGCGCTCCCTGCGACGGTCCGGAAGGGCTTCGCTCCGTTGATCGAGCAGGGCTGGGTCACCGAGCTCGACGAGCGCGAGGCCGCGCGCACGCGGCTCAAGCGCGAGCGCGTCGTCGAGCTCGCCGTCCCGCTCGACCAAGCGCGCGCTGCCGCGGCGCGCGCGCCGAAGCGGCTCGCCGTGATCGAGGCGATCGCCGAGGGCGCGCGCACGGTCCACGACCTCGGGGTCGCGAACGCGGCAGCCGCGATCCGCGAGCTCGAGAAGGTCGGTCTCGTCCGCACGACCGAGCGCGAGGCGGCGCTCGATGCCGCGCCGATCGGCGATGCGCTCAAGCCGACCTCGAGCCCCACGCCGACCCAGGAGCAGGCCCACGCGGTCAGCGCGATCATCGAGTCGCTGCACGGGTCGCTGCGCGCGTCGCTGCCCGGGTCGCTGCCCGGGTCGCTGCCCGGGTCGCTGCCCGGTCGCGTC
>JBDTEH010000149.1:0-19694 GCA_039922635.1 Kofleriaceae bacterium | reverse complement strand
GTGATAGTGCTCGAGCCGCGCGAGCGCGGCGCCGCCGACCTGGTCCGCGAGCTGCGATGCGCCGGCGCGCGCGAGGAACATCGCGACCAGCGCCGCGACATCCTCCTTGCGTTGGCGCAGCGGCGGTACGTGGACCTCGACGACGGCGAGCCGGTAATAGAGGTCGCCGCGGAAGCCACCGCGCGCGACCTCGGCGTAGACGTCGCGGTGCGTGGCCGCGACGATGCGCACGTCGTACCGCTCGCTCTTGCGACCGCCGAGCGGCATGACCTCCCCGGCCTCGAGCATGCGCAACAGCTTGGGCTGGAGCCCGACCGGGAGATCGCCGATCTCGTCGAGGAACAGCGTGCCGCCGTGTGCGGCCGCGAACGCGCCGACCCGCTCGGTCGCGGCGCCCGTGAACGCGCCCTTGGTGTGGCCGAACAGGTCGCTCTCGATCAGGCTGTCGGTGCTCGCCCCGCAGTCGAACACGACGAATGGACCGTCCTTGCGCGGCGAGTGATCGTGAACGCCGCGTGCCATCAATTCCTTGCCGGTGCCGCTCTCGCCCAGGAACAGCACCGGCGCGCTCGACTTCGCCGCGCGCTCGAGGATGGCGAACACCTGGCGCATCGCGATCGAGCCGCCGTAGAGGCCGCCGAACTGCTCGCGGGTCGACGGTGGGATCGCGACGACCTCGTCGGCCGGCAAGAGTTGCACGAGCGTCTTGCCGATCCGCAGCGCGACGCCGGGCGGTGCGACGACCTTGCCGACCGCGACGCCGTCGATCACCGTGCCGTTGCGCGAGCCGAGGTCGGTGATCTGGAAGCCGTTGGCCACCGGCGCGATCGAGCAGTGCCGGCGCGACACGAACGCGTCCTTGACCACGACGTCGCAGGTCTTTTCGGTGCCGATCACGACCCCGGCGGCCGGCAGGTCGATCTCGAGGCCGCGATCGGCGCCGTCGACGACGCGCAGCTGCGCGGCATGCACCCCGATGCGCGCCGCGATGGCGTTCGTGACACGCGTGACGATCATCCCGGCCGGCTCACTTGCCGAGCTCGCTCCGGATCCGGATCCGCAGCGCGTTGAGCTTGATGAAGCCCTGCGCGTCGCGCTGGTCGTAGACCGTGTCCTGTTCGAAGGTGACGATATCCGGCCGATACAGGCTGTGCGGCGCCTTGCGGCCCAGGACCGTGATGCCACCCTTGTACAGGCGCAGCCGCGCGGTGCCCGTGATCGCTCCTGCGATATCGTCGACGAGCCGCTGCATCGCCTCGCGCTCCGGTGCGAACCAGAAGCCGTTGTAGACCAGAGCCGCGTAGCGTGGCATCAGGTCCTGGCGCAGCCGCAGCACCTCGCGGTCGAGCGTGATCGATTCGACCGCGGCGCGCGCGGCGTGCAGGACGCTGCCACCGGGCGTCTCGTAGACGCCGCGCGACTTCATACCGACGTAGCGATTCTCGACGAGGTCGACGCGGCCGACGCCGTGCTCGCCCGCGATCTGGTTGAGCTTGGCCAGGAGCGTGACCGGATCCAGCTTGTGGCCATCGATCGCCACCGCGTCGCCCTTCGCATAGTCGATCTCGATCACGCGGGGCTCGTTCGGTGCCTCGCGCGGATCGCGCGTGCGCTGGAACATCTTCGGATCTGGTTCCTTCCACGGATCCTCGAGCACGCCACCCTCGTAGCTCGTGTGCAACAGGTTGCGGTCGACCGAGTAGGGCTTGTCGACCGTCGCCTCGATCGGGATCGAGTGCGTCTTGGTGTACTCGATCAGCTCCTTGCGGCCCTTGAACTCCCACTCGCGCCAGGGCGCGATGATCTTGATGCCGGGCCGGAAGTGGTACGCGGCGAGCTCGAAGCGCACCTGATCGTTGCCCTTGCCGGTCGAGCCGTGCGCGATCGCGTCGGCCCCCTCGGCCTCGGCGGCCTCCATGAGGCCGCGCCCGATGCAGGGGCGCGCGAGCGCCGTGCCGAGCAGGTACTGACCTTCGTACAGCGCACCGGCGCGCAACGCCGGCCACACGTAGTCCTTGACGAACTCGTTGCGGAGGTCGCGCACGACGGCCTTGGTCGCACCAACGGCGAGCGCCTTCTGGCGCGCGGCCTCGAGGTCCTCGTCCTGGCCAACATCGGCGCAGAAGCACACGACCTCGCAGCCGTAGCGCTCGATGATCCAGCGCACCGCGACGCTCGTATCGAGGCCACCGGAGTAAGCCAACACCACCTTACGTACGTCCGACATGAGGGGGACGCTAGCGCAGGATGCCGCGCAGGAACAGCTGGCACAGGTGACGATACGCCTCGAGCCGCGGCATCCCCGAGACGTCGAGGACTTCGTCGATCGTGAGGGTGCCGTCGATCCGCGACAACAAGAAGGCCGCGCGCGGGCTGATCGGTGCGGCGGCGAGCTCGTGGAGCGGGCGCGAGAGCTGGGGCTGACGCTCGAGGTCGCCGAGGAACAGCTGGAAGACGCTCATGATCGCGTCGCGGTTGCGATGGATCAGCTTCTGCGCGAGCGCCGTATCCGGATCCTCGGACAACGCGAGGTCGACGGCCGCGACCGCCTTGTCGAGCTCGCCTGCGACACTCCAGGCGGTCGAGCGCTCGATCAGCGCCGTGATCCGGCGCCGGGTACGATCCTCCTTGGTCTCGCCGCCGGGCTCGCCTCCTGGGGGCTCGATCGCCTCGAGGACCTGCGCGGTGCGCGCGTCGATCGGATCGAACGGCAGCACGATGTCGTGGCGCGTCCCGTCGCTCGCACCGCCGGTGTCCTTGTCCTTCTTGAACGCCGTGAGCTTCTGGGTCGAGTGCTCCTCGCGGAACTGGCGCGCATCGCTCTGGCGCGTCGGTGCGTCCTCGTCGGGAAACACCGAGGGTGGCCGCTTCGACGCGACCGGCTCCGCGCGGCCCGCGCCGCCCGCCACATCCGGCATGCGTAGCCCGAGGTCGCGCGTCGGCGCACTGACCGCGAAGTCGTTCTCGCCGATCGGGCGCAAGCCGAGGTCACGGGTCGACGCGCTCGGCAACGCGATGTCGTCGTCGTCGCCGCCTTGCGTGGTCTCCGCACGATCGGTCGGCGACGCGGCGGGCGGACGCGTCTTTTCGGGCAACTCGCGCGTCGGGATCCGCGACGCGGGGTCGAGCAGCGGCGGCGGCTGCGATCCGCGCAGCGGCGTCATCCGGCGCGGGCTCGGCAGCGACTTGATCAGATCATCCTCGGACGTCGTGCGCGCGACCGGTGTCTGCAACGGCGGCGCGTGCGAGGGCGCCGGCGTGCGCGACACCGGCGGAATCCCGCGCGCGGTCTTGCCGAGCTGACTGGTCGTCGGCTCGCCACGCCCCGCGTCGCCGCGCTCGAGGTCACCCGCGGCGCTCGGCTCGACCGGCGCGGCCGGCTGCACCGGTGGGGAAGCGCTCGGCGTACGCAGCCGAACCTCGAGCTGCGCCGGCTCGCCACCCGATCGTTCCTCCGGCCTCGGGCGGCCCGTGGGCGCACCGAGCCGCGCTGCCGTGATCGCTGCCTCGAACGGAACTTGGGTCGGCTGCACGAACCCGAGGTCACGCTTGCGGATCTCGGTGTCGAGATTGCTGAAGCCAGCCGGCGTGGCCTCGGGCCGAAACGAGCTCGGCTCCTCGAGAAAATCGTTCGGGGTCTCGCGTTGCGGAGGCTTCGGCGCGCGCGCGTCGCTGCCGTACTCGCGCGTCGCCGAATCGAAGTTGAGGTCGGCGGATGGTGCGCGCTGCGGACCCGGTGGCGCGAGCTCGAGCTCGGGCGGCTCGTCGGCCTCGATCTCGATCTCCTTCGCCGGCAGGGCCAAGATCTCGACCTGACCGCCCGACCGGGTCCGGGCGTGCAACTCGCGGGTTTGCTCTTCCTCGATGAACCAGCCCTCGTCGGTCGGGTCCATGTACAGCGGCGGATGGAGCGCCTCGCCGGGCCCGATCTCGCCGTGCGAGATCTCGATGATGTACTCGGGCTCGGCCTCGATCCCGAACGGCGCACCACTGTCGGTGATCACGCCGAGCCCGCCATCGTGGTGCAGGACCTCGTAGTTGAGGCGGACGTAATCGACGTAGCTGGAGGCCTGTGCGTTGTCCGGATCGATCGCGAGCGCCTGCTCCCACACGAGGAGTGCGCCATCGAGGTCGCCTGTACCGTAGCGGTTCAAGCCCTCCTCGATCAGGCGATCGATGTCGGCCGCAGGTCCCACAGGGTCAGCTTACCCGCGGGTCTTCGAGACAACGCCGCGGAACATGTTCAGCGTGCGATTGAGCGCCTCGGTAGCGTCCGAGAGCGAGGTGAGATCCTTCGCGGCGATCGACTGGCGCGTCCGCTCGACCACCGCGCGGGCCTTCTTGACCGCGTCTTGACCGAAATCGGAGCCCGCGATGATGTCCGTGACCTGGGGGAACAGTGACTCGATCTCCTCGAGTGACTTCTCGGCCTGGTGGCGGGCCTTGTCGAACTCCTGGCCGCTGCGCACCTCGACCATGTAGTCCTTGTTCTGGTCGATCATCTTCTTGATCTCGTCCTCGGTCAGGCCCGAGGTCGCGGTCACGGTGATCGATTGCTCGAGGCCGGTCTCGAGGTCCTTCGCCTTGACCGACACGATGCCATCGGCCGAGATGTGGAACTGGACCTCGATCTCGACCTCGCCGCGCTGCGCGCGCCGCAGGCCCGTCAGCACGAACTCGCCGAGCAACTCGTTCTCCTCGGCGCGATCGCTCTCGCCTTGCAGCACGAGGATCTTCACCGAGGTCTGGTTGTCCTTCACGGTCGTGAACGTGTGCGACGCCGAGGTCGGCACCGTCGCGTTCTGCTCGATCAGTTTATGGAAGTAGCCGCCGACGATCATGATGCCCAGCGAGTGCGGCGTGACATCGAGCAGCAAGATGTCACTCTTGTCATCGGTGAGGGCGGCACCTTGGATCGCCGCACCGAGCGCGACCACCTCGTCGGGATGGACGCCCTTGCACGGCTCGAGGCCGAAGAACTCGGCGCACGCCTGCTGCACGCGGGGCATGCGGGTCATGCCACCGACCAGCACGACGTCCTCGATCTGATTCTTTTGGATCTCGGCCTCCTCGAGCGTGCGCGCACAGATCTCGATCGTCCGCTCGACCAGATCGCTGGTGAGCTCCTCGAGCTTGTCGCGCGACAGCATGGTCTGCAGGTGCAGCGCCTCGTTGCGGCCGGTCGAGATGATGAACGGCAGGTTGATCTCGGTCTCCTTGACCGACGACAGCTCGCACTTGGCCTTCTCGGCCACGTCCTTGAGGCGCTGTAGCGCCATCTTGTCCTTGCGCAGGTCGATGCCGTGCTGCTTCTCGAAGCCGAACACCAGCCAATCGATGATCCGCCGATCGAAGTCCTCGCCGCCGAGGAACGTATCGCCGGCCGTCGAGATGACCTCGAACACGCCGTTGCCGATCTCGAGGATCGAGATATCGAACGTACCGCCGCCGAGGTCGTAGACCGCGACCTTGCGCTCGACGTTGCGCCCGAACCCGTATGCAAGCGCCGCGGCGGTCGGCTCGTTGATGATGCGGATGACGTCGAGGCCTGCGATCCGTCCGGCGTCCTTGGTCGCCTGGCGCTGGCCGTCGTTGAAGTATGCGGGGACGGTGACGACCGCCTTGGACACTTCCTCGCCGAGATACTCCTCGGAGATCAGCTTCATCTCCTGGAGGATGTACGCGGAGACCTCGGGCACGCTGAACACCTGGTCGCGCAGCATGATGCGGACGTCGTCGTGCGGACCTTCGACGATCCGGTACGGCATGATCTCGAGCGAGCTGCGTACCGCGGCCGAGCCCCACTTGCGGCCGATCAGCCGCTTCGCGGCATAGACCGTGTTCTCCGCGTTCGTGATCGCTTGGCGCTTGGCGATATGCCCGACCAACCGCTTCCCGTTCTCGGCGATCGCGACCATCGACGGCGTCGTCTTGTAGCCGCCGCGATTCGGGATCACGGACGGGGTTCCATCTTCGACGATCGCCACGCACGAATTGGTCGTGCCCAGGTCGATGCCGATCACCTTCTCAGTGGCCATGCAGCGAGCATTTTCTCTCCGTTTTCGGAGGATCCGCCAGTCTAACGCCTGGAATTCAGCTATTCAGCAAGCGCCGTACTTCGGCGAGATCGTTGCGAAGCTCGCCCCCAAGGACGTCGTTCTCGCTCTTCAACGCCATCGCCATCACGAGGACCTCCTCGGCATCCGCGAGCTTGCCGCAGGCCTTGAACGCCGTCGCGAGCAGGCGCGCCAGCGAGGGATCGCTCGGCGAGCGGGTCTGGGCCTTCTTCGCGTGCTCCAGGGCGGTGCGAGGCTGGCCGGCGGCGAGCGCGCAGGTCGCGGACCGGCGCAGGTATTTGGTCTGGCCGTCGAGGCGAATCGCAGCGGAGAACAGCTTCATCGCCTCGAGCGCGTCGCCGGCGACCTCGAGGGCGCAGCCGCGCTCGAACAGCTCGGCCGCGTACTCCTCCGGCGACTGGGCGGTCTCGGCGATCGGCTGGCCGACGGCGTACCGCCCGGACTTGTCGGGGTTGGTCAGCCGCTCGTACGCACGGGTCATCGCCTCGAACACCGTCGCCAACCGAGCCGCGAAGCTCCCCAGCGGCTTGCCGAAGAAGCGATCGGGGTGGATGTCCTTCGACAGCTTGAAGTATGCGCGCTTGAGCGTCCTGGCGTCGGCGTCGTGGGACACGCCGAGCAGCGCCCACGGATCGCGTTTGTCGAGGAGGCGCGCCATCGCGAGGATCTGGCGGCGTTGTGGTTCGGTCAGCGTATTGGGCTCGGCCAGGGCGTCGAGCTCGGCGGGACTGGGCTCCGGCAGCGTCGTGTCGAGCTGCGGCGGCTGCGAGCCGGCGGCGGTGCGGGTGTGGAGCTTCTCGGTCGCGTCGCCCCCCGAGGCCGCGATCCACTCGGACGCTCTCCCCGACGGGGAGGTTCGCAGCGGCAGGCGCTCGGTCGGATCCTGCGGATCGGTCGGGGCAGCCCCGGCCGTCGCTCGCGGCTGGGTCTCGGACGGCAACAACAACGCGCCGAGCGAGCGCAGCTTCATCACGATCTGGATCGCCCGATCGATCGGAAGTCCGCTCTCGAGCAAGACGTCGCGCAGCGTCTGCGCGCCGTCGAACCGCGAGAACAGGAAGTACTCCTCGGGGAGGACCTTCGCCTTCAACGGATCGAAGCCCGGGCTCGCGCGCAGCTTCAGCTGCGTCGACCCGAGCCCACCGATCGAGGGCGGTACCGCGCTCACAGCTAATCCTACCTTACAGGACCGCCTCGAGGATGGCCTTGCCGATCGGCAACCGGTTCGCCGCCTGGATCCAGGCGAGCGAGCGCGGGCCATCGAGGACCTCGCCCGTGATCTCCTCGCCGCGATGTGCGGGGAGGCAGTGCAGCACCACCGCCCGTTCGCCGGCCTGGGCGAGCAGCCTCCCGTCGACGCAGAACCCGGCGAACGCGGCGCGGCGTGCCGCGGCCTCGTCCTCCTGGCCCATCGAGGCCCACACGTCGGTCGAGATCACGGTCGCCCCGGCCACGGCGACCTTCGGATCCGCGGTCAGCGTGAGCGAGCCGCGTCCGGAGCTGCGCTGGCGATCACGCGCGAGCGCGACCAGCTGGGTATCGGGCGCGAACCCGTCGGGGCACGCGAGCGCGAGCTCGAGGCCGAACAGGCCCGCCGCTTCGATCCACGAGTTCGCCATGTTGTTGCCATCGCCCACCCACGCGTAGCGCTGGTCGGCGATCGAGCCGAAGTGCTCGCGCACGGTGAACAGATCGGTCGCGACCTGACACGGGTGGTGTTGATCGGAGAGCCCGTTGACCACCGGGACGGACGCGAAGCGCGCGAGCTGCGCGACGCGATCCTGGCCGAACGTGCGGATCACGATCATCTGGCAGTAGCCGGACAGGACGCGCGCGGTGTCCTCGATCGGTTCGCCACGCGCGATCTGCGAACCTTGGGCGTTCAGCACCACGGCGTGGCCGCCGAGCTCGTAGACCCCGACCTCGAACGACACCCGCGTGCGCGTCGACGCTTTCTCGAACACCAGCGCGACCGACATCCCTTTGAGCGTGGTCTGGATGCGCTCGCGCTTGAGCTCGTCGGCGCGATCGAAGATCGCGGGCCAGCGATCCGCCGGGATGTCGCCGAGCGTGAGGAAGCCGCGCGCCGCGGTCATCGCCGGCCTCCGCCGACGAGCTCCACGCCGCATCGCGCGGGGCGCGCTCGCCCGCTCACTTGCCGGCCCCCTCGGCCAGGACCGTACGCAGGATCCCCACCGCCTCGTCGAGCTGCTCGCGCGACACGATGAACGGCGGCGCGAACCGCACGACCTTGTCGCCGGCGACCGAGCACAGCAGGCCCTTCCCGCGGCAGGCGGCCGTGACATTGCCCGGTGCGTTCGCGACGACGAGCCCCTGCAGCAGGCCGCGGCCGCGGACCTCGATGGCGTGGCCCGGGAACTCCGCGACGAGCTCGGCGAGGCGCTGAGCGAGGTACTGCCCGGCCTGCGCGACGCGCTCGATCAGCCCCTCGGTCTCGATGATGTCGAACACCGCGGCGGCCGCGGCGCACGCGAGCGGGTTGCCGCCAAACGTCGAGGCGTGCGGCACCGCGCTCCCCGCGTGGAACGCGAGGCCCGCGGCGGCCTTCTCGCTCGCGGCGAGCGCGCCGATCGGGATCCCACCTCCGAGCCCCTTCGCGAGCGACATCACGTCGGGCTCGACGCCATCATGCTGATGCCCGAACCACCGACCGGTGCGACCGACGCCGGTCTGGACCTCGTCGAAGATCAGCAGCGTGCCGGTGTCGTCGCACAGCCGGCGCAGCCCCGCGAGGTAGCCCGGCGCCGCGGGGATGATGCCGCCCTCGGCCTGGATCGGCTCGACGATGATCGCGCACGCGGTGCGCTGCTCGAGCACGCGTGCGGCGGCCTCGAGATCGTTGTACGGGATGAACTCGACGGGGCCGACCATCGGGCCAAAGCCCTCGCGATACTTGGCCTGCCCGGTGATCGACACCGTCGCGAACGACCGGCCGTGGAACGAGTTGATCGTCGAGACGAACGTGGTGCGGTGCGGCTGGCCGGCGACGATCGCTTGATAGCGGCGCGCGAGCTTGAGCGCGGCCTCGTTCGCCTCGGCGCCGGAGTTACAGAAGAACACCCGCTTCGCGAACGAGTGATCGGTGATCGCCTTCGCGGCGAACAGTTGCTGATCGTTGAAGTAGAGGTTCGAGACGTGGACGAGCTTGCCGAGCTGCTCGGTCACGCGCGCGGTGAACCCCGGGTGAACGTGCCCGAGGCCGCACACCGCGATGCCGGCGGTGAAGTCGAGATAGCGCGTGCCCGCCTTGTCCCAGACCTCGCAGCCCCGGCCACGCTCGAGCACGATCGGCTGCTGGCGATAGTTCTTGAGCAGGACGTGATCGGCGAGCGAGAGGAGATCAGCTTGCGTCGGCACGAGGTGGGTGTACCACCAGTCGTCGCGCTCAGAGGATATAGCGCGCGAGATCTTCGTCGGCGACGAGCTCGCCGAGCCGCTCGCGCACGTAGCTGGGCGTGATCGGAATCGTCTGGGTCCCGATGTCCGGAGCGTTGAACAACAGGTCGTCGAGCAGGCGCTCGAGCACCGTGTGCAGCCGGCGCGCGCCGATGTCGTGGGTGCGCTGGTTGACCTCGGCCGCGATCTGCGCGAGCTCGGCGATCGCCTCGGGCGTCCACTCGATCGTGATCTGATCGGTCGCGAGCAACGCCGCATACTGCTTGGTCAGCGCGTTGGCCGGCTCGGTCAAGATCCGCACGAAGTCGGGCGCGGTCAGCGGCGTGAGCTCGACCCGGATCGGAAACCGCCCCTGGAGCTCGGGGATCAGGTCGCTCGGCTTTGCCGTGTGAAACGCGCCGGCGGCGATGAACAGGACGTGGTCGGTCTTCACCGGCCCGTACTTGGTCGTCACGGTCGAGCCCTCGACGATCGGCAACAGGTCGCGCTGCACGCCCTCGCGCGAGACATCGGCCCCGTGGCGCTCGGCCTTCGTCGCGATCTTGTCGATCTCGTCGATGAACACGATGCCGGCGTTCTCGGCCCGGTAGACCGCCTCGCGGGTCGTGGCCTCTTGATCGATCAGCTTGTCGACCTCTTGCTCGGTGAGCGCGCGCCACGCGACCGGGACCTTCAGCTTCTGGCGCTTGGTCTTGCGGCCGAACGAACCGAGCATGTCCTTGAGGCCACTGAGCGCGTTCTCGTCGATGCCGGGCTGTCCGCCGAGCACCGACATCAGCGGGTTCGACTCGTCGGCGAGCTCGACCTCGAGCTCGCGATCGTCGAGCTTGCCGTCGCGCAGCATCGTCCGCAGCTTCTCGCGGCTGGTGTCGATCGCGGTGCTCGTCTCGCCCGGCCGATCGGTGAACGACCGGCCGCGCGGCAGCAGCAGGTCGAGCATGCGCTCCTCGGCGGCCTCCTTCGCGCGGCCCCGGACCTTCTGAGCCTCCTCGTCGCGCACGAGCTTGACCGAGACCTCGACGAGGTCGCGGACGATCGAATCGACGTCGCGACCGACGTAGCCAACCTCGGTAAACTTCGACGCCTCGACCTTCAGGAACGGCGCACGCGCGAGGCGCGCGAGCCGCCGCGCGATCTCGGTCTTGCCGACGCCGGTCGGCCCGATCATGATGATGTTCTTGGGCGCGATCTCGTCGCGCAGATCGCCGCTCACCTGCTGCCGGCGCCAGCGATTGCGCATGGCGACCGCGACCGCGCGCTTGGCGTCGTGCTGGCCGACGATGTAGCGATCGAGCTCGCCGACGATCTTCGCCGGGGTCAGCGATGCGTCTTCCTTCATGGCATGAGCTCCTCGATCGTGAGGGTCGTGTTCGTGTAGATGCAGATGTCGGCCGCGATCACCATCGCGCTCTCGGCGATCGCGCGCGGGCCGAGCTCGGTGTGGCGCAACAGCGCCCGTGCCGCGGCGAGCGCATAGCTGCCACCGGAGCCGATCGCGCAGATCCCGTCGTCGGGCTCGATCACGTCGCCCGAGCCGCTCAAGATGAACGTGTTGTCGGCATCGGCGACCACCAGCATCGCCTCGAGCCGGCGCAGCGCACGATCGGTGCGCCACTCCTTCGCGAGATCGACCGCGGCGCGCCGCAGCGGGCTGCGCTGGGCCTGGAGCTTCTCGTCGAGCCGCTCGAACAGCGCGATGCCGTCGGCGGCCGAGCCGGCGAACCCACCGATCGCGCGGCCATCGCCCAACCGGCGGACCTTCTTCGCCCCACCCTTCACGACGGTATTGCCGAGCGTGACCTGACCGTCGCCGGCGACGACGACGTGGTTGCCGCGGCGCACCGACAAAATCGTCGTCGAGTGGATCTCGGGCTGCACGCAGCGTTCGTAGCACACCGGCACGCCGGCGCGCACGGTCCAGGTCGCTAGCGGACCTTCTTCGTGCTGGCGTGGGCGCGCGGATGGGCGTCGTCGTAGACCTTCATCAGGTGCTCGAGCGACACCTTCGTGTAGATCTGCGTCGACGACAGGCTCGCATGGCCGAGCAGCTCCTGGATCGAGCGCAGATCGGCGCCCTCGTCGAGCAGGTGGGTCGCGAACGAGTGGCGCAGGCTGTGCGGGGTCGCGGCCGCGTAGATACCGCCCGCGATCGTCCAGCGCTTGACCATGCGCTGCACCGAGCGCGGGGTCAGCCGTTCGCCCTGCGCGTTGACGAACAGCGCCGCGCCGGACGCGCCTGGGTGTGCAACGAGCTCCCCACGCACCGCGAGGTAGCGCTTCACCGCGGCGTAGGCCTGATCGACGAGCGGGACCTCGCGGGACTTGTTGCCCTTGCCGTGCCTTACCAGCACGATCGGCATCTGGTAGCGGCCGGTGTCGAGATCGGTGAGATCGAGCCCGCACGCCTCCGAGACGCGCAGCCCGGTCGCGTAGATCAGGTCCATCAGCGCCGCATCGCGGATCCGCAACAGGTCGTGACGGTGCTGCTCGTGGGCCGCCAGCGTGCGGTGGCTGGTCCGGCCGATCTTGAGCGGCACCTCGACCAGGGCCACCGCCTCGTCGACGACGAGCGCGCGCGGCAGCCCCTTGGGCTTCTTCGGCCCGCGGATCGCCGCGCCCGGGTTGCCGGCGATCACGCCGCGCTTGACCAGGAACCGGCAGAACGCGCGCACGCTCGACAGCTTGCGCGCGATCGTGGCAGCGCCGTTCTCCCCGAACAACGCCGCGAGCTGGCTGCGGATATCGAGCGCGGACAGCTTGGCGAGCGGCAGCTCTGGCTTGGTCGGGCCGCGCTTCGCGACCAGGTGGGCGCGCAGCGCCGCCACATCGCGCAGGTAGACCTCGACGGTCCTGGGCGAGTACGCGCGCTCGATCGCGAGGTATGCCTCGAACGCGGCGAGCGCGGAGTCCCAGTCCACGCCGCTACAATGCGCCCGCGGGCGGGCGCACGACAACTTCTTCGACGGAGATGCCGGGGCGCGCGACGATCGCGACCAGGAAGCTCGCGAGGTCCTCCGGCCGCATCATCTGGGTGCGGTCGAAGCCCGGGCGGTCGTCCCAGATCGGCGTGTCGGTCGCGCCCGCGAGCAACGAGGTGACGCGAATGCCAAACGGCCGCGCCTCGGCGGCGAGCACGCGGGCGAGGCCGAGCTGCCCCATCTTCGCCGCGGTGTAGCCGCCGCACTCGGGGAACGCCTGCTCCACGACGTGCGATCCGATCGTGACGATGTGGCCGTGCCGGCGCGGCTGCATCCGGCGCAGCGCCTCGCGGACGCACGTGAACGTGCCGACGACGTGCGAGTCGAGCATGTCGCGCAGCTCCGCGACCGAGGTGTCGAGGATCGGCTTGAACGTGCTGACCCCCGCGGCGCACACCAGGAGGTCGAGCTCGGGCAGCGCGTCGATCCGTGCGCGGACCTCCGCCTCGTCGGTGACATCGAGGTGAGCGAGCCCGACCTCGCCGTGCTTCGGCACCTGCACGGGCGCGGCGCCGGGCGGCCCGCCATCGCGCAACCGCCGGCTGCACGCCAGCACCGCCGCGCCTTCGTCCGCGAGCGCGCGCGCGCACGCCGCGCCGATGCCGGTCGCGCCGCCGGTGACGAGCGCGTACTTGCCCAGTAATCGCTGCACGCCGCGACGGTAGCACGCGGTAGGCTCCGGTCACTTCACGCCGACCGAGACCGCCGGGGTTCGTGGCCGGCACGACCTACACGGTGACGCTGGTGTCGGGCAAGGCGACGCTCGCGAAGGCCGAGCTCGTGCTGCGCGAATGAGCGAGCCACGCCCCGAGGTCCTCGCGCGCGCGCTCCGCCATGCGCTGCTTGCGGCTGTCCTTGCGCACGCCCGGTAGCGGCGGCAACAGGCCGTAGTTGACGTTGGTCGGGCCGTACTTGTAGCCGTCGTCGCGCGGCGCGGTGACGTGCTGGTACAGGCCACCGAGCATCGTGGTCGGTGGCGGTGGTTCGAGCGCGCCGCCGCGCAGCTCTCCCGCGAGCAGCCACGCGACGACCAGGCCCATCGCGCACGACTCGATGTAGCCCTCGACACCGGTCAGCAGGCCCGCGAACCGCACGTGCGGGCGCGTCTTGAGCTCGAACCGCGGGCCGAGCCGCGCCGGCGCATCGATGTACGTGTTGCGGTGGATCGAGCCAAACCTCAAGAACTCGGCCCGCTCGAGCCCGGGTACCATCTGGAAGATCTTCTGTTGCTCGGGATAGGCGAGCCGGGTCTGGAATCCGACCAGGTTGTACGCGGTGCGATAGCGATTCTCCGGACGGAGCTGGACGACCGCCCACGGGCGATGGCCGGTGCGCGGATCGCGCAGACCGATCGGCCGCATCGGCCCGAACCGCAGGGTCTCGGGGCCGCGCTCCGCCATCACCTCGATCGGCATGCAGCTCTCGAAGTAGCGCGGCTCCTCGAAGTCCCGCGGCAGGATCTTCCGGCCCGCGTTGACCGCGGCGACGAACGCCTCGTACTCGAGCTTGTTCAACGGGCAGTTGACGTAGTCTCCGACGCCGGTATCGCCGCCGGCCGCGCGGTCCTCGGAGATCTCGGGCAGCGGCTCGCCCTTCGGCGTGCGCGGCCTCCGCTCCGGCGAGGCCTCGTCGCGGTCCCACCGCGACTGCCGGAACGCGCGGTCCCAATCGATCGAGTCGGCCGCGACGATCGGCGCGATCGCGTCGTAGAAGTACATCCGGTCGCCACCGAGCTCGCGCATGATCACGCGGCCGAGCTCGCCCTCGGTCAGCGGCCCGGTCGCGACGATCACCGGATGATCGGGCAGCTCGTCCAGCCGCCGGCGCTCGATCCGGATCCGCGGATGGAGCGCGAGCCGGCGCGTGATCGTGCGCGCGAACCCGAAGCGCTCGACCGCGAGCGCCTGGCCCGCGGGCACGCGATGCTGATCGGCGCACGCGATCACGAGCGAGCCGCAGCGCCGCAGCTCGTCCTTCAACAGGCCCGCGGGCGCGACCGGATCATCGCTGCGCAGGGAGTTCGAGCACACCAGCTCGCCGAACAGCGGGCTCTGGTGCGCCGGCGACATCGCGACCGGCTTCATCTCGACGAGGTTGACCTCGAAGCCGGCCTCGGCGAGTTGCCACGCGGCCTCGCTGCCGGCCATGCCGCCGCCGACGACCGTAACGTCACCCGAGTCCGGCATCGCTAGCCGAGCGCCGCACTCATGCGGCGTTCTCGCCCTCGGCCTCGTCGGAGCCCTCGCTCTTCCAGTCGCACTCCATGCAGCGCAGCATGATCCCGCGCTTGGTCTCCTTCTTCAGCACGAACTTCGCGTTGCAGGTCGGGCACGGCTGCGGGATCGGCTTGTCCCACGCGACGAAGTCGCACTGCTTCTTCGCCCAGTTCGAGCAGCCGTAGAACGGCTTGCCGCGGCGCGACCGCTTCTCGGCGAGGAACCCGCCGCAACCCGGCTTCGGGCACTTCACGCCGAGCGAGATCGGCTTGGTCGTCTTGCAGTCGGGGTAGCGCGTGCACGCCAGGAACGAGCCGAACCGGCCGCGCTTGACGGTCATCGGCGCGGCGCAGGTCTCGCACACCTCGTCGGTGGTCTGCGGCGGGACCTTCTCCCAGGTGCCGTCGAGGTTCTTGACGACCTCCATCGTGGTGCGGCACTCGGGGTAGCCCGAGCACGCCAGGAACGAGCCGTTGCGTCCCCACTTGATCACCATGGGCTTGCCGCACTTCTCGCACACCCACTCGGTCGCGATCTCCTCGCGCTTGACGTCGCGCATCTCGGTCTCGGCCTTCTCGAGCTCGAGCTTGAACGGCGCGTAGAACGCGCCGAGCAACTTGCGCCAGTCCTCGGTGCCGTCCTCGACGTGATCGAGATCCGCTTCCATCTTCGCGGTGAACCCGGCATCGACGACCTCGGGGAACGAGACCACGAGCAGCGAGTTGACCAGGATGCCGAGCTCGGTCGGCCAGAACCGCGCTTCCTTCTTCTCGACGTAACCGCGATCGACGATCGTCGACATGATCGCGGCATAGGTCGACGGCCGGCCGATGCCCTTCTCCTCGAGCTCCTTGACCAGCGACGCCTCGGAGAACCGCGCCGGGGGCTGCGTGAAGTGCTGCTCCGGGCGCACGCTGTCGATCGTGATCGGATCGCCGACCTCGACCGGCGGCAGCAGCTTGTCCGCGGCCTCCGCAGCCTCGAGCTTCGCGTCGTCGGTCTCGGCGACCTCGTAGACCTTGGTGTAGCCGGCAAACTTCATGACCTGGCCGTTCGCGCGCAGCTGCGCCTGACCGCGGTCCATGTCGATCGTGGTCTGGTCGTAGACCGCGGGCACCATCTGCGAGGCGACGAAGCGTTGCCAGATCAGGGTGTAGAGCTTGACCAGCTCCGGTCCTTCCGGATGTTGCGCGAGCGCGGTCGCGACGCGCTCCGGCGTCCACTCCATCAGCGTCGGGCGGATCGCCTCGTGGGCGTCCTGCGCGCGCTCCTTGTTGCCGTAGGTGTTCGGCGCCTCGGGCAGATACTCCGCGCCGTAGGTCTCGGTGATGTGCGCGCGCACCGCGGTCATCGCGTCGTCGCTGACGCGGGTCGAGTCGGTACGCATGTACGTGATGAGGCCGGTCGGTCCCTCGTCGCCGAGCTCGACGCCCTCGTAGAGGCGCTGCGCGAGCGCCATCGTGCGCTTCGCGGAGTAGCGCAGCTTGCGTGCCGAGTCCTGCTGCAACCGGCTCGTGATGAACGGGGCCTGCGCCTTCTTGCGGCGCTCCTTCTTCTCGACCGACGCGACGACCGCGTCGCCGGCCACGAGCTCGGCCGCGATCGCGTCCGCCTCATCCTTGGTCTTGGGCTCGGCGCGTTCGCCTTGCCACTTCCAGATCCGCGCCTCGAACCTGGGCAAGATCGGCCCGTGGACGGTCGTGTCGACCGACCAGTACTCCTCGGGCACGAACGCTTTGATCTCTTCGTCGCGCTCGCACACCATCCGCACCGCGACCGACTGGACGCGGCCCGCGGACAGGCCACGCTGGACCTTGTTCCACAGGATCGGGCTGATCTTGTAGCCGACCAGACGATCGAGGATCCGGCGCGTCTGCTGCGCGTTGGTCTTGTCCATGTCGATCGCGCGCGGCGCGGCGATCGCGGCGGTGACGCCCTTCTTCGTGATCTCGTTGATCAGGACGCGATGCAGGTTGCTGTTCTCGCCCTTGATCTCCTCGGCGATGTGCCAGGCGATCGCTTCACCTTCGCGATCCGGATCGGATGCGAGGTAGACGGTCTCGACCTCGCGCGCGGCCTTACGGATCTCGGCGAGCACCTTCTTCTTGCCCTCGATGACCTCGTAGACCGGCTCGAACGTGCCCGTTTCGAGATCGACGCCGATCTTCGACTTCGGCAGATCGCGGATGTGACCGACCGAGGCCTTCACGATGTAGTTCCCGCCCAGGTACTTGTTGATCGTCTTGGCCTTCGCGGGCGACTCGACGACGACCAGCGCGGAGCCCGGCTTGATCTTCTTGGGCTTACGAGGTTTCTCGGGCGCCTCGGCGGCGTCCGCCTCGTCGTCGGCCTCGACGTGCTTGCCCTTCTTGGTCGCCTTCGCGGGCGTCGCGCCCTGCTTCGCCTTGGACGGCTTCTTGGCCTCGGGCTTGGCCGTCGGCTTGGCGCCGCCCTTCGCGGTGGTCTTCGCGGTGGCCTTCGCGGCCACGACCTTCGGCACGATCTTCGGCGCCTTGTCCGCCTTGTCTGCCTTGGGCTCCTTGTCGACCTTCGCCTTGCCCGGCGCCTTCTGCTTCGCTTTGGCTTTACTCACGACATCCTCGCTAACGCGCGTAGTACGGCACGAACCGGCAGGCGGGTCAGAGTCACGATCGCTTCCACGCTCGATGCGCCGGTCTCGATGGCCGCACGCACGATCTCGTCATCCGGTGCGAGCGAGCGCTGCGGCATACGAGGCTCACCTGCGAGCGCCGCGTCCACATCACCCGGTTGCTCGACCATCGCCGCACCGCTCGCGAGCAACAACTCGCAGCCCCGGCTCCCCGGCCACGCCACCACGATCCGGCCCAGCCGGCGGGCGGCACGGGCCGTCGCCAACGAGCCAGAGCGCGCATCGGCTTCGACCACCACACACGCGTCTGCGAGTGCTGCGATCAACGGATTGCGCGCGAGAAACGATCCGCGCCGCGGCTGACTGCCGTCGCGCTGCTTGCTGACCAAGGCGCCGCCGTCACGCAGGACCCGGTCGAACAGCGCCGCGTGGCGCGACGGATACGCGACATCGCAACCGCAGCCGAGCACCACGGTCGTGGTGCCGCCACCGGCGAGCGCCCCGCGATGCGCCGCGCCGTCGATCCCGAGCGCGCCACCCGAGACGACGTGGACGCCGCGCTCGGCGAGGTGACGGCCGATCGCGTGGGCGCGGTCCATGCCGAGCTGGGTCGCGCCCCGCGCCCCGACGATCGCGACCGCCGGGCCAGCGGCGAGCGTGCCGCGGACGTAGAGCCGGCGGCAACGGAGCGCTTGGATACGCTCCGGGAGTGCTTCGGCCTCAACGAGTCTCGTGGTCACAGGGGGAAAGCAATTAGCCACCTGGGCCCCGCCCGTCAAGTCATCGCGATCTGAACTGGCTAATTCCAGGTACTTGAACGATCGCCCTACATCTATATATGGCTGGCCGAACGGTGAGCCGGCTACTTCTGCATCATGACGAGGTCGCCGATGCCCATCTCCTGGACCGAGAGGGTCACGAGCCCGACCGAGATCTTGTCGCCGACCTCGACGATCGTGACCTGACCGAGCGCGCGCGCAGGGAACCGGCGATCGTCCTGCCCGGCGAGGTTGCGCGCCTCGGCCGGCAGCGCATCACCGCGGCGGACCACGTACATCCGGTTCCCGACCTCGAGGCCAGAGCCCTGACCGAGATCGACGAACACGATCTGACCGGCGCCGATCAGCTGCTCGGCCGCGAGCTGGGCCACGATCGTGCCCTGGGCGTCGACCTTCGGCGCGACCGGCGGCACGTTCTTGAACTGCTTGACCAGCGGGCCGACCTTGTTGCCGCGCGTGATCTCCTGGTTCGATTTCGTGATGATCGCGCGGGCGCGCTTGTCCTGCTTGACGCTGACGACCTGGATGTCGCCGAGGATCCGGACGTAGGAGCCGAGGTTCTTGACCTTGTTGCCGGGCGCGTAGACCGAGTACGTCTTGCCGACCTCGGGTGGGTTGTTCGACGGATAGGTCAGGTAGACCGAATCGCCGAGCCCGAGCAGCTCCTTCTCGTCGACCGAGCCGTCGACCGTGATCGACTTGTCGAGATCCTTGGTCTCGACGAACGCGGTCTGCTTGATGCCGACCTCGGTGTGCATCGCCGGCGGCGGCACGTGATCGATCGGCGTCACGTCCCCGCCCTTCTCGGGCTCCTTGACGTTCGGCTGCTCCACGAACTGGCCGCGCGGCAACAGCCGCACCAGGTCCCCGGGATAGATCCAGTGCGGGTTCGTGATCTGCGGGTTGTACGACCAGATCTTCGGCCACTGCCACGGGTCGTTGAAGTAGTAGAAGCAGATGTCCCACAGCGTATCGCCGCGGCGCACGACGTGGAGCTCGGGCACCGGGCCGCCGTGGACCTCCGCCGGCTCGTCGAGCGGCGCGGTCGCGCCACCACCGAGGTAGTAGCCGCTCGGCGCCGCGCTCTGATCGGCGGGCGAGCCTTCGACGACGGTACCGTCCGGCTTGACGACCACGACCGCCGGCTGCTGCTGGACCGGCGCGGCGGGTGGCGGAGGCGGCGGCGCCTGCGAGCCACCCTCGCCCGGATCGAGGCTGACCGGTGGCTGGGTCGCCGCGCCGTTCGGATAGACCGGGACCTGCGCGACCGCGAGCGCGGGCCACAGCCCGGCGACGCCGAGCCCGAACAATACGAGCGTGCGCTTCACGGCGTCTCCAATCGCTTCGAGGCGAGCGCGGCCGGCTCGGACTTCGGATAGAGGTTCACGACCTGCTCCAGCACCGCACGCGCCTTATCGTGCTGGCCGAGCGCCTGGTAGCAGTAGCCGACCTTGAGCAACGCATCGGGCACCTTGTTGCCTCGCGGGTAGGTCTCGATCGTAGCGCGGAACTCGTTGAGCGCTTGATGATAGTCCTGGCGAGCATAGAAGGATTCGCCGAGCCAGTACTGCGCGTTATCGGCGTAGTCGTGGCGCGGATAGGTCTTGAGGAACGCG
>JBDTEH010000148.1:0-15834 GCA_039922635.1 Kofleriaceae bacterium | reverse complement strand
GTACGTGTTGCGCACCATGAACTCTTTGAGGACATCGTTCTGAATGGTGCCGGTGAGCTTCTCCGGGGGCACGCCTTGCTCCTCGGCGGCCACGATGTAGAGCGCGAGGGTCGGCAGCACCGCGCCGTTCATCGTCATCGAGACCGACATCTTGTCGAGCGGGATCCGATCGAACAGGATCTGCATGTCGAGGATCGAATCGATCGCGACGCCGGCCATGCCGACATCGCCGGTCACGCGCGGGTGGTCGCTGTCGTAGCCGCGATGGGTCGCGAGATCGAACGCGATCGACAGGCCCATCTGACCGGCCGCGAGGTTGCGGCGATAGAACGCGTTGGAGTCCTCGGCGGTCGAGAACCCGGCGTACTGGCGCACGGTCCACGGCTTCTGCACGTACATCGTGGGGTAGGGGCCACGCACGAACGGCGCGAACCCCGGCATCGAGTCGAGGTGCGCGACATCCGCGAGATCGGCGGCGGTATAGAGTGCGCGGTGCGGGATCGCCTCGGGCGTGTCCCACGTGGGGCCGGGCGCGACCCCCGCGGCGGGCTGCGGCGGGACGATCGCGTCGAAGTCGAGCGCGCCGAAATCGAGCGCGCCGAAATCGGGGTGCGTCATCGGGTCAGCTCCTCGAGCGTCGCGAGCACGTCGCAGCCCACGAAGATGAACGCGTCGACGCCGGCTGCGCGCAACGGCGGATCGAGCGCGGCGGGCCGGCCGGCGAGCACGACGCGCGCGTAGCCGGCGGCCTTGAGCGCGCGGGCCGCGGTCGCGGCGTCGCTGGCATAGTCCTCGTCGGTGCCGCACAGGCACGCGATCGTGGCAGGCGCGGGGATTCGATCCAGGGTCGCCGCGAGCGTCGCGGTCTGCGCCTGCAACCCGGCGGTCGCGAACACGCCTTCGGCGAAGCCGAGGCGCGCGCGATACGCCGCCGGCTCGCCCAGGGTCACGAGCACGACGGCGCGCGAGCCCTCGACCCGCGCGCGCAGGGTCTCGAACGCCTCGCCATCGCGGTGCTCCGGCGGAGCGGCGGCCGCGCCCGCCGCGCCCGCCGCGCCGTCCGCGCCGTCCGCGCCGTCCGCGCCGTCCGCGCCGTCCGGCAGAGGGACCGGCCGAGAGACCGGCCGAGAGACCGGCAGCGGCGCCGGCAGGTTCTCGCCGAGGTTCGCGAACTCCGAGACGCCGAGCACCGGCTCCTTGCGCTTCGCGATCGCGGTCGCGCGGATCTGCCACGCGGCTGCGAGCTGGTCGCGGATCGCGGGCAGCCGCGTGACCAGGCCGCCCGCGCGCTCGATCGCCGTGAACCGCGCCCACGCCGCGCGCGCGAGCGCGTCGGTGCGCGCCTCGAGGTAGTACGAGCCGCCGCCGGCATCGAGCACGCGACCGAGCTGGCTCTCTTCGCGCAGCACGAGCGCGGTGTTGCGCGCGGTGCGGCGGCCGAGCGGCGAGGGCGCGCCGAACGCCGCGTCGAACGCCGCGGGCGTCACGACCTGGGCGCCGCCCAGCACGGCCGCGAACACCTCGGTGGTCACGCGCAGCAGGTTGACCCACGGGTCGCGCAGCGCCTGGGTCCTCGGCGAGCACACCGCGTGGAGCTCGAGCGCCACGTCGGCACCGGCCGCCGCGAACAGCTTCCACCACACGAGCCGGAGCGCGCGCAGCTTGCACAGCTCGCCGAACGTGTCGCGCCCGACCGCGACCTGCGCCCACATCGCCTGCGCCGCGCCCGCGACGGTCAGGCCCTCGTGCACCAGCGCGCGCAGGTACGCCGCCGCGGTCGCGAGCACGAGCGCGAGCTCGTCGCACGGATCGGCGCCGGCCAGGTGATAACCGAGGCTCGACACCCGCACCGATCGCACGTGAGGATCGGACGCCCCGAGTGGCGGTTCGAGCCGCGTGGCGAAGCGGGCGAGCTCGCTCCACCGGCGGGGTAGGTCGCCGGCCGCGAGCTCGCCGCGCCACAGCTCGTCGATCGGGTCGAAGCCGAGCCACGCGCGGCGCGCCTGCAGCACACCCTCGAAGTGCTCGATCGCCGGCGTGCCCTTGGCATCGATCACGACCCCGAGCCCGTGCCCGAGCGCGGCCGCGAGCGCCGCGCGGTCCCCCGGCTCCAGCCACAGGGCGTCCGCGCCGCCTTCGAGATCGTCCTCGAGCGCGGTCGGGTCCGCGCGCATGCAGATCTCGAACGGTGCGGCCTGCGTGGTCGCGCCGCGCACGTAGGGCGCGACCCCTGGAGGCGGTGGCCCGTCCCCGACCCGCTCGGTGTACAGCGGCTGGATCGCCAGCCCTTCGGGAGTCTGCGCGACGAGCTTGTCGAACGGTGCGCCGCCGAGCTCGCTCTCGACCCGCGCTCGCCACTCCGCAAAAGACGGTTTCACGACGGCCGGACCTTACCTCACATGTTTCGGCGGTACTGCCCGCCGACCTCGTACAGTGCCTGCGACAGCTGGCCCAGCGTGCACACCTTGCACGCGGCCATCAACGCCTCGAACACGTTCTCGTGGGCGAGCGCGGCGCGCTGGACCTCGGCGAGCGCGGCCGGCGCGGTGCCGGCGTTGCGCTTCCAGAACGCGTCGCGCGCGCTGATCGCGTAGTGCTTCTCTTCAGTCGTGGCGCGGATCACCTCCGGCGGCACCACCGTCGGGCTGCCCTTCGGATCGAGGAACGTGTTGACCCCGATGATCGGCAGCGTCCCGTCGTGCTTGAGCGTCTCGTAGTACAGCGACTCCTCCTGGATCTTCGAGCGCTGGTACATCCGCTCCATCGCGCCGAGCACGCCGCCGCGCTCGCTGATCGAGCGGAACTCGGCGAGCACCGCGGCCTCGACCATGTCGGTGAGCTGCTCGATGATGAACGAGCCCTGGTTCGGGTTCTCGTTCTTCGAGAGCCCGAACTCCTTGTTGATCACGAGCTGGATCGCGAGCGCACGGCGCACCGACTCTTCGGTCGGGGTCGTGATCGCCTCGTCGTACGCGTTGGTGTGCAGCGAGTTGCAGTTGTCGTTGAGCGCGAGCAGCGCCTGCAGCGTCGTGCGGATGTCGTTGAACGCGATCTCCTGCGCGTGCAGCGATCGACCGCTGGTCTGGATATGATATTTGAGTTTCTGCGAGCGGTCGTTGCCGCCGTACTTGTCGCGGATCGCGCGTGCCCAGATCCGCCGCGCGACGCGGCCGAGCACCGCGTACTCCGGATCCATGCCGTTCGAGAAGAAGAACGACAGGTTCGGCGCGAAGTCATCGATGTGCATGCCGCGCGACAGGTAGTACTCGACGAACGTGAAGCCGTTGGTGAGCGTGAACGCGAGCTGGCTGATCGGGTTCGCGCCGGCCTCGGCGATGTGATAGCCGCTGATCGAGACCGAGTAGAAGTTCCGCACCTTGTGCGTGATGAAGTAGGCCTGGATGTCACCCATCAGGCGCAGCGCGAACTCGGTCGAGAAGATGCAGGTGTTCTGCGCCTGATCCTCTTTCAGGATATCGGCCTGCACGGTGCCGCGGACGGCCTTGAGCGTGGCGGCCTTGATCCGGTCGTAGGTCTCGCGCGGGAGCACCTCGTCGCCCGTGACCCCGAGCAGCGCCAGGCCGAGGCCGTCGTGGCCCTCGGGGACCTCGCCCTGGTAGCGCGGTCGCGGCACGCCGCGCTGCGCGTAGAGCTCCGCGATCTTCGCCTCGACCTCGCCGGCGTTGCCGTGCTGCGCGATCCACTTCTCGCACTGCTGATCGATCGCCGCGTTCAAGAAGAACCCGAGCAGCATCGGCGCCGGGCCGTTGATCGTCATCGACACCGAGGTCGATGGGTCCGCGAGGTCGAACCCGCTGTACAGCTTCTTCGCGTCGTCGAGGCTCGCGACCGAGACGCCCGAGTTGCCGACCTTGCCAAAGATATCGGGCCGGTGATCCGGATCCTCGCCGTAGAGCGTCACCGAGTCGAACGCGGTCGACAGCCGCTTCGCGGGCAGCCCGCGCGACACGTAGTGGAAGCGCTTGTTGGTGCGCTCCGGTCCGCCTTCGCCGGCGAACATCCGCGCCGGATCCTCGCCCTCGCGCTTGAGCGGGAATACGCCGGCGGTGAACGGGAACTGGCCCGGCGGTGCCTCGCGCAACAGCCAGGTGAGGACGTCGCCCCAGTCCTCGTAGCGCGGCAGCGTCACCTTCGGGATCTTCAGGTGCGACAACGACTCGCTCGTGAGGTCGAGCTCGATCACCTTGTCGCGGACCTGGAACTGGTACTTCGCCGCCGCGTAGCGGCGCTGCATCGCCGGCCACTCGGCGAGCAACCCGCGCGACTCGGAGGTCAGCCGGGTCTCGAGGTCGTGATAGAGCGCGACCAGCTCGCCGACGTACGCGGGCTCGCCGACGACCACCTGCGTCACCTGCACCACGCCCTCGTGCTCGGGCGGCTCGATGATCTCGAGCTTCTTCTTGCCGACGTTCGCGCGCAGCGCCTCGATCGTGCCGTGCAGCTGATACATCCGGCGCGCGATCGCGGCCTGGACCTTCACGTGCGCGTCGTTCGCGTCGCAGGCCTCCGCGATCTCGGCGAGGTAGCGCGTGCGATCCGGCGGGATGATCCACTTCTTCTCGCTCATCTCCGGGGTCAGCTCGAACTGCGAGTGCAGCGGCGCACCGGTGCGCGCGACCAGGAGGTCGATCAGCGCGCGGTACAGCGTGTTCATGCCCGGATCGTTGAACTGCGCCGCCATCGTGCCGAACACCGGCAGGTCCTCGTCGGGCTTGGCGAACGCGTTGTGGTTGCGCTTGTATTGCTTGCGCACGTCACGCAGCGCGTCGAGCGAGCCGCGCTTGTCGAACTTGTTGATCGCGATCGCGTCGGCGAAGTCGAGCATGTCGATCTTCTCGAGCTGCGTCGCCGCGCCGTACTCCGCGGTCATCACGTACAGGGCGACATCGGCGTGGTCGGTGATCTCGGTGTCGCTCTGGCCGATGCCGGAGGTCTCGACGATCACGAGGTCGAAGCGCGCCGCGCGACAGATCTCGATCGACTCGCGCACGTGCTTGGACAGCGACATGTTCGACTGCCGGGTCGCGAGCGAGCGCATGTACACCCGCGGATCGTCGATCGCGTTCATCCGGATCCGGTCGCCGAGCAACGCGCCACCCGACTTGCGCTTCGACGGATCGACGGAGATCACGGCGATCGTCTTGTCGGGAAAGTCGCGCAAGAACCGCCGCACGAGCTCGTCGACCAGGCTCGACTTGCCGGCGCCGCCGGTGCCGGTGACGCCGAGCACCGGAACTTTGGTACCCTTGGCCAGGATCGGCTCGAGCGCCGCACGGAGCTCGTCGCCGGCATCGGGATGATTCTCGGCCGCGGTGATCAGCCCACCGATCACCGCGGGCGCACGCTCCGGCAGGTGCGGCACGGTCTTCGCGACCACCGGCGGCGTCTTCTCGAAGTCGCACTGGCGCAGCAGGTCGTTGATCATGCCCTGCAGGCCCATCGCGCGGCCGTCGTCGGGCGAGTAGATCCGGCTCACGCCGTAGGCCTGGAGCTCTGCGATCTCGGAGCCCAGGATCGTGCCGCCGCCGCCGCCGAACACCTTGATGTTCGCGCCGCGCTCGCGCAGCAGATCGATCATGTACTTGAAGTACTCGACGTGGCCGCCTTGATACGACGTGATCGCGATGCCCTGGACGTCCTCCTGGATCGCGCAATCGACGATCTCCGCGACCGCTCGGTTGTGCCCGAGGTGGATGACCTCGGCGCCCGCGGCCTGCATGATCCGGCGCATCACGTTGATCGCGGCGTCGTGCCCGTCGAACAACGACGCGGCCGTCACGATGCGGACGTGGTGCTTCGGTTTATACGGGGCGATCGCGACGGGTCGGTTCACCACGGGGCCACCTTAGCACCGGGGGTCGCGGCCCTGGCAACCGCTCAGAGGTCGCCGTTGGCGTCGCGGCAGAACATGTGGCCGTCGCAATGTTTGCCGGAGGGGCAGCGGGTCCCACAGGTCCCGCAGTTGTTGTTGTCTTCCTGGAGGTTCACGCACACGCCGCCGCAACGGCGCGTGATGCCGGGGCCGGGGCAGGGTGCATTGCCCGTCGAGGCGGAGGAATGGCCGCCCGTCGAGACCGTGCCGCGCGCGCGCACGTGCCGGATGGCCAGGTGCCTCGCGAAGTCGCCGTCGTCGTAGTTGATGTCGAAGCTGCCATCGGCGTTGACCACGCCGATCTTGCCGTTGTACCAGCGCCCGTCGCTCCACTGGCCCTGGATCCGATCGCCGCGCTTCCAGCTCGGCGCCGCGGGCGCCACCGGAGCCGCCGGTGGCGTGGCCGGCGCGGCGGCGATCGGCGGAGACGTCGGGGCAGGCGCGGTATCGGGAGCCGCGGCGGCCGGTGGGGTCGGTGCTGGCGCTGGCGCAGTCGCCGGTGCAGCCGACGGCGCTGGAGCTTGCACACCCGCAGGTGCAGCCGCGGCCGAGCCCGCCCCGGCCGCTCCGCCCGAGCCCTTGTCGCACGCCCCGGCCACCATCATCACGATCGCCCAGCACCAGATTCGCATGACGCGAGCTTAGCTCGGACTTCGCACACGGGTCGAGCGCGACCGAGCGCTGGTCGAGCGCGACCGAGCATCGCCGAGCGCGAGGGCTACGACGCGGCGCTCAGTGATGGTCGTGGTCGTGGTCGTGGCCGTGGCCCTTTTGGCCCGGTGACGCGTGCGGCGGCGGCGCGCTGGTCTCACGGTGATCGCGGACCACGGGCGGGGGCGCCTCGTGGCGCTCCTCGCGGTGCTCGGGCTCGCGATGATCGCGGACGTCGGGCGCCGGCACCTGGCGCATCGGTTCGGGGCGTGCCTCGGGCTCGCGGTGATCCCGGACCTCGGGCTGCGGCTGCGGGCGCATCGGTTCGGGCCGGCGCTCGGGCTGGCGATGATCGCGGACGATCGGCTCGGGCTGGCGATACGGCCGGTGATGCGGCTGGTAGCCGGAGGGCCGATAGCGCCGGTAGCGCCCCGGATCGTTGATGCTGATGATCGCGGTCGGTGGCGCGTTCCAGTACACGAAGCCACCGGCGTAGTTGTTCGAGCGATACCAACCGCCGTCGTCGTAGCGCCAGTAGAAGCCGTCGTTGTAGAACACCGAGTCGTCGTAGTCGGCGACGACCTGGACGCCGGGCGAGACCTCGACGAGGTCGGGCGTCGACACCGCGACGCCTCCGCTATATTGCACGTCGGCGGTGCCGGTTCCGAGGCAGCCGCCGAGTGCTGCCGACAAGACAAGAGACACGAAGGTTAGCCGCATGTGGTGGACGGTACCGCGTTGGCTCGGCGACCGCGATGGCTACGCAGCTCGCAACCGGCAGACTTCGTCAACCGCCAGGCGAGCGCAGGCGCACGGCTACGGCGAGGTCGGCTTCGGCGCGCGCATCGCACGCCCGATCGTCGCGATCACGGGGCGGTGATCGCTGGTCCCCGCGTCGAGCACGCGGCCGTCGCGGCCCTCGAGCAACGGGCCGACGACGACGTGGTCGATGTCCATCTTGAGCACGTCCCAGCCATCTTCCTCGTAGTGCCAGCTGGTCGGCCCCGTGGTCCCGACGCGCGCGTAGCCATGGCGGGCGAGCGCCGCCATCGCGAGCCCGGTGGTGTCCTCGTTGAAGTCGCCGGCGATCACGGTCGGTAGCGCGTGGGCCAGCCGCGCCCGGTGCGCCTCGATCTCGGCCTCGCGGACCGGCGGGGTCGTGACGAAGCCCTTGAACCAGCTCCCCGCGTCGAGCGCGGGTCGCAGGTGGACGTGCAGGATCTGGACGTCGCCGAGCTCCGCGGTGACCACCATGCGCTGCGCCGGGAACCACCCGCCGGGGGGCGGATCGTAGAGCTCCTCGCCGCCGACCGGGAGCTTCGACAGGACCGCGAGGCCGCCGGCGTTGCGGCCGTGCAGCCGAAACACGTGGACCGGATACTGCGCCGCGAATCGGTCCGCGAGTGCGCTCTGCCACCGCGCCGTGACCTCCTGGAGCAGCACGACATCGGCATCGGCCTCGGCGATCGCGTCGAGGGATGCCCGGGGCTCGCGGTTGCCAAAGTTCACGTTGTAGGTCAACAACCGCACGCGCCGACTGTGACAGATCCGAGCCGTCGTGCGCCCGGTCACGCCATCACCTTCATGGCTCGAGAAGAGCGTGCTAGCGTGGCCCCAATGAAGACGCGCGCGACGATTCTGATGTTCCTGCTCGGGGGGGCTTGCGGTGGACATCACGGCACGCTGCGGGTCGACACGCCGGTGACGCCGTACCAGGCGCCCGACATCAGCGAGATCACCGGCATCGATGAAGACGACACGCCGAGCGATGACACGGTGAAGCCGGCGCCGGCCCCGGCCCCGGCCCCCGCGCCCGCGAAGAAGTAAGCGCGATGTGCGGCATCATCGGCTATATCGGTGGGCGCCAGGCGACCCCGCTCCTCGTCGGTGGGCTGCGCAAGCTCGAGTATCGCGGCTATGACTCCGCGGGCGTATCGGTGTTCCACGATGGCGCATCGCGCGTCGTGCGTTGTCGCGGCAAGCTGTCGAACCTCGAAGCCAAGCTGCTCAAGGAGCCCGCGCCGGGCACCGTCGGCATCGGCCACACGCGGTGGGCGACCCACGGCCGGCCGAGCGACGAGAACTCGCACCCGCACAAGGTCGGGCCGATCAGCGTCATCCACAACGGCATCATCGAGAACCACCTCCAGCTGCGCGCCGAGCTCGCCGCGGGCGGCGCGAAGTTCTCGTCGGAGACCGACACCGAGATCTTCGCTCACCTGGTCGACCGCGAGCTCGCGCTCGGCGCCGAGAACCTGACGACCGCCGTGCGGCGCTCGCTCGCGAAGGTGCGCGGCAGCTACGCGTTCGTCGTGATGAGCGACAAGGAGCCGCAGACCCTGGTCGCGGCGAAGAACAGCTCGCCGCTGGTCGTCGGCCTCGGCGATGGCGAGAACTTCGTCGCCTCGGACGTCACCGCGATCCTGGCGGAGACCCGCAAGGTGATCTTCGTCGAGGAAGGCGAGCTCGTCACCGTGACCAAGGACAAGGTCACGATCACCGACTTCGAAGGCAAGCCCCACGTCCGCGAGCCCAAGACCATCACGTGGTCGGCGGTGCAGGCGGAGAAGGGCGGCTTCAAGCACTTCATGTTGAAGGAGATCCACGAGCAGCCGCGCGCGGTCGCGGACACGCTCACCGGCCGGATCGATCTCGAGCACGACGACGTGCTGCTCGACGGCATCGAGCTCGACGTCGCGAAGATCAAGCGCGTCGTGTTCATCGCGTGCGGCACCTCGTATCACGCGTCGATGGTCGGCGAGTTCCTCGTCGAGGGGCTCGCGCGGATCCCCACCGAGGTCGACCTCGCCTCGGAGTTTCGCTATCGCGATCCGATCATCGGCCCCGGTGACCTGGTCGTCGCGGTCAGCCAGTCCGGCGAGACGCTCGACACCATGGAGGCGGTGCGCGAGGCCAAGTCCAAGGGCGCACAGGTGCTCGCGATCTCGAACGTGCTCGAGTCGTCGATCCCGCGGCTCGCGGACTTCGCGTTCTACACCCACGCCGGTCCCGAGATCGGCGTCGCCTCGACCAAGGCGTTCACCACGCAGCTCGTCGCGATGACGCTGTTCGCGATCTACCTCGGCCGGCGCACGAAGGCGCTGACCCGAGAGCGGGCCCGCGCGCTGCTCGCCGAGCTCGTCCAGCTACCGCAGAAGATGCGCGACATCGTCGAGAGCAGCGCGCAGCTCCAGGTGCTCGCGCGGCGCTACGGCCTGCCCGCGCCGCACGGCTTCTTGTTCCTCGGCCGCGGCGCGCAGTACCCGATCGCGCTCGAGGGCGCGCTCAAGCTCAAGGAGATCTCGTACATCCACGCCGAGGGCTACGCCGGCGGCGAGATGAAGCACGGCCCGATCGCGCTGATCGACGACACGCTGCCGGTCGTCGAGCTGGTGCCGCGCGGCCCGCACTACGACAAGATGGTCTCGAACCTCGCCGAGGTCCGCGCCCGTCAGGGCAAGGTGCTCGCGATCGCGACCAAGGGCGACAACGAGATCGGCAGCCACGCCGACGACGTCGTGCTGGTCCCCGATACGGCGCTCGAGCTCCAGCCGATCCTGACCGTGCTGCCGCTCCAGCTGCTCAGCTACTACGTCGCCGACGGCAAGGGCACCGATGTCGATCAGCCGCGCAACCTGGCGAAGTCCGTCACGGTCGAGTAGCCGGCGAGGCGATCCGTGACCAAGGCCAAGCTCACCCACTTCGACGCGGCGGGCAACGCCCACATGGTCGAGGTCGGCGCCAAGCCCGAGACCGCACGCTCCGCGATCGCGCGCGGCCGGATCGCGATGGCGCCCGCGACCGCGCGGGCGATCGCCGCCGGCGCGATCGGCAAGGGCGACGTGCTCGGTGTCGCGCGGCTCGCCGGGATCCAGGCCGCCAAGCGCACCGCCGACCTGATCCCGCTGTGCCATCCGCTCCGCCTGACCGGCGTCGACGTCGAGCTCTCGCTCGTCCACGCAGGGCACGCGGCAGGGGGCGCGGCAGAGGCCGCGGCAGGGGACGATGCAGTCGAGATCACCGCGACGGTGACCGCGTTCGATCGCTCGGGGGTCGAGATGGAGGCGCTGACCGCGGTCGCGACGGCCGCGCTCACGGTCTACGACATGTGCAAGGCGATCGACCGCGGCATGGTGCTCGGGGAGATTCGCCTCCTCGAAAAACGTGGTGGAAAATCGGGCACCTGGACGCGCCGAGACCTGCGCAAGCGTGGTCGCAACGCTGCCACGAAGCGTTAGCTTTCAGGGCGAGGCGGATTCGCTCGCCTGGGCGATGCTGCGGGGATGTCGAAGTTGTCGTTCGTCCTCCTGTTCACCGCCTCGAGCGCGTTCGCCGGCAACGCCCCGATCGTCGGCGGCACCACGACGACCACCGACCAGTATCCGAACGTCGTCGCGATCGAGGTTGGCCAGGGCCTGTGCACCGGCACGCTGATCACGCCCGAGTGGGTGCTGACCGCGGCGCACTGCGTGTTGCCCAAGGAGGTTGGCGTCGCGACCCAAGCGCAAGTGACCTCGTCGGTGAAGGTGCACGTCGGCACCATCAGCGCGTTCAGCGGCGGCACGACCGCGACCGCGCAGGACACGATCCCCGATCCGATGTTCGACGTGAACAACCTGGGCGCGCACGACTCGGGCTTGATCCACCTGGCGACGCCGATCACGACGATCAAGCCGGCGGCGATCAACCTCGATCCGACCCAGGCCGCGGTCGGGACGACGGTGACGATGGTCGGCTTTGGGCTGTCGAACGGCAGCGCGCAGACCGGCGCCGGCACGGAGCGCCAGGTCATGCAGACCGTGGTGGCGTGCTCGCAGATGGAGGGCCAGAACACGAACCTGCTGTGCTTCGATCAGAGCAGCGGCAAGGGCAAGTGCAACGGCGACTCGGGTGGCCCCTCGTTCGCGACGATCAACGGCAAGCTCGTCGAGGTCGGCATCACGTCGTTCGGCGATCAGACCTGCGCGATGTACGGCGCCGATACCCGCGTCGACGCCGAGAAGGCGTTCATCACCGCGCACGTGCCGAACCTGTACTGCGAGACCGACGCCGACTGCCAGATGGACCACACCTGCTTCGCGAACGCGTGCATCGTGACGCCGTTCGCGACCGGGGGCCTCGGCGCGACCTGCACGGGAAACACCGACTGCGACTCGGCGACCTGCGGGATGAGCGGCCCCGACAGCAAGTGCACGATGACCTGCACGCCGAACAACGCGAGCACGTGCCCGACCGGCCTGGACTGCCTCGACGACGGCAACGGCAACGGTTACTGCTGGCCGCCCGAGGACGGCGGCGGCTGCTGCGACGCGGGCGGGCGGGGCGCGCCGACGGGGATGCTCGGCATCCTGATCGTCGGGTTGGTCTGGCGCCGCCGCCGGGGCTAGGGAGTGACTCCCGCGAGGAGGTTCGCTTCGAGCCGCGGACTAGCGCCGGCGCTCGAACACGAGCAGCTCGCCGAAGATCGGGTGCTCGCGCGTACCGCACGCGCTCATCCCACAATTCGCGATCACGCCGAGCGACGCGAGGTGCGCCGCGAACGTGATCGCCTGGACCGCGACGATGCCGTCCTGCGCGAGCGCCCACTCGACGCACGCGAGGGTCGCCTCGGTCGCGAGGCCCTGGCCGCGCGAGCCGTCCTCGATGCCGTAGCCGACCTCCGCGATGCCGTCGGTCGGGTGGCCCTTGAACACCACGCTGCCGAGCACGCGCGGAGGCAGGTCCCTGGTGATCACGAGCGTGTCGCCCCACAGCCGGACCTCGGGCGCGGCGCGGATCGCGTCGCGCGAGTACGGGAACGCGCGGGCGATCAGATCGTCGTTGGGCCACGACTCGGGGAAGGTCGCGCCGGTCGGCCAGCCGAGCGCCTCGAGGTTGCGATCGAGCGCCAGCTCCGCGGCGATCTTGTCGTGGTCGAGCACGCCCTCGACCATCTCGAGCGTGATCGGCACGAGGCGCAGCCTGCGGGTCTCGAGCGCCGGCACCTAAGGCCCCGCGATCGCGATCCCGACCATGAACGCGAGCTCCTGCGGGCCGCCGCCGCCGATCAGGCCGTAGCGCAGGTCGAAGCTGAGCATCAGCGCCGAGACGTATTGATCGAGCCCGATGCTGGCGACGCCGCCGTAGTAGGCGCGCTGCCCGGTGGGCGACGCGTTGGTCGGGATCGGTTCGTTCGAGCGCAGCAGCTCGGCGCCGCCGCGAAACGTCAGGTACCGCTTCACGCTCTGCCACGGCCGCACCCGCACGCCGACGGTGAGATCCATCTGGACCGTGCGCAGCGTCGAGTCGATGTGGGACGCGCTGCCGCCGTACATGTAGCCGAACATCGTCGACCAGCGCAGCGTCGGGCCCCACCGGTTCTCGGTCGTCATCGGTTGCCACGCCGCCTGCGCGCCGAGGTAGTACCAGCCCGTGCCGACCCGCTTGTTGTCGGCGCCGGTGCCCGAGACGATGCCGGTGACCAGGCCGAGCGCGTTGTTCGGCAACGGCTCGGCGTGTGCGGGAGCCGCCGCGGCGAGTACGGCTGCGACGACCAGCGGCCAGCCCCTGCCGGCCATGTCAGAACTTCGAGGTGGTGGCGAGGAACGTCATCTTGTCGTTGGTCGCGCGCAGCCGGCGCGACAGCGTCCGCACCCAGTTCCACAGCAGCTCGTACGCGAGATCCCGATCGACGAACAGCAGGTCCTCGAGGTCGCGGCGGTTGACGACGAACAACCGGCACTTCTCGTGGCACATCGCGGTCGCCGAGCGCGGGGCGTCGTCGATCAGCGACATCTCGCCGAAGTACGCGCCGGGGCGCAGCACCGCGAGCGCCTCCTCGCCCATGCCGGGCACGATCCGGCTGATCCGCACCGCGCCCTCGACGATCAGGTAGAACTTGTCGCCGGGCTCGCCCTCGGAAAAGATCGTGGCACCCGAGCGGTACTGCTCTTCGAGGCCGATATCGACGATCCGGCGCAGGTGACCCTGCGGCAGCCCGGAGAACAGGTCGATCTCGGTGAGGATCTCGAGCGTGGACTTGCCCTTGAGGTCGAGTCCGTCCGCCTTCGCGTCCTCATCTGCCATGTACCGGCGAGCGTCCCACGAGCCCCCCGAAAACGCAAAAACGGCCCGTCCTCGCGGACCGAGCCGTCACTGCACGCGACCAGGAGCTACTAGCCGACCTTGAGCACGAGCAAGAGCGAGATGATGAGCGCGTAGATCACGAGCGACTCGATGAGCGCGAGACCGAGGATCATCGGGCCGCGGATCTGACCAGCGGCGCCCGGGTTCCGCGCGATGCCTTCGAGCGCGGCGCCGGCAGCGCGGCCCTGACCGATCGAACCACCGAGCGCGGCGAGGCCGATGCCGAGGCCGGCGGCGAGCGCGATGAGGCCGAAGTTCGACGCGAGGCCCTGGGTCTTCACGGCGGCGGCATCGACGCCCTGCGCCGAGGCGATCGACGAGATCGCGGTGATGACGAACAGGACGGCGAGCGAGAGGAGGGGCTTGATGGTCTTCATGGTCATTCTTCCTTTTAGATGCGGGGTCGCGTGAGGCGGTTTTTAGTGAGTTTTCCGTCGAGAATCAATGCTCCTCGTGCTCGATCGCCATGCTGATGTAGACCATCGCCAGCGAGCAGAACACGAGGGCCTGGATCAGGCAGACCAGCAGGCCGAGCAGCAGGAACGGCAGCGGCACGAGGATCGGGACGAGCGCGAAGAAGCTCATCACGACCTTGTGGTCGGCCATCATGTTGCCCATCAAGCGAACGGACAGCGACACCGGGCGCGCGATGTGCGAGATGATCTCGATCGGCAGCATCAGCGGGATCAGCACGATGCTGGGCCCGAGGAAGTGCTTGAAGTAGGCGAGGCCGTGCTCCTTGACCCCGAAGTAGTGGGTCAGGAAGAACACGAGCAGCGCGATTCCGACGTTGGTCTTGAGCGTGTCGTTCGGCGAGATGAAGCCCGGGATCAGGCCGATCAGGTTGCCGAACAGGATGAACATCCACAGCGTGCCGATCAGCGGGAAGAACCGCGCGGCGTTGATCTCGCCCATCGCGCCTTCGACCATGCCGTAGACGCTCTCGGCCGTGTACTCGAAGAAGTTACGCAGGTTCATCGTGCGCGGAGGCACGATCCCGCCCTTGCCATCCTTGAGGCCGTTCGAGAACGCGATCACGCCCCACAGCACGAACCCGAGCACGACCATCTCGACCAGCACGTGGGTGAGCGTCCATCCGCTCTCCTGGAACAGGAGCAGCATCGGATGGTGACGGCCGAGCGAATGTTCGAGCGTGTGGTTGAGGTTGCGCCAGCCGTCGAAGCGGTTGAGGTAGTCGAACCAGGTTCCGTGCTCGCCCATTTATAGCTTCTCTTGTGGGGGGCTCGGCACCACGGCCGAGTACAGCGTCTCGATCACGATCGAGACGAGGAAGATGGAATAGCCGATCACGAATGCGACGGCGTCGATCGGGAGCAACAGAATGCAGATCGCCACCGCCCCCATGAGGCCGACCATCTTGGGCAGCATGAGGTACGGCGCGGCGCCGGTCTGACCGCGCGCGGCATCGGTGGTCCACTTGACCACGAGCTTGCGCAGCACGAAGAAGTTCAGGCAGGTCAGCGCGGCGCCGATCGTGAGGCCGAGCGCGATCCGCCCCGGCTGGGTGACCGCGCCCACGATCGCGACCACCGCGCCGATCGCATAGTTCAGCCGCTCGATGCGCAGGATGCTCGGCTTAGCCACGGCCATCCTCCAGGTCCTCGATCGCGCCGGCCTTCTCGGCGCGCTCGACGGCGTGCAGCACGTTGCGGAAGCCCGCGACGAGCCCGAACACGAGGAACAGCAGCATCAACCACGGCGTGGTGCCGAAGTGCTTGTCGAGCCACATCCCACCGAGCAGGCCCACGATCACCGCGATGCCGAGCTCGAGCCCGACGGAGCTCGCCGACAACGCGTTGTATGCGCGCTTGGTCTTGCGCGCCGCGGGGGCAATGTTCGCGGGGGTCACCACGTCGTTCGGATGCTTCGCAGCCATGGCCAAACCCTGCGACATTTCGCCGCTGCGGGTAGGGATAGACTGCATCGCGGGCCCCGAGTAGCACGGCCGTTTTTCGGCGTCAATACGCCACGGTCGCCGGCTCACTCCCGTCGGGCGGGCGGGCCCGCCCAGCGGCGTGGCGGAGATCGCGAGGTTGCTCGAACTAACCCCGGTGCGGTCGGGCGGCGGGCGGCGCGGCGGCGTGGAGGAGATCGCGAGCCCGCTCGCGGCGCGGTCGGTCGCGCGGCCCGGCCGCGACCGGCGT
>JBDTEH010000147.1:0-23054 GCA_039922635.1 Kofleriaceae bacterium | reverse complement strand
CGCCGAGGCGACCGCGCAAGACCTGATGGATTGGACCGATGGGCGCGCGCTGATCAGCTCGGGGAGTCCGTTCGAGCCGGTCGTCGTCGGGGATCGTCTGGTGCCGATCAACCAGACCAACAACTCGTACATCTTTCCCGGCTTGGCGCTCGGCATCATCGCGAGCCGCGCGCGCCGCGTGACCGAGACGATGATCATGGCGGCCGCCAAGGAGCTCGCGATGCACGTGCCGACTCGCACCGATCCGACCGCGCCGTTGTTACCGCCGATCGCGGCCGCGCTGCCGCTGTCGCGGTTGGTCGCGGTCGCGGTCGGTCGCCAGGCGATCCGCGACGGCGTCGCCGATCTCGATGACGAAACCCTCGAGCGCGCGATCGACGCGAACATCTGGGAGCCGGTCTACGTGCCGTACGAGCGGGTCCGGCCGTGACCGCGACGATCTATCTGGTCCGCCACGGCGATACTCGGTGGTCCCCCGAGCGCCGGCTCGCCGGGCGCACCGATCTGCCGCTCACCGCGGGCGGCGAGGCCAACGCGCAGAAGCTCGCGCCGCGGCTCGCGCAGCTCGCGTTCGATCGAGTGTTCACCACACCGCTGCTCCGCGCGCGGCGGACCGCGGAGCTCGCCGGGTTCGCGGACCGCGCCGTCATCGATCCCCGCCTGATCGAGATGAGCTTCGGCGACTACGAGGGCCGCACCGTGCAGGAGATCCGCGCCGAGCGCCCGGGCTACGCGTACTTGAAGGACGGATGCCCGAACGGCGAGTCCGCCGCCGATCTCGGCGCTCGGGTCGATCGCTGGCTCGCCGAGCAGCGCGACGGCACCGTGCTGGTGTTCGCGCACTCGGTGATCATGCGCGTGCTGACCGCGCGGTTCCTCGGCTTTCCGCCCGAGGCCGGCCGGCACTTCTTCTTCGCGCCCGTCGCGATCGGCATCCTCGGCTACGATCCCGTCGATGCCGCGCCCGCCGTGCAAGCGTGGAACGACCGCTCGCACCTGCTGTGAGCACGCCCACAGCAGCGCCGATGCTGATCTGCTATCCTGAAACGTGGTGAAGGCCACGATCTTTCTCGCGGTGGTTGGCGGCTGTGGCTTCGCCCCCGCGCAGTCAGCGCTCGGCGACGGCGGCCCGATCGTTGGCGCGCCCGACGCGCCCGACCCGGCCGACGCCTCCCCCGATGCGGCGGTGCCGATCATGTGCGGCGACCTGACCTGCGATCCGCACGCGACCTGCACGCCGGCCGGCACCGGGGATGCGTCGTGCGCCTGCTCCGGCGGCTATACCGGCGATGGCTTCACCTGTGCCGACATCGACGAGTGCGCGACCACCAATGGTGGCTGCACCGCCGCGTGCCAGAACACCAGCGGTAGCTTCACCTGTTACGCGCCCCAGACCTGCGCGGACCTCGCGAACCACGGCGTCCACGTCGACAGCTCGACCCACACGCTCTACCTCGACGGGCTCGCCAGCCAGCCGTGGACGGTGTTCTGTGCCGGCACCGGCACCGGCGCGAAGGAGTACCTGGCGCTGACCGGCGCGAACACCTCGATCTACCAGCAGGGTGGCGCGAGCCCGGGCACCGACGTCAAGACCACGTTCACCAAGATCCGCTTCGTCGTCGCGACCAAGACGATCGACGTCAGCGATCGGACGTTCGCGACCTCGACCGGCAAGCTGAATCACTCGGGCGACGGCACGATGGTGACGAGCCTGCCGTTCGGCGTCGCGATGAACTGCAAGGGCCAGAACGACACGAGCACGACCGCGAACTTCGATCTGAGCGCGACCCACTTCGCGTTCACCGGCAACGCCGCGTTCGCGGGTGGCGGCAGCGCCTTCGGGGCGATGACGTCCGTGACGTCCAATAATCAGAAAGCGCAGCTCAAGGGGGGCGGATACTGCGGTTGGAACGCACCCGTGGGAGCGCCGAGTAATCCGTTCAACGACAACGTGAACGCGACCAATGGTCAGTTACTGACGCTCGGCTATCACTGAGTGTCACTTAGTGTGCGAATTTGCGCGCAGCGCCGACGTATTCACGAGAGTTACAGATGACGCAGTGCGGCATGCGGTTTGCTTCGCCCCACCCTCATGCGCACGATCGACCAGGTAGTCATCCTCGGCGCCAACGGCGCGATGGGTTCGGGCTCGGCCGCGGTGTTCGCGGGTGCTGGAATTCCCACGGTGATGGTCGCGCGGACCGCCGCCAAGGCGGAGCTCGGCAAGGGCCGCGCCGAGCAGCTCGCGAAGCGCGCGCTGCCGATCACGTGCGCCAGCTACGACGAGCTCGGCGATGCGGTGCGCGACGCCGACTTCATCCTCGAGGCGGTCGCCGAGGACCTCGCGACCAAGCGCGACCTGTTCGCGTTGCTCGAGCGCTCGCCCACGATCGGGATCGTCGCGAGCGTGTCCTCGGGGCTGTCGATCGCGGCGATGTGCGAGGGCCGGTCGCCGGCGTTTCGCGAGCGCTTCCTCGGCGCCCACCTGTTCAACCCGCCGACCGCGATCGTCGGCTGCGAGCTGATCCCGCACGCCGGGACCGACGCCGAGGTCGTCGCGACGGTCGAGGCGCTGCTCGTGCGGGTCGGCCGCGAGGTCGTGCGCTGCTCCGACACGCCGGGCTTCGCGGGCAACCGCGTCGGCTTCAAGGTCCTCAACGAGGTCGCGCAGCTCGCCGAGCAGCACGGCGTGGCGTTCATGGATCAGCTGCTCGGGCCCCACACCGGCCGCGCGCTCGCGCCGCTCGCGACGATCGATCTCGTCGGCTGGGATGTCCACAAGGCGATCGTCGACCACCTCCACGCGCACACCCAGGATCCGGCGTTCGTGCTCCCCGCGTACATGCAGCGCGGCATCGACCGCGGCCACCTCGGCCGCAAGACCCGCGATCGAGGTGGGTTCTTCCGGCTCGACAAGGACAAGCGCCAGTTCGTGCTCGCCCCCGCGACCGGCGACTATCATCTCCGTGCGGAGGTCACCGCGGCGCACGCGTTCGGCGAGCGCCTGCAGGCGGAGACCACGCTCGAGGCGAGGATGGAGCTCGTGTGCACCTCGACCGCGATGGAGGCCGCGTTGCTGCGCCGGATCTTGCTCGGCTATCTGTCGTACGGGCTCGGCCTCGTCGGCGAGGTCGTCGCGCACGCGCGCGATATCGACCGGATCATGGGCTTCGGCTTTCACTGGGCGCCGCCGAGCATGCTCGTCGATGCGATCGGTGCGGCGCGCACCGTGACGCTGCTCGACCAGCATCAACTGCCGGTCCCACCGGTGGTCGCGAGCGCCGCGCAGAGCGGAGCGCCGCTGCATGTCGAGCCCGCGCTCGACCGCGCGCGCTTCTTCGGGCTCGCGGCTTAACGCTTGCCGCGTTGCTTGCAGACGTCGAGGGCGGCGACGCGGTAGGCCTCGGCCAGGGTCGGGAAGTTGAAGATGTTGTCGACGAACGCATCGGCGTCCCAGCCCGCGACGATCGCGACCTGGCCGACGTGGACCAGCTCGGTCGCGCCCTCGCCGACGATGTGGACGCCGAGCACGCGCTTGCCATCGCCGTCGCATACGAGCTTCAACAGGCCCTCTTCGATCCCGCTGATCTGGCCGCGCGCGAGCTCCTTGAAGTGCGCCCGGCCGACGATCGCGCCGCCGTGGCGTTCGCGGGCCTGTGCTTCGGTGAGGCCGACCATCGCGAGCTCGGGGATCGCGTAGACGCCGACCGGCACGAGGTCGGCCGAGGGCGGCAGCGCGAGGCCGAACGCGTGGCACGCGGCGCGCCGGCCCTGCTCCATCGCGGTCGCCGCGAGCGAAGGCGGTCCGATCACGTCACCGACCGCGTAGATGTGCGGCACGATCGTGCGGCAGTACGCGTCGACCGCGAGCAGGCCGCGCGTCGTCGCGCCGAGCCCGGCGTGCTCGAGCGCGAGGTTGGCGAGGTTGGCTTCGCGGCCCAGGCAGTACAACAGCTTCTCGGTGCGCACGACCCGGCTGTCGTCGAGCGTGGTCAGGACCTCGAGGCCGTCCCACACGATCTGGCGCGCGCTGCGGCCGCCGAGGTACGTGCCGCCCTGGCGCTCGAACCCGCGCGACACCTCGGCCGTCAGCTCCTCGTCGAGGAACGCGAGCGGACGCGGCGATTTGTCGATCATCGTGACCGCGACGCCGAGCGCCGCGAAGATGCACGCGTACTCGGTCGCGATCACGCCGCTGCCGATCACCGCGAGCGAGCGCGGCAGGTACGACATCGTCAGGATCGAGTCGCTGTCGAGGATGTGGTCGTGATCGATCGGCACGCCCGCCGGGTTGCGCGGCTTCGAGCCGGTCGCGATCACGACGAACTTCGCCTGCGCGCGCCTGACCGAACCGTCCGGCGCGCGGACCTCGACGATATGCGGCGACACGAACCGCGCGCGCCCGTGCCAGTGCACGACGCCGTTGCGCGCGAGCTGATCCGCGATGAAGCTCTGGTGCGCGGTGACGACCTCGTCGAGCCGGGTCATCAGGCTCGCGAGCTTGAGCTCCGCCGGCGGCTGGACATCGAGCACGCCCGCCGAGCGCCGGCGCAACAAGCCCAGCGCGACCGCGGTCTCGCGCAGGGTCTTCGACGGGATCGTGCCGCGGTGCACGCACGCGCCGCCGACCGCCGCACCTTCCTCGATCACGACGACGCTCGCGTTGGCCTTGGCCGCCTGCACCGCCGCCTTCTGGCCCGCCGGCCCGCTGCCGATCACGACCAGGTCGAAGCTCTGCTCGGCGAGCGCTTCGGTCATGCGATCGCCCTCACCGTCGCCGCGATGTCACCGCCGCGCTTGCCGATCGCCTCGACGTCGTCGGGATACAGGTTGAGCGCCGCGGCGAGCCCCGGCGTCGCATCGCGCGCGTGCGCGAGGTCGTCGGCGAGCGCGACGATGGTCGCGAGCTCGCAACCCACCGGCACGTGGTGGCGCTCGACCGCCTCGGCGACCTTCGCCGGCATCGCCCACGTCATGACCAGCCGCGCGCCGACCGCCGCGTGCGCCGCCTCGACCTCGACGAGCACGTCGGCGTGGTCCGCGCCCGGTGCGAGATCCACCAGCGCCTGGAGCAGCACCGGCTGGCCGAAATCGTGAAACAGCCCCGCGAGGAACGCCACGTCCACGGTCGATCGCCGCGCCTTCGCGATCTCCTGCGCGAACAGCGCCGTCGCGAGCGCGTGCTGGAACGCCGTCTTGACCTCGGCCTCGTAGCCCGGCACCGCGAACACGCGCGCCTTGCTCGCGACCGCCAGCACGATCTGGGTCAGCGTCGCGAACCCGAGCCGGCCGATCGCCTGATGCAACGAGCTCGAGCTCGACTTCACCGCGCCCGCGTAGATCGGCGACGCCGCCATCGCCATCACGTGCGCCGTCATCGCCGGGTCGCGCCGTACCAGCTCCGCGAGCCGCGCCGTATCGCAATCCGGGCGCTGCACCAGCGCGAGCACCTGCGCCGCGACCTCCGGCAACACCGGCACCGGCAGCGCGCCGGTCGCGATCATCTCCGCGAACCGGGCCTGGACATCGGGCGCGAGCATCACCCGGTTTATCGGCCAAGCCCACGGTTCGTCGAGGAGGCTGCTGAGAAGAGCCGGTACGTGCGGCAGTCACCGCCGCCGCCCGTTTGGCCCCGATCGGCCCGAGCGGCTGCTGCTACCGCGTCGGTATCAGGCCGGCTTGGCGGGTGGCCGGCAAACCCGGAGGAGGGTGTATGCGGGCATCCCCGGTATCCCCTGCACGGACACCGTTCTTCCGCGGCGCGCGACGTGATGGCACCGTCGATGCGTGACGCTCCAGAAGATCCACACCCATAAAATTAGGTCGGCGGGGCAGCGTTCAGAGCGAGCCCGAATTCATCGAATGTGATGATGCTATTGCGCTCACGCACTTTCACATGGGCAACGACCTGAGAGCCTGCGATCGATGGGGCGGCAGAGATGTCCATCCATTCGGTGGTTTCGGCGCGCACATTCCAGCACCAACGAATAGCTCGACGACGATCCATGCAAAACAGACGGGTCGGCGACGCGATCAGAAATAGCTCCTCACTCTGGACAAACCAGGGCGTGGGCACGTGCTTGTACTCACGCAGCTCATTCGAGATCGATGCAACGCACTCCAGAGCATCTGTATCGACGACGACGATGCGAGCCGCACCACAGATAGCAAGTGCTCTGCCAGCCGTCCATTCCTCGACGTAATAGCCCTCGGCTGACCACGGTCCAGAGCGAGCTCTATGCTTGCGGTGCGGAGATCACGCAGCACGGCCTCACCCAGCACGGCCTCGATACGAAGCCTGCCGGTTGGTTCGGATGCGACGTACTCGAGAGTTGCAACCACACCGGTGGCGAGTTGGCAGTGGTCTTGATGTTGATGTACGTACATATGCTCGAGCACTCCGATGATCTCATGGGGATGGCGGACGCGGGTCCTCACGATGGAGTCGTAAGGTAGCCTCGCTCGCATGCGCGCGCTTCGCGTCGATGGCAGCACGACAGACCTCCGCGAGGTCCCGATCCCCGCGGCCGGGACCGAGGTTCGCGTGCGCGTCACCCACTCGGGCATCTGCAACACGGATCTCGAGCTCGCGCGCGGCTACATGTGCTTTCGCGGCACGCTCGGCCACGAGTTCGTCGGCGTGATCGATGACCTCGGCGACGGGCCGAGCAGCCTGCGGCTCGGCCAGCGCGTCGTCGGCGAGATCAACGCCGGCTGCGGCACGTGCGCGCTGTGCGCGACCGGCGACTCGCGCCACTGCCCGACCCGCACGGTGCTCGGCATCGTCGCGCGCGACGGCGCGCACGCCGACTACCTGACGCTGCCGGCGCGAAATTTGATCGCGGTGCCCGACGGCGTCGCCGATCTCGATGCGGTGTTCGTCGAGCCGCTCGCGGCGGCGTGCGGCGTGCTCGAGCGCTGCCCGCTCGGGCCCGGCGATCGGGTCGCGGTGATCGGCGACGGCAAGCTCGGCCTGTTGATCGCGATGGTGCTGCAGGCAGCCGGCCACGCGCCGGTGCTCGTCGGCAAGCACGCCGCCAAGCTCGCGCTCGCGGCGGCGCGCGGGATCGCGACGACGACCGAGACGCCGCCCCGCGCGTTCGACGTCGCCGTCGAGGCGTCGGGATCGCCGGCGGGGTTCGCGCGCGCGCTCGACCTACTTCGCCCACAAGGTGCGCTGGTCCTGAAGTCGACGTTCCACGGCACCACGCCGATCGACGCGGCGCGGATCGTCGTCGACGAGATCCGCGTGATCGGCTCGCGCTGCGGCCGATTCGCGCCGGCGCTCGACCTGCTGGCCCGGCGCGCCGTCGATCTCGCCCCCCTGATCAGCGAGGTGATCGCGCTCGACCGTGCGGCGGCCGCGATGGCACAGGCGGCCGTCCCCGGCACGCTCAAGGTCGTCCTGATCCGATAGCCGAGCTCTCGACTGACCGGACCGACTCCCCGACCGTCGCCGCGATCGCTTCACGGCGACTCCGTCCAGACCTCACGAGCCGACGCCCGGCACCTCGTGTTCAGCCTTGAATCTCGTTGCTCGCGTGGCATCGCCAGCCTACGGTCAGGGGCATGAGGGGCGCGCTGCTGTGTGTGATGGTATTGGCTTGCGGACCGACCAAGCATGGGAGCACGGCCGATGCTCCTGGCTCCGGGGACGCGAGCGCGGACGCCTCGGATCCGGGATGCCCCTCGACCTGCTCCACCGACACGCACTCGGTGCTGGATTGTCACGGCAACCTCGTCACGACGTGCTCCGACACCGACGCGTGCGATGCCTCCTCCGTGACGTGCGTCGATGCCTGCGCGGCGGCCGCGACGGATCATCACTCCGTCGGCTGCGAGTACTACGCGACCGATACCGAGAACGCCCAACCGACCTATTGCTTTGCCGCGTTCGTCGCGAACACCTGGTCCTCGCCGGCACACCTTTCGGTCGACTTCGGCGGCTCGAGCCTGACGGTTGCCAGCTTCGCGCGGCTGCCCGTGGGCAACGGTCCGTCGCTGACGTACGCCGCCTACGATCCAGTTGCGGGATTGGCACCCGGTCAGGTCGCGATCTTGTTCCTCGCCGGTGACAGCGGTGACGCACCGAAATGCCCGGTGCCTAGCGCCGCGGCGAACGCCGCGCACACCGGGACCGGCTTGTTCACGTCGTTCCGGATCTCGACCGACGTCCCGGTGGTCGCCTACGAGATCAACCCGTATGGCGGCGGCTCGGCCGCGGTCACCGGGGCGTCGCTCCTGCTTCCGACCTCGGTCTGGGACCTCGACTACGTCGCGGTCAATCCGGGTCCGCAGAGCGCCGGCAGCCCGTCGCTGAACATCATCGCGGCGGCCGATGGCACGCAGGTGACGTTCACCCCGAACGCGGCGGTCGATGGCGGCGGCGGCGTGCCGAGCGGAGCCGCGAACGTGCCGATGACGATCCACCTGAACCGCGGCCAGCAGGCCCAGATCACCCAGAGCGCGGAGCTCACGGGCAGTATCATCGCGGCCAACAAACCCGTCGGCTTGATGAGTACACACAACTGCATGTTCATGCCCGCGGGAATCCCGACGTGCGATCACATGGAGCAGATGGTGCCGCCGGTTCACGCGCTCGGCTATCGCTACGCAAACGTGATGTACCGGCCTCGCGTGGCAGCGGAAACGGCGACGTTCTGGCGCGTGATCGGTGCTGCCGATGGCACGACCTTGAGCTACAGCGCGAACGTCGGTGGCCCGGCGACCCTGACCAAGGGCCAAGCGGTGACGTTTCAGACCGGGACACCGTTTGTCGTGGAGAGCCAGGATGCCGACCATCCGTTCGAGATGTTCGAGTACATGACGAGCTCCCAGTATGTCCAGACTGGCTACGGCGACCCGGACTTCGTGGTCTCGGTGCCGCCGGATCAGTATCTGTCCGACTACGTGTTCTTCGCCGATCCGACGTATCCCGAGACCAACCTCGTCGTGATCCGCGCGAAGGGCACGGACGCGGCGTTCCACGACGTCAACCTCGACTGCCTCGGCCCGCTCACCAACTGGCAACCGGTCGGCGACTACGAATGGGCGCGCACCGACCTCATGACCGGCAACTTCACCCCGGTCGGGAATTGCTCGACCGGACGCCACGAGATCAAGAGCGACGCGCCGTTCGGGTTGTGGGTGTGGGGCTGGGGCACGCCGCTGACCTCGACGTTCACCGCGAATGTCTCGTACGGCTATCCCGGCGGCATGAACGTGGCGCCGATCAACACGGTCGTGATCGAATAGCGCGGTGCGGCACGGAGTTGGCCAGTGAGATGCAATGACCTCCAAGCATGTTGCTCATCCTTGCCATTCTCCTCGGTGTCGCGTGGATCCTCGGGTTCGCCGTGTTCCATGTCGCCTCTGCCGCCATCCACATCTTGCTGATCCTCGCGGTCGTGGGCGTGATCGCTCACTTCGTGAGCGGTGGCGCTCGAACATAGCCGCGCGCCTACTGAACGATGCGCGCGACCGCGGACAGCGACGGCACGAAGAAGTAGCCGCCGCCGAGCGTGGTCACGAGCTTCGGCAACGCCGGCAGGCGCAGGCGATATGGCTGTGCCGGGATCGTGAACGGACAGCCGCCCGGGCCGGTGATCGGATCACTCTCGCCATCGAGGCCGTGGAAGCCAGGGTTGGCGAGCCAGGTCTGCTGCACGAACTCGAAGTTGCGCGCGATGCTCGCGCCGAGGCCGATGAAGTACAGGCCGCGCGGATCGGCGCTGGTCCGTCCGGCGAGCGCCTCGGCGATGGTCGTAGCGGGGCCCCAGCTGCGCCCGCGGCGCAAGATCCGGTGGCGGTTGACGACCTTGATCGAGGTCTTCGCCGAGCCGTCGCGCGCGTCGCGCGGGTTCGCGCGACGCACGTGCGAGGCGATCGGGCAGCGCACGCCGTCGGGATCGTCCTCGAGGTAGAGGAAGTGGTTCGCGGCCGCGAGCGCGGGGTCGTCGCGCTCGGGCGTCATCACGACGGGCGCACCGCTCGGCCACCGGCCCATCAGCTTCGCGGCGAGCCAGGTCGCGCCCTCCGTGCGGTCGAGCCCGAGCGCCTCGGCCTGGGCGCCGAGGTGCTGCCACAGCGCGCCGACGTCTTGCGCGAGCTTGCGGAACACGAGGTACGTGCCATTCGCACCGAGATCGAAGTCTCCCCAGTGCGGCGAGGCGGGCAGCTTCGCGTACTCGTTGGTATAGCCGAGCAGGACCTCGCCGAGCGCGATCGGGTGTTCGTGCGCGCGCGGCTGGGCGTGCATGCCCGGGATGAACGGCTGGGACAGGCCATCGGCAAAGCCGAAGTGCTCGCGCGGTGCGAACTCACCCGCGAGCTCGTCGGCGTGCACGGTCGCGCCGGCGGCGGCGAGCGCGGCGCGCTGCTGGTCCATCACGGCGTGGCGCTCGGCGGCGGTGCGCGCGTAGATCAGCAGCAGCACGTCGAGGTCGTCGCGCAGGCTCCACGTCTCCGGCGTATCCCCGAGGGTCCGCGCGCGGCTCGCCATGCCATCGGAGAGCTCCTGCGGCAGGTTCGCGAGCACGGCGTCGGGCACGCCGACCGCGGCGAGCCCGGCGCGCGCGAACGCGACGTGGATCTTCGGCGCGTGGGTCGGATCGCGCTCGGAGGTCGCGACCGGCAGGCTCCGTAACCACCCGCGCGACGCGGGCCCGGGCGCGAGCTTCGCGAACAGATAGCCGGTGAACCTCAGGTGCTTGTAGCCCTTGTAGACCAGGCCCTGGACATCGGCGAGCTTCACAGCCGGCGCAGCCACGTCGCCCTCTCGTCGTCGGGGAGCGCCTGCGCGAGCCGGCGGCGCAACCAGACATCGTCGCGCAGGTTCTGGACCGTCGATTCGCGCACGCCGCTCCACCATATCTGGGTGACGAGCTGGTGATCGCGGGTCCATTGCTTGAAGCGCTCCTCGTCGGTCGCGCCCTGGAACATCAGCAGCTTGGTCCGGGGAAAGCCCTCGGTGTTCGACCAGATCGCGGTCAGCCCCATCGCGGCACGATCGATGAACTCGCCGAGGTAGCTCTCCCAGCTGCCGTCGTAGTTCGAGAAGAACACCAGCCGATCGCGACGCTGCGCGCGCGGCACGGCGCGGCGATCCCGCACGATCACCCAGCGCGCGAAGTGGATCGAGGTGATGCCGCCGAGGTGGCCCTGGATGTAGACCACACCGGCGAGCGCGCCGATCACGTGCAACACGGTCCACAGCGTGAACGCGCGGAACCCGCCGGGCTTGATATCGACGACGTGGGTGAGCTGGTTCTGGCGGATCTTGTCCTCGAGCGCGGCGAGCTCGGCCGCGGTGTGGACCGCGTGCTGCGGCTCGGGCGCGCCCGCGTCGTGGCGCTCGGCGGCGAGCAGGGCCCATAGCCACCACACCAGCACGATCGCGAGCAGCACCGGGAACACGATCACCGCGACGACCAGCGCGAGCGCGCGGCTCAGGAACCACCGCACGTCCTCCTCGAGGATCACCGAGGTCTGCAGCCGCGGATCGGCGGCGACGCCCTCGTAGAGCCGGCGCTGGATCTCGTGCGGTGGCACGTCCTCGAGCTCGGTGCGGTGCGCATCGGCGAGCTCGCGCAGCCGCTGCCGCACGGCGAGGTCGTTCACGATCTCCGTGCGCGGCACGCCGGGGTACGCGCAGTAGAACGCCGCGGCGGGGATCCGGTGCTCGAGCATCCACGCCATCCAGTCGTCGCGCCGGCGGGTCCCGGGATAGCCGGCGCAGCACTCGAAGATCCGATCGAGTCCCGGGACCTCGGCTGCGATCGCGAGCCAGGCCTCGAGCTCGCCGTCGTAGTTGACCTCCCACGCGAGCAGATCGCCGAGCTCGGCGTCGGGGATGATCACGAACCGCATGAAGTGCACATCGGGCACCAGGGCGGGCGAGAAGTCCTCGGTGCTGAGGACATCCTTCGCGATCGCCGCCTCGATCGCCGCGAGCCGGCGCTCGAGCGTGGGCCGGTCCGCGATCGGCGCGAACACCGAGAGCTCGCGGGTCGCGGTCCACATCAGCGCGGCCCCGGCAACAACATCGCGAACATGGTCGCGGGATCGCGCGCGCCCTGCCCCGCGAGCCAGGTGGTCGCACGCGTGCTGATCGCGATGCCCTCGTCGCCGCCGACGAGCGGCCCCAACCGCGAGCGCACCGCATGGGCGAACAACAGGGTCTCGCGCTCGTCCATCGCGGCGGCGGCCTTGCGATACGCGGCGATCGCGACCTCGCGGCGGCCTTCGATCTCCGCGACGCCGCCCTCGAGCATCAGCGCCGCCGCGGTCATCAGCGGCAGCCGTGCGTGCTTCGACTTCTTCGCATAGCGCCGCGCGATCGCGAGCGCCTCCTTGCGCCGGCTCGAGCCGGCGGAGGCCGCCGCCGCGCAGGCGAGCGCGTGCCGGCCGAACGTCGAATTGACGAGCAACTGATGAAGCGGTGGCCGATCGATCAGCGAGCGCCGCATCGGCTTCCACGCCGCCTCGATCAACGGGGTCGCCGCTTCCGGATCGCCGCGGTACAGCGCGAGGTCGACCCGCGAGCACAGCGCGAACAGGTGCTGGAGCTGGAAGCTGCCCTCGGGCATGCTCCACGAGCGCAGCGCCGAGTCGAGCTCGGCCTCGACCTCGTCGGGGCCCTTGCGCGCGAGCCACGCGACCGGGAACGCGCAGCGCAGCGTGACCGCGGTGTAGCGGTTGCCGTTGCGCACGGCTGCCTCGGCCATCGCCGGCACGCGCTTCGATAATTCGCCGAGCTCGCCCATGTAGTACAGCGACCAGCACTGGAACAGTGTCACCGTATCGAGCTCGAAGCCCATCCGGCCGACCACGGCGCGGTAGCGCGCGATCGCCTCGGTCAAGGTCTCGAGCGCGCGGCGAAACCGGTTGTGGACGAAGAAGTCGATGAAGCCGCGGGTCGTGAGCAGCTGCGAATCCGCCTGCGCGGCGTCGAGCGTCGGCGTCAGCTGCTCGAGCCGGTCGAGCAGCGCGAGCGCGCGCTTGTCCTGCGCGGTCGCCGCCAGGAAGTCGGCCTCGAGCGCGAGCGCGCGCGACACCCGCCACGGCTCGCCGAGCCGCAGCGCCGACGCGAGGAACCGCGAGCCGAAGTCCATCGAGCGAAACGTATCGACCAGCGCGAGCCCGAACGACACGCCCTCGCAGACGTCGACGCGGGTCAGCTCGGCCTGGCTGATCTCGGACACCGGGCGCGGCGTGAACCCGAGGCCGCGCACGCGCAGCCATGCCCGCCGCCACAGCATCGAGATCAGCGCGCGCAGCGGGGTCTTCGGCATGTCGAGCCCGACCCCCGCGAGCACGACGCGGGTCAGCTCCATGCCCTCGATGACGTAGCCCGACTGCAACAGCGCGCCCGCGGCGCGGCGGTGGAGCTCGAGCCGGCTCGCCGCGTCCGCACCGTCGGCCGCGGCCTTGAATTGATCCGCGGCCTCGCGCGGCCGGCCGGCGTCGGCGAGGGCGTCGGCGAGCTGGGTGCGCAGCGCGCGGCGATCGTCGGCGGCCCACTGGCTGCTCTCGAGCGCGATCGCGTACCACCGCGCCGAGAGATCGAAGTCGAGCTTGTTGCGCGCTTCATCGCCGGCGCGCCGCGCGTACGGCGCCGCGTGCTCGACCTCGCCCGCGCCATACCAGTGGCGGGCGAGCTGCTCGGCGGTGCCCTGGCCCGCCATCGCGATCGCGAGCGCGCGGTGATGCTTCGCGCGGCGCTCGTCGGTGACCTCGCGGAGCACGGCCTCGCGCACGCGGTCGTGATACGGCTCGATCGTGTCATCGTTGCGCGAGCCGCTCGCGCGCAGCACGCGCTGGCCGCGCAGCGTCGAGAGCTGCTTCATCAGCTCCGCGGCCGGCACCGCGGTCGCCGCGGCGAGCACGCGCCGGGTCAACGGCTCGCCGGCGACCGCGACCATCTCGGTCATCAGCCGCGCCGCCGCGCCGAGCCCGTCGATCCGCTCGAGCAACATCGCGTCGAGCCCCTTACCCGCGATCTCGGCGAGCGAGCGGCCCTGTTGATAGCGGGTGAGCTCGATCAGGAAGAACGGGCTGCCCTGGGCCTCGCGGACCAGCCGGCGCGCGATCTCGTCGTCGCCGTCGTTGCCGTCCTTGAGCTGGCTGACCGCGAGCGCGACCGCGACGTCCTCGGGCAACGGGCCGACGTCGACGATCGTGTAGTCGGCGTCCATCCGGCGCACCAGCGAGAGCACCGGCTCGCTGTCATCGGCGCGGGTCGCGAGCACGAGCAACAGCGGCGGCGGATCCGGCGCGCGCATCACGTCGGCGAGCAGCGTCGTGGTGTCGCGATCGACCCACTGCATGTCGTCGAGGAACAGCACGAGGGTCCGCCGATCGGACAGCCGCTGCAGCGCCTCGCGCAGCGCCTCGAACGCGTGGGTGCGGCGGGCCTGCGGATCGAGCACGCCGCGCGTGCGCGGGGCATCGGCGATCGCGGCGACCCGGCCGAGCACCGGGAACAGGGTCGGCAGCATGTACGCATCGCGCGGCAGGATCGCCTGGGCCTCGCGCGGCGCCTGATCGCGCCACCACTCGGAGAGGTCGTCGATCAGGTCGTCGATCGCCTTGTAGGGCACGTCCTCGCGCTCGAGGCAGCGGCCGCGCAGGAGCAGCGCGTTGTCGTGGGTCGCGCGGACGCGCTCGAAGAACCGCGTGACGAGCGCGGTCTTGCCCATCCCGGAGGGCGCGCGCACCACCACCACGGAGGCGTGTTGCTGCGCGAGCGGCGCGAGCGCGGCCTCGAGCTGCGCGAGCTCGGGCTCGCGGCCCGCGAACCCGGTCTGGTGCGACATGCTCGGCACCGAGGTGCGCTCGCCGGTCAACCGCGAGAGCAGCGCGCGCCCGTTCGGGCGATGGGCGGGCTCGCGCTCGAGCAACTCGCAGCACAGCTCGTCGAGATCGCGCGGGATCCCGCGGCATAGCTTCGACGGCCGCGGTGCGGTCTGCATCTGCTTCTCGAGCACGACGCGGACCGGCGGGCCCTCGAACGGCAGCCGGCCGGTCAGGCACTGATACAGCACGACGCCGAGCGCGTACCAATCGGCCGCCGGGGTCAGCGCGACATCGCCGGCGCACTGCTCCGGCGCCATGTACGCGATCGTGCCGACGATCTGGCCCTGCTCGCCTTCGCGCCGCCGCTCCATCTCGGCGACCAGCCCGAAATCGAGCAGCACCGCGCGGCCGTCGCTGGTGACCCGGATGTTCGAGGGCTTGACGTCGCGGTGGATCTTGCCCGCGGCGTGGAGCGCTCCGAGGCCCTGGACGAGCTGCGGCAGGGTGCGGCGGAGCCGCTCGAAGTCGCACGGCGACTCCGCCTCGGCCGAGTCCAGGGTCACCGCCTCGCCGGTGATCGGGTCGTGGGTCGGAGCGCGCGCCGGATCGCGTGTCGGATCGCGCGTCGGTGGTGGCGCATTGACCGTGGGCTGCGAGCCGAGGTCGAGCCGGTCCGACGAGAACTTGGGCGTGATGAAGTCGAGGAGGTCCGCGCCGTCGAGCAGCTCCATCGTGAAGAAGCACGCCTCGTCGGCGACGACCAGATCGTAGAGCGCGACCAGGTTCGGGTGCGAGAGGTCGGCGAGCGCGCGGAACTCGCGCTTGAGCTGGTAGACCTTCTCGACGTTGGGGTCGTTGATCGTCTTGAGCGCGACCTTGAGGCCGCGCTCCTTGTCCTCGGCCTCGTACACGACGCCCATCCCGCCCGCGCCGATCCGACGCAGGACTTCATATCGGTCCGTCGTGGCCGCTTCTTCGATCACCTGGTCGGCACCCGCAACCCGTAAAGATCTTACATGATCGGAGCGTTCAAGTCGGCGGTGGCGGCCGGCTCGTAGCGACCAGCGCCGTCAGGCCCGGCACCACGACCAGCGTCACCAGGGTCGCGAGCACGAGGCCGCCGGTCACCGCGATCGCGAGCGGGCGCTGGAGCTCGGCGCCCGCGCCGATACCCACGGCCAGTGGAGCGAGCCCCGCGAGCGTCGCGGCGGTCGTCATGATGATCGGACGCAGCCGGCGGCGGGCGCCGGCGATCAGCGCCTGATCGAGCGGCGTGCCGGCCCGCAGCTCGTGCTCGACGCGCTCGAGCAACAGGATGCCGTTCTTGACGACCAGCCCGACCAGCAAGATCAGCCCCGTGATCGACGACAGATCGAGCGCGATCCCGAACAGCGCGAGCGCGAGCAGCCCACCGGCGGTCGACAGCGGCGCCGCGACCAGCACGACGAGCGCGAACCGCAGCGAACGCAGCTGGACGAGCAGCACGAACAGCACGAGGCCGAGCGCGGCGAGCGCGACCATCACGAGCTCCTTGCGCGCCGCCGCGCTCGACTCGGCCTGGCCGCCGATCTCGATCAGCGTACCGCGTGGCGGGGGCAGCTCGCGCACGACCTCGCGCACGGCGGCCTCGCCGGCGCCGAGGTCTCCCTTCGGGGTCGAGGCCGTCATCACGACCGCGTTGCGCAGGCCATCGCGGCGCAGCACCGCGGCGGCGAGTGGGCGATCGAAGGTCACGACCTGGTCGAGCGGCAACGAGTGCGGGCCGTACGCGATCGGGCTGCGCGCGAGCGCGGGCGCCGAGTAGCGGATCGCATCGGGGTAGCGCAACCGTACGCCGATCACGCGCTCGGGCCGGAAGATCTCGCCGACCTGGCGGCCCGCGGTCGCGACCTCGAGGTCGTCGCCGACGGTCTGCGCGTCGAGGCCGAGCCGCGCGAGTTGCTGCGGATCGGTGGTGGAGCGCAGGATCGGGATGTGGCCATCGCGGCCGTCGAACACGTCGACCAGCTCGCTGCGCTTGGCGAGCTTCTCGCCGGCGGCGGCGGCCCAGGTCTCGAGGGCCTCCGGATCGTCGCCCAGCACGCGGACCTCGATCGGCTCCGGGTTACCCGCGAGATCCGCGAGCACGTCCTGCAAGACCTGGACGTACTCGAAGCGCGCCTCGGGGACCGCCACGGCCATCGCGGCGCGGACCCGGTCGATCACGCCCTCGATGTTGCCGCGCCGATCGCGCGGTACCAGCCGCACCATCACGTCACCACGGCTCTGCTGCGTGGCGGTGACCGGGCCCATCTCGGTGCCGGTGCGCCGCGTGAACGACACGACCTCGGGAATCGTCGCGAGCGTCTCGTCGATCTTCTTCGCGATCCGGTCGGTCTCCTCGAGCGAAGTGCCCGAGGGCATGAAGAAGTCGCAGACGAACGCGCCCTCGTCCATCGGCGGGAGAAAGCCCGTGCCGAGCCGGCGATAGGCGAGCGCGCCGACCCCGAGCAATACGACAACGACGATCGGCGCGACCGCGCGGTGGTGGACGAGCCAGCCCGTGATCCGGGTGATGCGATCGCCCTTCGCCGGGCGCGGCTTCATCGGCTTGAGCCAGCGCGCGAGGATCGGGATCGTGGTCAGCGCGACGATCATCGACAGCAGCACCGCGATCGCGAGCGTCAGCGCGAACGCACCGAGGAACCGCCCGGTCATGCCCGACAGCAGCGCGAGCGGCGCGAACACGACGGTCGTCGTGATCGTGGTGCCGACGACCGCCGCGAACATGTCCTGATAGCCGAGCTCGATCGCCTCGTCGCGCGGGTGGCCCTCCTCGACGCGAGCGACGATGCCCTCGGTCACGACGATCGCGTCGTCGACGACCAGGCCGATCGCGATCGCGAGGCCGCCGAGCGACATCAGGTCGAGCGTCATGCCGAGCATGCGCATGATCGCGAACGTGCCGAGCAGCGTGATCGGCACCGGCAGCGCGGCGACCAGCCCGGCGCGGAGATCGCGTAACGCGAGCGCGATCACGATCATCGCGAACGCGATCCCGATCAAGATCGCATCGCGCACGCTCGCGAGCGATTCGTCGACCAGCTCGCCCTGATCGTAGACGTTCGCGAGATCGACGTCGGGCGGCAACGCGTGGCTCGCGTGGAGCTCGGCGACCTGGGCCTCGATGCCGGCGACCACCGCGGGCGTGCTGGCGCCCGGCAACCGCGCCACCGAGACCGCGACCGCCTCGCCGGTCGGGCCGCGCACGATCACGTCCGGATCCGCGGCGCCTTCGATAACCTCCGCGATCGTGCCGAGCGTGATCGGGCCGATCGGTCCGGCCCCGATCGGGATCCGGCGCAGCGCCTCGAGATCGGAGGCCTGCGCGTCGAGCACGATCGGCAACGTCTGGTGCTCGTCGAACACGTGGCCCGCGGAGACCCGCACGTCGGCCGCGGCGATCCGGGTCGCGAGCTGGGACGGTGTGATGTGGAGCGCCGCGAGCTGGGCCGGATCGACCAGCACCTCGGCCTCGCGCACGCGGCCGCCCTGGAGCTCGACGCCGCCGACACCGGCTACGCGGACGAACGCGGGCCGGACGATGCGCTCGGCGACATCGCGGAGCCGGCGCGGATCGGTGGTCGTGCCCTTCGGCGACTGCACGTTGAACGTGATCACCGGGACCGCGGTCGGCAGCACCCGCTCGACATCGGTCACCGTGCCGCGCGGAAGCTCCACGTGATCGATCGCCGCGCGACACGCGAACTGCGCCGTGAGCGGCACCGCGTCGTCGGTGAGCTGCAACGACAGCTCGACCGCGCCGCGGATCGTCCGCGCTCGCACCTTGCGCACGCCGGGCACGACGACGAGCGCCTGTTCAAGCGGCCGGGTGACCTGGGCCTGCATCAGGTCGGGTGCGAGCTGGCCCGCGTGGGCGACGACGATGACGCGCGGGAACGTCATCTCGGGATAGATGCCGCTCGGCAGCACCGCGATCGATCGCGCGCCGGCGAGCGCGAGCGCGAGCATCGCGACCCATACGACCGCGGGGTTCCCGCGCAGCCAGCGCACGATCACGGCGCGGCGCCCGAGCCTTTCGCCTCGCCACTTCCGGCGAGCGCCTGACCGTCGTCGAGCCCGAGCACGTGGTCGACGACGATCTGTTCGCCGGCCTTGAGGCCACTCGTGATCTCGACCACCGCGTCACCACGCTGCCCGATCGTCACGGTGCGCACTTTCGCGACGCCGCCATCGCACACCACGACCTCGTCGCTGCCGACCGCCGAGCGGCGCAGCGCGGTCGGCGGTACCACCACACCGGGGTGATGAGAGATCACGATCCGCGCCGTCGCGGCGGTGCCGACCGGCGGCGGCTTCGGCGTCGTATCCTGCGGCTTGGCCGCGAAGGGAGCAAGCTCGACGCGCACGCTGCCGAGCAACGTCGCCGGATCGACGGCCGGCGCGACCCGCACGACCGTGCCCGCGACCTCGGCGTCGCTGCCGAGCACGCGGACGTGCGCCGGCAGGTCGTCGTGCAGCTTGACGAGCACGGCCGGCGGGACCTGCGCGCGGACCTCGAGCACGCCGAGATCCGCGACCTCGGCGACCGGCGTCGCGGTCGTGCCGTCGACGCTCTCGCCGGTGCGCCGAAACAGGTGCAGCACGACACCGGCGTGCGGCGCACGCAGCTCCTGGCGCGCCAGCTTCTGCGAAGCGAGGTTGCTGCGCGCGCGCGCGGCGTCGAGCTCGGCGGCCGCCGCGTCGGCCTTGGCGTTCGCGTCGTCGAGATCGCGACGTGCGCCGATCCCGCTCTCGACGAGCCGGGCCTGGCGCGCGACCTCCTGATCGGCGGCTTGCTTGGTCGCCCGTGCGCTCGCGACGCCGGCCCGTGCCTCGAGGCTCCCGGCCGGCAGCGACGGATCCTCGATCACCGCGAGCAGCGCACCGGCGGCGACGTGATCGCCCTCCTCGACCGCGACCTTCGCGATCCGGCCGGCGACCGGGGAGGTCACGATCGCGTCGAGGCGGGGCGGCGGTGCGATCACCCCGTTGACCTCGACGCTCTGCTCGACATCCTGGGTCGCGGCGGGCTTGCACGTGACGGTGGCGGACGCGCGCGGCTCGGCCTCCGGTGCCGAGGCCCGGCCACACGCTGCGATCGCGATCGCGACGACGACCGCGAGCTCGCTCAGCTCACCTCGCATCGGCGCCCCCCGCGGAGAGCTCGAGGTCGAGCCACGCCTGCGCCGCATCGACTCGCGCGTTCGCGAGCTCGGCGGCGACCGACGTCAGCTCGCGAGTCGCCTGCAGCGCGGTCGACAGATCGCGCGCGCCTTCGCGAAACGCCTGCTGGGCCTGCTGCGCCGCTCGAAGCTCGGCGGGCAGCACGTCGCGGTCGAGCGCGGCCACGCGTTCACGCGCGGCCTGCCAGCGCTCGTACGCCGCGACGAGCCGCCCCGCGAGCTCGCTGTCGACCGCGCCGAGCCGCAACCGCGCGGCCGCCGTGTCACGCTCGGCCGCCGCCACCTGATCGCCGACGTGCCCGAACAGCGGGAACTCGAGCACGAGACCGCCATAGGCGTCGGTCTTGTTCTCGTTGGTCGGATCGTCGAACGACGCGCTGGCCTCGATCGCGAGCACCGGGCGATACAGCACCGCCAAGCGATGCCGGGTCGCCTCGCCCTCGGCGATCCGCGCGAGCGCCTCGGCGCGCTCGGGGTGGCGGGCGAGCGTCGCGCGCAACGTCGCGAGATCCGCAGTCCCGCCGGGCAGGTCGCCGGTCGCGTGGCGCTCGCGCGAGAGATCCCACGCGAGGATCCCCGCGAGCTCCGCGCCGCGCGCGAGGCTCTCGCGCTTGGCCGCCGCGACCGCGACGTCCGCGCGCGCGCGGGCTGCCTTCGCCTGGGTCACGTCGACCTCGCCACCGGTCCCGGCATCGAGCCGGCCCTGCGCGATCCGCTCGAGCTCCTTGGCCTGGACCGCCGCGGCATCGAGCGCGATGACCTCGCTGTCGGCGCGCGCGAGCTCGAGCCACGCCGCCGCGGCGCGCCGCCACAGATCGCGCCTCGCGACCGTGCTCGCATCGCGCACGACCTCCGCGTGCGCCGCCGCCTCGTCGCGGGCCGCGCCGAGCGTGCCGAGGATCGGCAGCGGTAAGGTGATCCCGATGACCTCCTGCGCCGTGATCCGGTTGGTCCCGCCACGCAGCTGGGTCGTGGGCCAGGCCCCGGCCGCCGCGACCCGCGTTTCGGCCGCCGCGGTGTCGAGCCTCGTCGCGCGTGCGGCCGGAGCCGCATCGACCGCGGAGCGCACCATCGCGAACGAGACATCGTCCGCCCGTGCCGTCCCGGCGCACAGCAGCATCGCGATCACGAGCTTCACGTTGGGCGGAGTATCAGGCCTGCCACGTGAGAGCTAGATTAGGGCGGTCCTCATCCCGATCTCACGTCCCAACGGGTACACCGCGGGCCATGCAGAAATGTGTCTGGTTGGCCGTGGTTGCGATGGCATGCAGCCCTCACAAGGCGTCGCCGCCGGTGACCCCGCCTCCGGTGCCTGCCCCTGCCGCGCCGGTCGCCCCTGCGGGCCCCCCCACGCACGTGGCCGACGCGAATCACCTGCCGCTGCCGGGCGCGGGCTCGGGTGCGGTGATGATGGACTACCTGGTCTACGACGCGCGCACCCAGGCGCTGTGGGTGCCGGCCGGCAACACCGCGGCGGTCGACGTCGTCGACGTGAACACCGACAAGATCTCGCAGATCCCCGGGTTCGCGACCCGGGAGGTCGAGCGCCATGGCCACAAACGCGTGGTCGGCCCGAGCTCGGCGACGCTCGGCGAGCCCGGCACCGTCTACGTCGGCAATCGCGGCGATTCGTCGGTGTGCGCGTTCGACGAGAAGTCCTTCGCGAAGGGCGCCTGCGGCACGCTCGACTCGATGCCGGACGGCATCGCGTACGTCGCGAAGACCAAGGAGGTGTGGGTGACCACGCCGCGCGACAAGTCGATCCGCATCCTCGATGCGAACACGCTCGTGCAGAAGGCCAAGCTCGGGTTCGAAGGCGACCCCGAGGGCTACGCGGTCGATAATACCCGCGGCCGGTTCTACACGAACCTCGAGGACAAGGACGTGACGCTGTCGATCGCGCTCGACACCCACAAGACGGTCGCCACGTGGCCGTCGGGGTGCGGCGAGGACGGACCGCACGGCCTGCGCCTCGTCGAGCCCGACGGTCAGCTCGTGATCGCGTGCAGCGCGGCTCTGCGCACGCTCGACGTGGTCAAGGGCACCGTGCTCGGCAAGCTCGTCGTCGGCGACGGCGTCGACGATCTCGACATCGATCGCGCGACGCGCACGGTCTACGCCGCGGGCAGCAGGGCCGCGACCCTCGCGATCGCGACGCTCGCCAAGGACGGCGGGCTGACGCTGGTGGCGCAGCCGGCGACCGCACCCGGCGCGCGCAACGGCGCGGTCACCGAACACGGCAAGTTCTATGTCGCAGATGGTAAGGTCGGCGAGCTGATCGTCGTCACGCACTGAAACGCCGGGGCGAGCTCTACTTCGGCTTCTTGAGAGTCGTGAGCACCTCGTCGACAAGACCGTAGTCCTTCGCCTCGGGCGCGGTCATGAAGTTATCGCGGTCGGTATCGCGCGCGATCTTGTCGACGGGCTGACCAGTGTGTTGCGCGTACAGCTCGTTGATCGTGTCGCGGGCGCGCAAGATCTCCTTCGCGTGGATCTCGATGTCCTTGGCCTGGCCTTCGAAGCCGGCGAGCGGTTGGTGGATCATCACGCTCGCGTGCGGCAGCGCGTAGCGCTTGCCGTTCGCACCGCTCGCGAGCACGAAGCTCGCCATCGACGCCGCTTGACCGGTGACGACCGTCGCGACGTCGCAGCGGACGAACTGCATCGTGTCGTAGATCGACAGCCCGGCCGTGACCGATCCGCCCGGCGAGTTGATGTAGAGCATGACGTCCTTGCCGGGATCCTCGGCATCGAGGAACAACAACTGCGCGACGATCACGTTCGCGACTGCGTCGTCGATCTCGCGACCGAGGAACACGACGCGATCCTTGAGCAGGCGCGAATACAGATCCCAGCCACGCTCGCCACGGTGAGTCTGCTCGACGACCGTGGGCACGAGCTCCGAGCTGATCTTCATCGCTTGTCCTTCGTCTCGGGGGTCGCGAGCCATTGCACGAGCGCGTCGCGCGAGAACCGCCACACCGGCCCGAGCTTCTTGCTCGCGAGCGGTGCGAACGGCAAGCGCTACGCGCT
>JBDTEH010000146.1:0-2048 GCA_039922635.1 Kofleriaceae bacterium | reverse complement strand
GCGATCGAGGCCGAGCTCGTCGCGATCGCGCTCGAACAGACCGGCGCCGAGCACGGCGCGCTGTTCGTGTGGGACAAGCAAGCCGGCGGCCTCGCGCTCGTCCATCACGTCGTCGGCGGGCTGACCGTGACGCTGCCGCGCGTCGTCAAGAAGGACGATCGCGCCGGCATCGCGCTGCACGTCTACGAGACCGACGAGCCCTACCTCTCGGCCGATACCTCGCGGGATCCGCTCTACACGCGCTACTTGATCGACGTCGGCGCGATCGTGGCCGCACCGATCCGCTACCAGCGCCGCGCGATCGGCGTGCTCACGGTCTCGACCCGCGAGCCGCGCGGCGTGACCGCCAAGACGCTCGAGCTGCTCACCCAGCTCGCCGACACCGCCGCGCCGCTGCTACGCCGCGCGCAGGTCGACAAGCTGTCGCGCGCCGCGACCGGCCGGCCGCTGATGATCAAGGGCCTGTCCCCGGCGTGGCACGAGGTCGAGCACAAGCTCGAGCTCGCGGCGCCGACCAACGCACCGATCCTGATCCGCGGCGAGTCCGGCACCGGTAAGGATCTGGTCGCGCGCGCGATCCACTGGAACTCGCGCCGTGCCGACCAGCCGTACGTCACGGTCAACTGCGCCGCGATCCCCGAGACCCTGCTCGAGTCGATCCTGTTCGGTCACGTCAAGGGCGCGTTCACCGGCGCCTCGTTCCACAAGGTCGGCGAGTTCCAGAAGGCCAACGGCGGCACGCTGTTCCTCGACGAGGTCGGCGAGCTCCCCGTGATGCTGCAGGCCAAGGTGCTGCGCGCTGTCGAACAGGGCGAGGTCCAGCCGCTCGGCTCGAACGATCCACCCGACCGCGTCGACGTCCGGCTGATCTGCGCGACCAACCGCGACCTCGAGGCGATGGCGAAGACCGGCGCGTTCCGCGACGACCTGTTCTACCGGCTCAGCGTGATGACGCTCGATCTGCCGCCGCTGCGCTCCTACAAGGACAACCTCGAGGTGATCGCGAACGTGTTCCTCGAGACCTCCGCGACCGCCCACGGCAAGCGCACGCCGCGGCTCGGCCCCGACGTGCTATCGCGGTTGGCCGCGTACGGCTTCCCCGGCACCGTGCGCGAGCTCAAGAACACGATCGAGCACGCCGTGATCCTGTGCACCGGTGACGAGCTGCGCATCGAGGATCTCCCCCGGCCGTTGCTCGATCAGGGCTCGCGCGCCTCGGTGACCAAGATCCCGCGTCCGGTTCAGATCTCGCTCGAGGAGGCGCGCGAGAAGTGGCTCGATCCGCTCGAGCGCCACTACCTCACCGAGCTGCTCGCGAAGCACGGCGGCAACGTCGAGACCGCCGCGCGCGCCGCCGGGGTCAACAAGGTCACGCTGTATCGCCTGCTCAAACGCCGCGGCCTCCACCTCGGCCGCACCGTCAAGCAGCGCTGACGCCACGCCTCGAGTGCACACGCCGGGCACCGGGGACGTACGCCAGGTTTACAAATTGCGGCGCAGCTCCGCGACGAGCCCCTCGAGCTGATCGAGGCTGGCGTCCATGCCCGAGCGCATCGCGGCTTCGAGCGCCTGCTTCGAAGGGAACTTTTCGTGCAGCACGATCTTGGTCTTGCCGTCGTGCTCCTCGAACGTGACCGTACACAGCACCTCGCCGGCCTCGGGCCGCGGCTCGAACAGCGAGGTGTAGACCAGGCGCGTCGGTGGCGTGACCTCGAGGTACGTCCCCGAGAACCCGAGCTCGCCGCCGCCATGCAAGCGCAGCACGTAGCGATAGCGCCCGCCGGTGCGCACGTCGGCGGTGAAGCCCTCGCCCGGTGCGCCGATCGCCTCGGGCGCCCACCAGCGCCGCAGGTGCTCGACGCGCGTCCACGCGTCGAACACGATCCGCGCGGGACCATCGATCGTTCGCGTGATCACGAGCTCGAGCTCGCCACGCACTTCACTGACGGTGCGGTTACTACTTCTTGCGTCGGCCATCGGTTTTCTCCTGGTTCACGAGCTCCTGGACGAGCTCGTTCAACTGATCGAACCGCGCGTCCCACACGCGG
>JBDTEH010000145.1:0-3552 GCA_039922635.1 Kofleriaceae bacterium | reverse complement strand
GAGCGGCGAGGATGATCGGTTGCGTGGCCTGGCCTCGGACCAGCGTCACCCGCGGCAGGGGCGAGGTCGGTGGAATCAGCTGGCCTCCGAGCCACGCGCTGAGCTCGAACGTGCCGTCGTTGCGCAGCGAACGCACGCAGTAATTGCCGGTGTCGTCGCTGGTCGCTTCGCCGGAGTCGTCGATCGCGGGGTTCTGCGCGCGGATCGTGATGCCGCGGAGCCGCTTGCCATCGGCGTCGCTGACGGTGCCGCAGATCGTGCCGGCCTGATCGAGCTCGATCGTGATCGGCGCGAGCGTCTGGCCGCGTGTCCACGTCCCATCGACGCCGCCGAACCTGCCATCCGCATCGCTCGCGTAGACGTTGAACGGCCCCTCGTTGATCAGCGGACAGCTGAACCGGCCGGTGCGGTCGGTCGTCGGCGGCGGGGCCGTGCTCGGACGGCTCGCCGGGCACTGCACGATCGCATCGGCGGCCGGGATCCCACCCCGGGTGACCACCCCGGCGACCGAGGGCAACGCATCAGCCGTGATCTCGACCGAGACATCCTTGTCGGCGACGGCGACGGTCCGGGGCGCGACCACGGTGAAGTGTGGGATCACGATCGCGAGCTCGCCCTTGGGGGCGCGATCGATCTCGAACGAGCCATCTGCCTGGGTGATCGCCAGCGCTTCGCGCAACACGCTGCCGACGCGCAGGCCGATGCTCGCGCCGCTCGCGGGTTTGCCCCGTGAATCGACCACGTGCCCCGACAGCCGCGGGGCGTGCTCGAGCCTCAGCACCACGCCCTCGCGGGTCTCGCCCGTGCCGAGCACGATGTCGACCCGGCGCGACGCCATGCCAGGTGCCTCCGCATAGATCTCGCTGCGCCCCGGCGACACGCCGGGGATCCGGAACGTGCCGTCCGCGCCGCTGTGCCCGCTCGCCGGTGCGTCGCGGATGTCACGCTTGCCGCGCGGATCGATCGTGATGATCGCATCGCCCACGGGCGTGTTCGACGGATCGACGACGCGGCCGGCGACGACCGCCTCCGGCAACAGCGTCATGTCCAGGGTGTCGCCGCCGGCCAGGTGAAGGGTCGCGAGCACCGAGTGATAGCCGCTCGCTGCGAACCGTACGAGCCCGGGGCCGGCGTGCGTGCACAGGTCGTAGTGGCCGAGCGCATTGGTCTCGGCGAACGGGACCTGCGAGAGCTCGGGTGCGACGCGCGCGTGCGCGATCGGTGCGCCGGAGCCATCGCTGACGATGCCGCGGAGATGGACGCAGCCGACCAGCCGCAGCTCGATCGGTCGTGCGCGCGCCGAGGGCGACCGGAGGTCGACCGTGACGGGGATCGCGGTCTTGTCGGGGGCACTCGCGCTCGCGACGAACGCCGCCGCGGGCAGGTTCGTGATCGAGAAGGTGCCATCACTCGCGCTCGCGACCTCGGTGAACGCTTCGCGTGACGACGCGTGGGTGATCCGCACCTTCGCGCCGGGGAACGGCCGGTCGCCGAAGGTCACGCGTCCGGTCAGCCGGTACATGCCGAGGCCGGGCTGTGCGAACACCTTCGCGACGCGAGCGCTCGTCTCGACCACCGCGGTGGCGCTGGCGGTGGTGGTCGCGGTCGGCGACGGAGCGCTCGCCGGCGAGCGCCGCAGGACGTGCACGACCACACCACCGCCGAGCAACAACAACAAGGCTGCGATCGCGACGAGCGCGATCTTCGCTCCGGCCTTTGCCATGACGAGACTCCTCCACGGTGTGCGCGGCGCGCGCCTCACCAGAAACGGCGCGAACGCGGCGCGCCAGGCCTTCGGTGCGGTCCGGTCGTCCATCCCCGAGCGCAACAGCTCGAGCGCTTCGGTCAGGCGGCGGCGCACGGTCGCGACCGAGATGCCCTGCTGCCGCGCGATCGCCTCGGCCGTCAGGCCTTCGCGATAGCGCAGCAGCACCGCCGAACGCAGCGGCTCGGCGAGCGCGATCACGAGATCCGCGAGCGTGCGTTCGGTGCGCGCGCGGTCGAGCAGCTGCTCGGGCGTGCGCACGGGCTCGGTCACCGCGGTCGCGTGTTCGCGCGCGTCGCGCCGCATCCGCCCGCGATGCCGCATGCGCACGACGTTGACCATCACGCGCCGCAACCACGGGCGCGCGGCTCGATCCGGATCGGGAGGCGTCCGCAACGCGGCGATGAAGGTCTCTTGCACGATGTCGTCGGCGTCGTCGTTGCCGACGAGGCTTCGCGCCAGGCGCGTGAGCCAATCGGCTTCGGCGAGCAAGGTCGCGACCTCGGACATCTCGACCCATATATGCCGGCCGCGTCCAAATCGCTCACGCGTCCGGGTACGAACCACACGCAGGGATTTCACGAGGGCAGGGCCTCGCATCGTGTACGTACGGATCGCGGGAGCGCGCTCGATGCACTAGGCTGCACTCGAGATGACCAGGTTGGCCGCGATCCCGCTGTTCGGTGTAGCTCTCACGCTGGGCGGGTTCGGCGTCATCCGGGGCACGATGCCGGCCGGCCCCGCGGCGGGCATCCGGCTGGGGCTCGCGATCGCACCGCCGGTCTCGGACGACGTGCGCGACATCGCGGTGCACGTCGCGCGCGAGCGGATCCAGGACAGGGGCCTCGAGACCCGCGTCGTGCCCGCGGGGGACCACGTGATCGTCGAGCTCGGCGGGGCTGATGCGACGATGGTCGACGAGATCGCCGCGCTGTTGAAGCGAACCGCGAAGCTCGAGCTCCATGTCGTGGTGCCGGACACTTCGTGGCCCGCGGCCGACTACGTGACGCACGACGACCTCGCGAAGTCGCTCGGGATCCGCGTGGTCGGTGGCGCGCTGGTCGCCGACGATCGCGACGACCAGCTCGCGGTCAGCGACGCGGACGCGATCGGATGTCGTGGGCCGGTCGCGGACGGCACGCGGCGCTGCCTCGTGCGCGGCGACCAGGTGCTCGCGACCTACCTCGCCCCGATCCCGGTGCTCGCGGTGCCGCACGGCCACACCCTCGCGTATGGGCGCGCCGGCGAGCACGCGTGGCGGACGTACCTGCTCGACGATCCCGTGCTCGTCGGGGGCGGCGACGTCCAGCGCGTCGAGCTCGGCGACGGCGAGGTGATCGTCGAGCTCGACCCCGAGGCCGCGCGGCGCGTCGCGGCGCAGGCCAGCACCCGCGCCGGGGTGCCGATCGCGGTCGTGCTCGACGGTACGGTCAAGGCGGTCGCGCCGTTGCCGCCGCCCCGCCCCGAGCCCACGCTCCACCTGCGGACCACGGACCCGAGCGGCGCGAGCTCTGGGAGCTCTGGGAGCTCTGGAAGCTCGTCGCCCGGGGCCAGCGGGGCGAGCGGCGCCGGTTCGGCCGATGTCACGGCGGATCGCGACGCGCTCGAACTGAAGACCGTGATCGAGGCGGGCGCCGTGCATCCGCTCAGCGTGGTGAGCTCGATGCCGTTCACGCGCGCCGTCGGCTTTCTCCCGCGCGCCTGGCCGTTCCTCGCGCTCGCGCTGCTGTTCTCCGTGGCGGGAGCCGTGTTCGCCCGGCGCCGCCGCGGCTAGATTATTTCTCCGG
>JBDTEH010000144.1:0-17832 GCA_039922635.1 Kofleriaceae bacterium | reverse complement strand
TGTTCGTCCCGCGCACCACGCCGGTCAAGCGGCTGTTCCTGACGTTCAAGCAGAAGAAGGTCCACATGGCGATCGTCGTCAGCGAGTACGGCAAGGTGCTCGGCCTCGTGACGATGGACGATCTGCTGTCGCAGATCTTCGGCGTGATCCGCGACGAGCGCGCCGAGCTACAAGCCTCGATGCCGGGGATCAAGGTGCAGCGGCAAACGCCAGCGTCGGGCGTCCCGCAGACCGGGCCCGTCGTCAAGCAGGAGCTCGCCGAAGCCGAGCTCGCCGAAGCCGAGCTCGACGACCGGGCCGGCCGGTTCGACACGAACCCCGGCAGCGATCCGGGCGTGCGTCCCGACAGCGAGCCCAGCAACGGAACGCCCCAGCGCGCGACCAGCGACGTCTCCGGCGTCGTCGCCGAGCCGCCGCAGCCGCCGAGGCGCCCCGTGCGCCCGATCCACCCCGTCGACGAGGTCACGCCACCCGCCGTCGACGTCGACGAGCTCGCCCGGATGAGGGAGCGCAAAGTATGAGTCCGCCCCCGTGATCGCGGTCTCCACGATCGTGTTCGTGATGATCGCTTGCGTCGTCGCGCAGGCGTTCTTCGTCAGCGCCGAGGTCGCGCTCGGAGCGTGCGATCGTCACGCGTTGCGCACGCGCGCCGCGGCCGGGAGGTCGTCCGCGGCCCGCGTCGAGACGATGCTGGCGGTCCCGCAGGTGACGCTGGCGACCACGCTGGTGGGTGCGAACCTCGCGACGCTCGTCGCGGTGGTCATGCTGGGAGTCGCGCTGGCGCTGCGTGGCATCAGCGCGCTGTGGGCGCCGTTGATCGTGGTGCCCCCGATGCTCGTGATCGGGCACCTCGTGCCCAAGGCGATCGTCCAGGCGCACGCGGACCGCCTCGTCGACGTGATCGCGAGCCCGTTACACCTGGCGTCGCTCGTGCTGCGCCCGATCATCGCGGTCGTCGGCGGCTACGCCGCGTTGCTCACCCGGATCGCGCGCACCGATCGCGACAAGGCGTTCGTCACGCGCGACGAGCTCGCGTTGTTGATCGAGTCCGAGCCGCAGTCCGACAAACCCGAGATCAGCGCCGACGAGCGCGAGATGATCGCGAACGTGTTCGAGCTGTCCGAGTACAAGGTCGGTGCGCTGATGGTGCCGCTCTCGGAGGTCACCGCGATGCCCGAGGATGCGCCGATCAAGGAGGCCGCGCTCGAGGTCGCCGACAAACAACATTCGCGGATGCCGATCTACCGGTCGCGGATCGACGATGTCGTCGGCATCGTCCACGTGTTCGACATCCTGCAAGCCGCGACCGGCAAGCTCCCGGCCGGCACCACGGGCTCGCTCGCCGATCTCGCCCATCCACCGCTGTACGTGCCCGAGACGATGAAGGCGAGCGACCTGCTCGTCCAGCTCCAGACCGAGCAGACCCACCTCGCGATCGTCGTCGACGAATACGGCGGCGCGGTCGGCATCGTCACGATCGAGGACCTGCTCGAGATCATCGTCGGCGATATCGAGGACGAGCACGACCACGAGCCTTCACCGATCAAGACCGAGCGTCCGGGCGTGTGGCGCGTCGAGGCGCGCACCTCGATCGCGCGGCTCAACGCCGAGCTCGGGTTCAACCTGCCCGAGAGCGATAGCTACGAGACCGTCGCCGGCCTGTTGATCGAGCGGTTCCGTCACATCCCCGATCCGGGGGAAGTGCTCGCGATCGGGCCGCTGATCGTCGAGGTCATCGCCGCGACCGATCGCGCGATCGAAGCGGTGCGGATCACGAAGCGTAAGAAGTAGGCCGGAAAGCAGCCCGGAAGTGGGCCGGAAGTAGGGTAGACAGTCCCGTGGATCGTTCGCAGTTGCTCGCTCTCCTCGACGAGGTCCGCACCGGCAAGGTGGCGCCCGAAGCCGCGGCGCTCCAGATCGGCGAGCTGCCCTTTGCCGATGTCGTGCACGCGGTCGGCAGCTCCGTGATCGATCACCACCGCGAGCTCCGCACCGGCGTGCCCGAGCTCGTGTTCGGAGAGAGCAAGACCGCCGACCAGATCGCGGCGACGCTCGGCGAGCTCGGCAAGCGCGGCGCGGCGATCGCGACGCGGGTCGATGCCGCGAAGGCCGCTCGCGTGAAGGAACTGTTACCCGCGGCCGTCTACCACGAGCTCGCGCGTCTGGTCGCGATCGGTCATCCCGGGCCGCGGCCACCGGCGGCGCGGATCGCGGTCGTGTGCGCCGGGACCAGTGATCTGCCGGTCGCCGAGGAAGCCGCGCTGATCGCGGAGTTCCTCGGTGCGCCGGTGACGCGGATCAGCGACGTCGGGGTCTCGGGGCTGCACCGGCTGCTCCGGCGCCTCGACGACATCCGCGCCTGCGACGTCGTGATCGCGGTCGCGGGGATGGAGGCGGCGCTGCCCTCGGTGCTCGGGGGCCTGCTCGACCGGCCGCTGATCGCGGTGCCGACCAGCGTCGGCTACGGCGTCTCGATCGACGGCCTGGTCGCGCTCGGCGCCCTGCTCGCGGGCTGCGCGCCGGGCGTCGCGGTCGTCAACATCGATAACGGCGTCGGAGCCGCGGTCGCGGCGGTCAAGATCGCGAGGCTGGCGGTATGATCGGCGCGCACCTGCACCTCGATTGCGCCTCGGGGATCGCGGGCGATATGACGCTCGGTGCGCTGATCGATCTCGGCGTGCCGGTCGAGGTGATCGGCGAGGCGCTCGACGCGATCGGGGCGGGCGCCTGGAGGCTGACCCACGTCCGCGTGCTCAAGCACGGGATCGCCGCCGTCGACGTCAAGGTCCACACCGGGGCACGGATCGTGGAGGCGACGGCCACGCCGGCGCCCGTGCTCGCCCCCTCGGGCTTTCACTTGAAGGTCGACCACGGTCACTACGCCTATGGCGCGATCCGCGACAACCTGGTCGCGACGCTCGGCGGCGAGACCCTGCGCCGCGCGCTCGACATCTTCGACCGCCTCGCGCGGGCCGAGGCCAAGCTGCACGGCACGACGGTCGAGAGGGTCGAGTTTCACGAGGTCGGTGCGATCGATTCGATCGTCGATGTCGTCGGCACGGCGGCCGCGCTCGCGTGGCTCGGTCCCACCGCCGTGACGTGCGCGAGCGTCGCGATGGGGCACGGCACGCTGACCAGCGCGCACGGCGTGTTACCGGTGCCCGCGCCCGCCGCGCTCGAGGTGCTGCGCGAGGCCGGCGGCGTGATGAGCGACGGAGGCCTCGCGCGCGAGCTGTGCACGCCGACCGGCGCCGCGATCCTCGCCGCGAGCGTGACGAGCTGGACTGCGGCGCCGAGCGGCCGCGCGATCGCCGTCGGCTGGGGCGCCGGAGACCTCGACTTCGCGGACCGCCCGAACGTGGTCCGCGCCGTGCTCGTCGAGCCGTCGGCTCCGCACAGCGAGATCGTCTGGCAGATCGAGGCGAACCTCGACGACATGTCCGGGGAGCTGTGTGCCGCCGCGGCCGAGGCGATCCTCGCCGCTGGGGCGCTCGATACGTGGTGGACCCCGATCACGATGAAGAAGGGCCGGCCGGCGCTCGTGCTCGCCGCGCTCGCTCGGGCCGCGCAGCGCGACGCCGTGATCGCCGCGATCCTGCGCGAGACCACGACGATCGGCGTGCGCTTCATCGCCTACGACCGGGTCGCGCTCGCGCGCGAGACCGTCGAGGTCGTGACCCGGTTCGGCACGATCCCGATCAAGCTCGCGAAGGACGGCGCCACGATCCGCAACGCCGCCCCCGAGTACGAGGCGTGCGCCGCCGCCGCGAAGCAGCACCGCGTCCCGGTCAAGCAGGTCTACGCCGCCGCGCTCGCCGCCTACGACGTCCTCGCGGCGCGCTGACCACCGCGAGCGGGCCGCTCGGCGGCCACGACAGTGCCGACGAGCTTTGCTACGCTCGGGGGTAGTCTTGGAGATCCAGGTTCCAGTCGCGATCCTCGGCGGCGGCGACGCCGAACGCGAGCAGCTTGTCGGCTACCTCGTTTCGGCCGGCTTGCCGGCGCGCTCGGCCACGCGCCTCGCGACCCCCGAGGGCATCCCGCCGCTGATCCTGATCACGGGGGATAACGTCGCGGAGCTGGTCGCCGAGGCCCGCGGCGTGCCCGCGCTCGCGGAGGTCGCGATCCTCGCGGTCGTCCCGGCGGTGCCGGCGACCTGGGTCGCGAACGCGCTCGCCGCGGGCGCGACCGACGTGATCCGCAAGCCGGTCAGCTCCGGGCTGCTGGCGGCGCGCTGCCGCAACCTCCTGCGCGCGATGCGCCGCGATGTCGCGGGCGTCCTGACCCGGATCAACGAGGTGCTGACCGCGTTTGGCGACGATGCCGAGGCGCTCGTCCAGGTGCTCCATCTGACGGCCTCGGCGCTCGGCTTCGAGCGTGCCTCGCTGGTCGCGCACATCGAAGGTTCGGACCACGCGTTCGTGATCGCGGCGAGCGATGCCCAGCCGCTGTCGCGGTTCACGCTCGCGATCGCCGAGTATCCCGAGCTCGTCGAGGTGATGCGCACCGGCCAGCCGCTGTTGATCGACGAGGCCGCGACGCACCCGATCACGCAGCCGGTCGCGGAGACGCTCGCCTCGCGCAACATCGTCGGGATCGCGGTGTTCCCGGTGCAGTGGCGGGGCCGTTCGCTCGGCGCGATCCTGTTGCGCAAGCGCACGGTCGGCGTCGGTCACATGGGCACGCGCGGCCTCGAGCTGGCGAAGCTGATCGCCAGCATCACCGCCGCGCACCTTCGCCACGGGCCGGTGCTCGAGAGCCTGCGCGATCAGACCCACCGGATCTCGCGGGCGCGCTACGAGGCCGAGCGCCGGCTGCGCGGCATCGATTCGCTCAAGGAGCACTTCGAGGCCGGCGCCGACGGTGTGGTCGTGCTCGACGACGCCGGGCGGATCTTGTTCGTCAACCACGCGGCGGAGCGGATCACCGGGTTCGCGCGTGACGGCCTGCTCGGCAGCGAGCTCGTCGACCTGCTGCCGAGCGAGCAGCGCGCGCAGATCGGCGACGCGATCTCGCGCGTGCTCGCGGGAGTCAACGTCGAGGCATTCGACCTCGAGCTGTCGACGACCTCGGGGTCGCCGGTGTGGGTGTCGGCCTCGACCTCGACGGTGCTCGCCGGGACCGGCGCCGTGATCCTGGCGTTTCGCGATGTCACCGCGGAGCGCGCGCTCGAGCAGGAGCTCCGGTCGACGACCGAGTTCCTCGAGCGGCTGATCGACTCGACGGTCGACGCGATCATCGCCGCCGATTTCAAGGGCCGGATCATCCTGTTCAACCAGGGCGCCGAGCGATTGTTCGGCTATCGCGCGCAGGACGTGATCGGCAAGAAGCCGGTGTGGGAGCTCTACGAGCCGGATGGGGGGCGCCAGATCATGCGCATGCTGCGCTCGACCTCGCACGGCGGCGTCGGCCGGCTCGAGCAGATGCGCCGCGAGATCCGGATCAACGGCGGCGATCCGGTCCCGGTCAGCATGACCGCGTCGATCGTCTACGAAAAGGGGCGCGAGGTCGCGACGGTCGGTATCCTCACCGACCTGCGCGAACGGATCCGCATGGAGCAGCGCCTGCTCGACGCACAACAGAAGTTACAGCTCTCGGAGAAGCAGGCGCTCGTCGCGGAGCTCGCGGCCTCTGCGGCGCACGAGCTCAACCAGCCGCTGACGTCGATCATCGGCTACGTGCAGCTGATCCAGCGCCAGAGCGAGAAGGAGGCCCCGCACCAGCGCGCCGCGGGCATCATCCTGTCGGAGGCCGAGCGGATGGCCGAGATCGTGAAAAAGATCGGCCACATCACCAAGTACGAGACCACCGACTACGTGGGCACGGCGCGGATGATCGATCTCGATCGCGCGACCTCGCGGATGCAAGCGCGCGACCGTCCCGATGGCGACGACAACCAGACCGGCGAGTTCTCCGCGGTCGCCGGACCGTCCACACCCGGCGACGGCGACGTCCCGCGCACGCCGAGCCTCGGCGACCTGGGTGACCTGGCCACCCGCGCGGAGGAGTCCGAATGAGCCAGCACCGCCGAACCGGGCGAGGAGCGCAGCGATCATGACCCTGGTTCCGGCTTCCGAGGCCGCGCAGCTCGCCGCGCAGCAAGAGCTCGCGAACGAGCTGCCGCTGGCTTCGAGCGAGCGGGTCGTGGTCGAACGCGTGCTCGGCGTACTCGAACGCCTGCTGCCGGGGCGGGCCCTCGCGGTGCGTGCCTCCGACCTGCGTAACCGCGAACCGGTGCGTGCCTACGTGCGCGCCGGGGTGCTGCGCGAAGGGGTGACCGCCGAACCGCTCGTGCTCCCGCAGGCGGCGATCGATCGCGCGCGCTTGAAGGTCGCGGTCACCGCGAGCGCGCGGCTCGTCGCGCGCGAGCGCTGGGACTCGCCGTTCACCGGCATCGCGACCGGCTTCGCGATCGCGCTGGCCGCCGGCGGCGAGCTGTTCGGCGTGATCGACCTCGGCTATCGCCCGGGCGACGACCTCCGCGAGCACGACGAACCGATGGTGCGGGTGTTCGCGAGTGGCCTGTCGATCGCGCTGCGCACGATCTCGCTGCAGGACGACGCGATCGGTCTGCGCGACTATCAAGCGCGGTTGCTCGATTCCGCGAACGCGCTGATCCTCGGCATCGATCGGCAGTGGCGGGTGACCGTGTGCAACCGCGCGCTGCTCGAGCTCACGGGCACCGAGCGCGACGACATCCTCGGCCGCGACGTCCGCGACTTCATCTCGACCGAACAGCGCCAGCAGCTCACGTCGCTGTTCGCCGAGGCGCTGCGCGGGCAACACCACGCCGCGATCACGGTGATGCTGCCGACCTCACCGAGCTCGCCGATGAAAGCGCAACCGGTGCGCAGCGTGTGGTCGATCGCGCCGGTCGGCCGGTCGGGCGGTCCGATCGAGGCCGTCGTCGCGATCGGTCAAGACCAGTCGCAGATCGACCTACTCCAGCAGCAGATCGTGCGCGCGGAGCGGCTCGCGACGCTCGGCGAGCTCGCGGCGGGCGTCGTCCACGAGCTCAACAACCCGCTCACGTCGATCACGGTGTACGCCGACTACCTCGTGCGCAAGCTCGAGTCGCAGGGGCAAGAGCCGGGTGACCTCGAGAAGGTCCGGCGGATCGGCGCGAGCGCGCAGCGCATCCTGCGGTTCTCGCGCGATCTCGTGCAGTACGCGCGGCCGAGCGGCAAGCAACTCGAGCCGGTCGACCTCGCGGGGGTGGTCCGGCAATCGGTGTCGATCGTCGAGCACCTGCTCGAGCGCGGGAACATCGCCCTCGAGATCGACCTCGATCCCGAGCTGCCGGTCGTGCAGGCGGTCGCCGGTCAACTCGAGCAGGTGTTGATCAACCTGATCACGAACGCGGTCCATGCGATCGAGTCCGCGGGGCGGATCGTGGTCCGCGCGAAGCTGCTCGATCTGTCGACCGCGCTGATCGAGGTCGGCGACTCGGGGCCCGGGGTTCGCGACGAGGACCGCGAGCGCATCTTCGAGCCATTCTTCACGACCAAGCCGGACGGCAAGGGCACCGGCCTCGGGCTCAACATCGTTCGCAACATCATCGACCAGCATCGCGGGCAGATTTCGGTGGCACGTTCCGAGCTCGGCGGGGCGGCATTTCGCGTGACGATCCCGGTACTTTGACGATCTCCCTCGGTCCGGAACGCGGACAGAAATCTTGCGTGGCGGATCGAGCCTGATAGTGTGGCTCGGGTCATGAAGCCAGAAGTCATGCTCGAGTTGCTCGAAGGCGCCTGCGACCAGCTCGGGGTCAAGGTCACCTACGAGCCGCTCCAGGGCGCGACCCTGCGCGGCGGCCTGTGCAAGGTCAAGGGTGCGTTCCGGGTGATCGTCGACAAGCGCGCCAACGACGAAGAGCGGGTGGCGACGCTCGCCGCGGCGCTCGGCAGGTTCGATACCGCCGAGCTCGTGCTGCCGAAGCCGGCCCGAGAGCTGATCGCGCTCCACCAGGGCAGCGGCCCGCGTCGCGCCGCGTAGCTGCTACATTCTGCACGTGCGCGCATGGTCGGTGCTGCTGGTGCTGCCGTCGGTCCTGTTGATCGGCTGCGAAAAACCCTCACGACGCCACCTCGATCTCGATCTGGTGCGGATCACGGGCGAGGGCAAGTTGCGCACCGACGTCGTCGGTGACGCGGTGCAAGAGACCGCGACGTTCGTGCTGGTCGATGCGGAGAACACCGCCAAGGAGGGCGCATATGTCACGCTCGCCGGTGATCTCGCGGATGCCTCGGGCACGCCGGTCGGCGCCTTCAAGGCGCAGTCATTGTGGATCCCGGCCGGCGAACGCCGCACGTTCGCGCTCGTCGATCGCGAGCGCAAGCCGCGGCCGACCGCCGCGCGGGCGACGATCCGGGTGCGCAGCGCCACGATCCCCGACCAGCCCCCGCCGGCACGGGTCGACCAGCTCCGCGAGCTCCCGGACAACGGCGATCTGGTCGTGCAGGGCATCTTGCACAACGACGCCGCGCGGCGCGGCGAGATCATGGTGATCGCCTCGTTCCACGGCTCCGATGGCCGGCCGATGACGCGACCGTTCTCGCTCGTGATGGTCCCGGCCGGCGCCGCACGGGCGGTGCAGTTCGTCAGCCCGCCGGGCGCGGCGCATGGCACGATCTACGTCGGTGACGTCAGCTACTGACGCAGGCCATGTTTACGCAGGAGGGTGAGCAGGTAGGGGCGATCCATGCGCGCGAGCCGCGCGGCCTCCGAGGCATTGCCGTCCGAACGCTCGATCAGCAGGCGCAGGTAGTCGGCCTCGAAGTGGTGCAGCGCGGCGGCACGCGCGTCGCGATACGCCGTGACCGCGGCCCCTGATGCGGCAGGCGCCACGGGTGCGGCGTGTGCACGGTCGCCGGTCACCTCGCCGGAGTCGCGCGGTAGCTCGAGCTCGCCCATCACGACCGCGGCCTCGACCACGTTGCGGAGCTCGCGTACGTTGCCGCTCCACGGGTGGGCCTTCAATTGCTCGATCGCCGGCGCGAGCGGACCGAGCTCTGCGACGCCGGTCAGCCGCTGCACGAAGTGCGCGACCAGCAGCTCGATATCATCGGGGCGCTCGCGTAGCGGCGGGATCAAGATCTTCGCGACCGCGAGCCGGTAGTAGAGGTCCGCACGAAACCGGCCGGTGTTGACCTCGGCGCGCAGATCGCGGTGGGTGGCGGCGACGATCCGGACATCGACGTCGACGACCTGGCTGCCGCCGACGCGCGTGAACGAGCGGCGCTCGAGCACGCCGAGCAACGCCGGCTGGACGTCGAGCGGTAGCTCGCCGATCTCGTCGAGCAGGACGGTCCCGCCGCGGGCGCGCTCGAACGCGCCGGCGCGACGTTGATCGGCGCCGGTGAACGCGCCGCGCTCGTGGCCGAACAACAACGCCGCGATCAGCGCCGCGGGCATCGAGCCGCAGTCGACGATCACGAGCTCGTGGCCGCGGCGCGGGCTGGCGTCGTGGATCGCGCGCGCGATGACCTCCTTGCCGACGCCGGTCTCGCCCTGGATCAGCACCGAGGAGTCGACGCGCGCGAGCTTGTGGACGAGCCGCGCGACCTCGCGGATCGCATCGCTGTCGCCGACGAGCTCCGCGCTGCGCGGGACCTCGTTGGCGGGCGGTGCGACGGTGTTGCCGGCATCCTCGACGGTCAGCGTGGTGTCGCCGAGGCGGAGTTGCGTGCCCGCCGCGACGATCGCGCGCTCGACGCGGACCCCGTGGACCCACGTGCCGTTGCGGCTACCGAGATCGGTGACCGTGACCCCGTCGGCGGTGCGCGCGAGCTCGAGGTGATAGCGACTGACGGCCGGATCGCGCAGCACGAGCGCGTTGTCCTCGGCGGTCCCGATCGCGAGGCTCGCCGCGTGGGTGCCGTCCTCGGGTACGCACACGGTGCCGGCATCGGGCCCGCCATCGACGCGGACACGCAGCTTGCGCACGACCCGGATCGGGCGAGGCTGCACCTTCGTGCGCGGCAGGTCGTTGAGCGCGTCGTCCGTCGCGTCGGCCATCGCGGCCACAGTTAGCACGATGATGGCTGCACCCACGGATCAAAAACACGGCCTGTTGGCGCCGCCCAACAGCGCGCGCGTGCAGCGCGAGCGAGCGTGCGCTGTTGGGCGGCACACGCCGTGCAACCCGCCGCGGCCATGCGTCTCGCCCTCCTTTCCTTCGCCGCCGTGGTTGCCGCGACCGCGCCCGCGCACGCCACGCTCACGCAGGTGACGACCTTCGGTTCGAATCCGGGAGCGCTCGCGATGTACGAGTACGTCCCGGTCGGCTTGCCCGCGAATCAACCGCTCGTCGTCGTGTTGCACGGCTGCACCCAGACCGCCTCGAGCATGGAGGAGGCGGGGTGGAACGCGCTCGCGGATCAGTACCAGTTCGCGGTGCTGTATCCGCAGCAGCAGAGCGCGAACAACCCGGTCGAGTGCTTCAACTGGGCGGGCGAGTACGGCGATACCGCGAACCTCGTGCGCGGGCAGGGCGAGAACCAGTCGATCATGTCGATGATCGACACCGAGATCGCGACACATCACGTCGACACCACGCGGGTCTACGTCGCCGGATTCTCCGCCGGCGCCGCGTTCACCGCCGTGCTCGCGGCGACGTGGCCGGATCGGATCGCGGCGGCCGCGATCATGTCGGGCGTCGCGTACCGCTGCGCGACCTCGGTGAGCGAGGCCTATAGCTGTCAATCGCCGGGCGTGACCAAGACCGCCGCGCAGTGGGGCGACCTCGTGCGCGCCGCGTCCACGGTGAGTCACTTCCCGCGGATCCAGCTGTGGCAGGGCACGAGCGACACGACGGTCGCGCCGCTCAACGAAGGGGAGCTCGTCAAGCAGTGGACCGATGCGTGGGGCACCGATCAAACCGCCGACGAGACCGAGTCGCTCGCGAACGGCGCCGGGACGCGCACCGCGTACAAGGTCGGCACCCAGATCGTCGTCGAGAGCTATGCGATCAGCGGGATGGGCCACGCGGTCGTCGTCGGCACCGAGGGTAGCGTGACGTGTCCGGGGACCGCCGGATCGTACTTCGAGGATCACGCGGTGTGCTCGACGCTACGCGCCGCGAAGTTCTTCGGCGTCGTTCCCGGAGGCTCGGGCTCGGGTTCGGGTTCGGGCTCGGGCTCGGGCTCGAACGGCAACGGCAGCACCACGCCCTACGTCGCGATCGTGGCGCCGGCCGACGGCGAGGACGTCAGCGGCTCGGTGGCGGTCGTGATCGCGGCGGGAGACGACGCTGGCATCGCGAATGTCGCGCTCGCGATCGACGGCGTCTCGGCGGGCACCGACGACACCGCGCCCTATCAGTTCACGTGGCAGGCGCCGGCCGCGCCGGGCACGCACGTGCTCGTCGCGACCGCGACCGACGTCGACGGCCAGCTCGCGATGGCTTCCGCGACCGTCACGGTCGCCGGCGCTGGCTCCGGCTCGGGCAGCGGCAGCGGCAACGGGGCGACGGGTGGTAGTGGTACCCAGCTGCCGTCGTGCAGCCTCAACGCCGGCGGCGCGAGCAGCGGCTGGTTCCCGCTCGGGCTGGCACTGTTCGTGGTGACCCGCCGCCGCCGGCCCTCTCGCTAGCACCGTGGCGCCCCCCGGAACCGATCACGGTGTGGCGTCGCCGCGGTAAGCTGCCGGTGGTGCGTGTCGTTGTCGTGCTCGTGCTCGTGCTCGTCGCGGTGGTCGCGACGGTGCACGCGCAGCCGGCGACCGAGCGCGCGCGGGTCTCGCAGGCGCTGCAGACGGTCGCCGCGCTCGAGCAACAGCTCGAGTACGAGCAGGCGCTGGTGCTCGCGGACCGCACGATCGCCTCGGGCATCTCGACGCGCGACCAGCTCGCGGACCTGCACCTGATCGCGGGCAGGCTCGCGGCGGGCCTGGATCACCCCGAGGTCGCGCAGCAGCACTTCGCCAAGCTGCTCGCGCTTCGGCCCGACACGGCGCTGGTCGCCGGCACGTCGCCCAAGTTGACCGCGCCGTTCGAGGCCGCGCGCGCGGCGCCGCACGCGCTCGCCGTGACGGCCCGGATCGAGGCCGACCGCGTGGTCGTGGAGGTCGCGAGCGATCCGCTGCACCTCGTCGCGGGGCTGCGCGTCGAGTGTTCCGGAGCCGGCCCTGTACACGGCGGCCACCTCGAGCACGCGCTCGTGGCCACGATCCCGGCCGGGGTGATCGCGATCCAGGCGATCGTGACCGACGACGCCGGCAACGAGCTCGCGACCCTCGCCCTGGCGGCACCGCTTCCCCCGATGGCCGGCACGGCCCGCGTACAGCGGTCGGCCGCCTGGATCCCCTGGGCCGCCGCGAGTGGCGCGACCTTGCTCGCCGGCGGCCTGTGTGCGTGGCGGTTTGGGATCGCTCGGGATGAATGGAATCGGTTGAACGACGGCACGCACGATTACTCGCAGCTCCATGCGATCGAGACGCGCGGTCAGCGCTGGGCGATCGCCGCCGACCTCGGCTTCGGCCTCGCGGCGGCGGCGGCGGTCACGGCCGCGATCGTGCTCGCGACCGGGCGCGAGTCCGAGCCGCGTGGCGGGCTCGCGTTCACCGGCACGGGCGCTGCGTATCTCGCGCGGTTCTGATGGAATTGGGTCACCACGCGATGTGGATCGGCGGCGCCACCGCGTTCGCGGACACCGTGACGTCGAGCGTCTGCACCACGCCGTCGGCGCGGACCGCCTTGATGCGGTGCTTGCCCGCGACGAGCGGCTTGTGAACGAGCGGCGTTTGCCCGAACGCCATGCCGTCGACGAAGATCTCGGCGTACGGCTTCGCGTCGATGCTGAAGAAGCCCGACGCTGGCCGTGCGGCCGCGGCTGCGGGGCGATGGTGCTCGGACCGTTTCGGCGGAGCTTCGTGGGGCGGAGCTTCGGCCACCGGCCGCGGCACGGGCACGGTGTTCCCGGATCCCGGTGAGGGGATCGATGCCGGTCCCGGCGCCATGGTCGCCGGTGCGCCCGGCGGGGAAGGGCTCGCCGCGGGGCGTGGTTCGGTCGTCCCGTGGGTCACGAGCAGGATCGAGATGACCACGAGGGCCGCGAGCAGGCCACCGGCGAGCCCGCGCACGACCCACCACCGGCGCGCCTGGTTCGCGGGCGTCCCGGTCGAGCCCGCGGTAGCGCTGCCCCCGTCGTCCGCTGGCACGCTGGGCGGCACGCTCGGCGTTCGCGCCTCGATCGCCGGCGCGGTGATGACGTCATCGCGAGCGCCCGAGCGCGCCTCGAGCGCCGCCGCGACCGCGGCCGGCGGACGCACCGGCGCGGACTTCACGCCCGTCGGCGCGACCTCGAGCAGTGCGCGCTTGCTCGCCGCCACCGTCGGCGGGTCGTTCGTGGTCGCGGGGGCCTTCGCCGCCGCGCTCGACACGACCTTCGCCTGGCGCGTGCGCTGCGTCGTCAGCTCCTCTGCGTGATGGTCCGCGAGGGCCTGCGCGATCTGCGCGGCGGTCGCGACGCCGCCGTGCGGCTGCATCGCCAGGTCGAGGGCGCGGGCGAGCTCGAGTGCATCCGCGTAGCGCTCGGCAGGTGCGCGCGCGAGGGCCTTCTCGATCACGTCCGCGAGCGCGCGCGGGATCGCGGGGTCGGCCTCGTCGGCGCGCGGCGCTGGCTCCTCGAGGATCGCGCGCGCGGCCAGGTAGTCGCTCGCCCGCTTGAACAGCCGCTGGTGGGTCGCGAGCTCGAACAGCACGATGCCGAGCGCGAACACGTCGGTGCGCCGATCGAGGGTCTCGCCGAGCAGCTGCTCGGGCGCCATGTACTGGGTCTTGCCCTTGACGGTGCCGACCTCGGTCTCGGTCGCGCCACGGACCTTCGCGATGCCGAAATCCAGGACCTTCGCGACGCCGCGCGTCGTCACGAACAAGTTCGAGGGCGACACGTCGCGATGGACCAGGCCGACCGCTTCACCGTCGGCGTCGCGCAGCTCGTGCGCGTGATGCAGCCCCGCGCACGCCTGGACGATCACGCCGGTCGCGACCCGCAGTTGCACCGCGCGATCCGGGTCGCGCGGCTGCGCGATCAGCTCGGTCGCCGCGACGCCGTCGAGGTACGGCATCACGAGGAAGTACTCGGCGCCATCGCGGCCGAGCTCGTGGACCTCGCAGATGTTCGGGTGATCGAGCCGTGCCACCAGCTTGCCCTCGGCGAGGAACATCGCGACGAAGGCCTTCGACGCGCACAGCTCCGGGAGCAGGCGCTTGACCACGACGATCTTCTCGAACCCCGCCTCGCCGGCGAGCCGCGCGAGATGGATCTCCGCCATGCCGCCGGTCGCCAGCAGGCCGACCAGCTCGTAGCGGCCCAACCGCGCGGGCGCGGCTGGTTCGGCGTTCTGGTATGACAAGCGGCGCGTACTATGCCGCGTTTCGTCGTCGTCGTCGTCGTCCTCGTCGTCGTTGGAGTTTTCAACGGCTGTTGGTTCAGCGCGGACTATCGCAGCGGCAACGTCGCCTGCCACGACGGCGCCTGCCCCTCGGGGCTGAGCTGTGTCGCCGACGTCTGCGTCGCGTCCGCAGGCGATGGCCCCGGCAGCGCTGCCCGCGATGCACGCGTCGCGGATGCCGGCCTCGACGCTCCCGCGCAGGTGGCGCTGACCTGCACGGACCCCGGTTCGTTCGTGGCCGACAACACCGTGACCGGCACGACCGCGGGCCAGGCGAACCTGCTCTCGACGAGCTGCGGTGGCGCCGTGATGAACGGCAACGACGCGGTCTACAAGGTCGCGGGCACGATGGGCCAGCAGCTCGTGTTGACCCCACACTCCACCGCCTATCCGGTCGCGGCCTATCTGATCGCGCCATGCACGCCGGGCTTCGCGACGTGCCTCTCGAACGTGTACGCGACCGACTCCACGCCGGCCACGATCACGCTCGCCTCGACCGGCGATTTCTTCGTCGTCGTCGACGGCATCAATGCCGGGCTGTCGGGCGCGTACACGCTCACGCTGAACTGACCTGCTGGCCGCACCCAACGGCGGTGTTGGCGCACCCCAACAGCGGACCTCTCGCCGTGCGGCTCCGCGAGGATCCGCACGCCGCACGCCGGGCATGTCGCTTGCTGAGCGCCGCCTCATCATGAGGCGACTCCTGGTGGTGATGGTGCTCGGCGCGTGCACGCTCGGCGGCACGGGCAAGCCGGCCGGCGGTGACGACGAGGGCTCGGGCGTCGATCACGGCAAGTGCGCCGCGGCGATGGCGACCGCGCCGCTCGCGCCTGCCGGCTTCGACGTTCACGACAGCCTGCGGACCGCGACGCGCAACACCTGGGACGCCGTGACGATGCCGCAGCCCGGCGACGCGGCGTATCCCGGCGGCAAGTACCGCACGATCACCCCGGACGCGACCGGCGCCATCCATCCCGGCTGCTCGACCGCGGGGTTGAGCTATCCGCCCGCGCTGATCGCGGGCTATCCGTGTGCGGCCCGCCAGTTCGACTTCCCGCAGGGCGTCGTCGAGGATACCTCCAAGCCGATCGTGATCCTCGTGCACGGCAACTCCGATGGCCCGAACGGCTTCATCGCGTTCTTGCACCCCGATCCGAGCTCGCTGATGTTCCCCGCCGACACCACGGCGCGCGACCAGCTCGCCGAGCTGTTGCCCGCGCGAGGCTTTCGCACGATCGCGATCGACATGCGCACCGACCTGGTCGACGACCCGAGCTCGCCGGAGGGCAAGGACATCGGCAACACGCCGAAGAACCAGGATCACGGCTGGCAGGTGCCGCTGCTCCAGGAGTTGATCAAGCAGCTCGCGATCGCGAACCCAGGTCGCCACTTCGCGCTGGTCGGCCACTCGCTCGGCGTCACGGTCGTGCGCGATGCGCTGCGCCGGTTGTGGGTCGAGTGGGCCGACAAGACCTGGGACGTCGACATCTTCACGCGCGTCGATACGGTCGTGCTCGCCTCGGGAGCCAACCACGGCGTCGTCAGCTTCCAGAGCGAGTGCGGCCTCAACCTGACGATGCGCGGCACCGTCACCTGCGAGATGGGCCAGCGCAACCAGTACAACGAGACCGACTTCGCGCGTCCGATCAACGGCCCCGCGTATCCGACGGCGAACGGCGAGTTCGGCGGCTGGTGGGAGACCCCCTGCGCCGACGGCGACTACGCGTTCGGCACGCGCGGCGCGTGCGGCGGCCACGCGGTCGCCTACACGACCGTGACGATGCAGGATCTGCCGAACGGCACGCAGCAAGACGAGTTCGTGTCCGAGCACGCGTCGCGGCTGTACCCGACCGACTGCGTGAACAACATCCTCGACGCGCTCACCGACTTCGACACCAGCGGCTACTTTTATAACGGTTACTTCCGCAACCACTACGGCAGCGTGCGCAGCGCGGCCGGGCTCGCCCACGTGATCGCCGCTCTGGAAGGGAACTAGTCATGCGCGCCACGCCCCGATCGGTCGTGCTCGTCCTGGTCCACGTGCTCGTGCTCGGGCTCGGGCTCGTGCCCGGGCTCCGCCTCGGGCTCGCCGCTGCGGACACCGAGATCGAGATGCCGCCCGATCACGTCACGCCGCGGTCATCCCCGAAGACCGCGCAGGTCGTCGACGACGACCCGCCGGTCCAGGACCCCGGCGACGTCGATCCGACGCGCGCGCGGATCTCGGATCGGCCGGGGGCCGACATCTCGGTCACCACGCCGGCGCCGCCCGCGCAAGTGCGCGCGAAGTGGGTCGAGCCCTACGGGGCGATCGTCGGTGGGGTCGAGCTCCAGAGCCTTCACCAGGCGCCGGGCCAGACCACCGGCACCCAGAACCCGACCGTCGCGATCTCGCGGCTCGGCCTGCGCGGCGGGGTTGGCGCCCACGTCACGTTCGCGAGCGAATTCGAGGCGTCGCTCGGGGGGCCGCTCGGCTATGGCTCCTCGGTGTGGGAAGGGCAGGCGGCGATCGCGATCTGGGACCAGTTCGTGCGCTACGAGCGCGATGGCTTCACGTTTGCGGCCGGCCGCATCGACGATCCCGCGAGCTTCGACTTCGTGTCGGCGCACAGCGCGGACCTCTTGCTCTCCGATCAATACACGCGCGACCCGCTGCTCTACTCGGGCGCCGATCGCGGCAACGGCTTGTGGTTCAGCTACGCGCTCGATCGGATGAAGCACGTCACGCTCGGGCTGACGCTGCACTCGACGAACCCGACCGGCATCACCGGGACCCTGATCATCGGCGGCAAGCTGCAGCCGTTCGATCGCCCGTTCTATCTGGCGGCGGCCGCCGTCGGGAACAGCCAGAACAACCTGCCCGATCAGAACCTCCACATCTACTTCGCGTCGCCCTCGATGACCGCCCACTTCGAGCACCTCGACGCCAAGGCCGAGGTCCAGCTCTACAGCCTCGACACCCAGGAGGCGACGATGGATGACCAGACGATCCGCGGCTACAACCTGCGCGCGGGCGCGCGGGCGTGGACCGCCACGACGATCGGCAAGGCGTCGCTGTTCCTGAACGTGTCGAAGAACGAGAACGAGATCCTCGATCCCACGAGCTCCAAGTACCGGCTGCCCGATCTGTTCCACTCGTACACGGTGTCGACCGGCGCGGACCTCGACTACTCGCACAAGAATGGCGTCGGCTTCGGGTATGCGATGGTCGATACGCGCGAGCCCGGCCAGCACACCCGCCAGCACTACCTCAACCTCGGCACGACCTACTGGATCGAGGACTCGCTCGCGATCGGCGTGCGCGCGGCAGTGTTCGCGCAACAGCTCAGTGGCCAGCCGATGACGACCGGCAGCCGCTCGCTGTTCGTGACCGCGCGGCTGGTCCTGGACTGACCGATTCGCCGTGGCCGTGGCCGTCGTGGCCGTGGCCGTCGCCGT
>JBDTEH010000143.1:0-4693 GCA_039922635.1 Kofleriaceae bacterium | reverse complement strand
AGGTGATAGCTGCACACGTTCGACGGGTTCCACTGCGGCAGGTGCGCGACGCCGTACTCGTAGGTCTCCGCGATCAGGTCGAGCGAGGGCTCGGGCGGGAAGATGTACGTGCCACGCGCGAGGTATTCCTTGACGATATCGTTCTGGGTCGTGCCACGCAGATCCGCCTCGGGGATGCCGCGTTCGCGCGCGAGCGCGATGTAGAGCGCGAGCAACCACATCGCGGTGCCGTTGATCGTCATCGAGGTGTTCATCCGCTCGAGCGGGATGCCCTCGAACAGCACGTGCATGTCGTCGAGCGACACGATCGGCACGCCGACCTTGCCGACCTCGGGGCGGGCGAGCGGGTGGTCGGGGTCGTAGCCGCACTGCGTCGGCAGATCGAACGCGATCGACAAGCCCGTCTGTCCCGCCGCGAGGTTGCGGCGATACAGCTCGTTCGAGGCGCGCGCGCTGGAGTGGCCCGCGTAGGTCCGGAAGATCCAGGGCTGGTCGCGGCTCATCTCTACTGTGTATCACCATGGTTTCCCGCTAGACTGCGCGTCATGACGAAGCTGCTCGTGATGGCGATTCTTGCGGCCGCCGGCTGCGCGAAATCCGACAAACCGGCAGCCCCCCCAGTCGCGCAGCAGGAAGTGAAGCTCAGCTTCGTCTCGGTCGACGCCGCCGCCGCACAGCTCGAGAAGGGCACGGCGCAGGCGGTCGATGCCAACAACCCGCCGACCCGCCAGCACGAGGGCGTGATCCCCGGCGCGGTGCTGCTCTCCGATTTCGAGACCTTCGCGCTCACCGAGCTGCCGAGCGACAAGGCCAAGGAGCTCGTGTTCTATTGCGCGAACACCCGCTGCGGCGCCTCGCACGAAGCGGCGCACAAGGCGATCGCGGCCGGCTACTCCAACGTCAAGGTCATGCCGGACGGCATCGCCGGTTGGATCAAGGCCGGCAACAAGGTCCAGTCCATCTAGGCGAGCGTGACGCGGAGGCCGTCGACGAGCTCGGTCTGGGCGACGACCCCGAACAGCTCGCGCAGCCGATCGACCCGCGCGCGCGACTTCATGATCTCGCCGGCCCGCGCCGGGGCATGCTCGATCACGGAGCGCTTGCCGCACAGCTCGACGATCGTGCGGGCGAGCTCGAGCACCGTGATCTCGCCGCCCGTCCCGACGTTGGCGACCGCCCGCGAGTTGCCATCGGCGATCGCTGCCGCGAGCGCGCGCACGACATCACCGACGTAGACGAAGTCGCGAGTCTGGTCGCCGTCGCCGAAGATCGTGAGCGGCAGCCCGGCCTTCGCGCGATCGCTGAAGATCGAGATCACGCCCGAGTACGGGCTCGACGGATCCTGGCGAGGGCCGTAGACGTTGAAGAACCGCAGCGCGGTGGTCGCGACGCCGTGGACGCTCGCGTAGTAATCGAGCGCGAGCTCCGAGGCGTACTTGTCGATGCCGTACGGCGACACCGGCCGGCACGGCGCCTCCTCGGCGACCGGCAGCATCGCGCCATCGCCGTAGACCGCCGCCGACGACGCGAACGCGACCTTGCCGACACCGTGCGCGCGCGCGTACTCGAGGACGTGGAGCGTCCCGCCGTAGTTGACCTGCATGTCGACCAGCGGGTTCTGCACCGAGTGGACGACCGAGACCTGCGCCGCGAGGTGGATGATCCTCGCGACCGGGCCGTGCTGCTTGACGATCGGAACAAGCGCCGCGAACACGCCGTGCGCGACATCGCACACGCTGACGTGTAACCGCGCGTGGTCGCGCCAGCGCGCAAGGTTCGCGCGCTTGCCGGTCGAGAAGTTATCGAGCACGACGACGCGGTCGCCGGCGTCCATGAAATGGTCGACGACGTGCGAGCCGATGAACCCGGCTCCGCCGGTGACGACGATGGTCTCCACGCCGCGAGTTTACTGCTAGCTTCGTGGCGATGCGCGCGATCCAGGTCCAACGTCATGGTGGCCCCGACGTTCTCGAGCTCGTCGACCTGCCCGTTCGAGATCCCGGCGCCGGTGAGGTCCGCGTTCGCCACCACGCGATCGGCCTCAACTTCCTCGACACCTACTTCCGCTCCGGGCTGTACAAGGTGCCGCTGCCGCTGGTGCCCGGTAGCGAAGGCGCCGGCGTGGTCGACGCGGTGGGGCCCGGGGTCGCGGGCTTCGCGGTCGGCGATCGGGTCGCGTACGCCGCATCGAGTCCGGGCAGCTACGCCGAGCAACGCACGATCGAGGCCGCACAGCTCGTCCACCTGCCCGACGCGATCGCGTTCGACACCGCGGCCGCGATGATGCTCAAGGGCTTGACCGTGGAGTACCTGTTGGGGCGCACGTCACCGCAGGGCGGCCTCCACGCGGGCGACACGATCGTGTGGCACGCCGCGGCCGGCGGCGTCGGGCTGATCGCGGTGCAGTGGGCCAAGGCGCGCGGATTGCGCGTGATCGGCACCGCCGGTGGGCCGGCCAAGTGCGCGCTCGCCAAGGCGCACGGCGCCGACGAGATGATCGACTACCATCGCGAGGATGTCGTCGCACGCGTGCGCGAGCTGACCGGCGGCAACGGCGTCAAGATCGTCTTTGACTCGGTCGGCAAGGACACGTTCGAGCGCTCGCTCGACTGCCTCGCACCGTTCGGCTTGCTCGTGGCGTTCGGCAACGCCTCGGGCCCGGTGCCGCCGTTCGACCTGCTGGCGCTATCGCGCAAGGGCTCGCTGTACGTGACCCGCCCGACGCTCAACACCCATACGAAGGCGCACCTGCCCGAGATGGCGCGCGAGCTGTTCGAGGTCGTGACGTCGGGCAAGGTCCAGATCGAGATCGGCCAGCGCTTCCCGCTCGCCGATGCGGCGAAGGCCCACGCCGCGCTCGAAGGTCGCAACACCACTGGTGCGAGCGTGCTCGTGCCCTGACCGGGCCCCGCGCCGGGCTACGTGTTGCCGAACGCGATCCGGCCGAGCCGGCCGAGGATCACGTCGAGCGCGATGTGGTTGTCGCCGCCCTCGGGCACGATCAGATCGGCCCAGCGCTTCGACGGCTCGACGTACTCGAGGTGCATCGGCCGCACCGTCGCGTAGTACTGATCGCGGATCGAGTTGAAGCTCCGGCCACGCGATTCGAGGTCGCGGCGGATCCGCCGCATCAACCGGATATCGGCGTCGGTATCGACGAAGATCTTGATGTCCATCTGCTCGCGCAGCTCGGCCTCGACGAACACGAGGATGCCCTCGACGATGATCACCGGAGCGGGTGCGACCCGGCGGGTCTCGGCGCACCGGGTGTGGTGCGCGAAGTCGTAGATCGGCACGTCGACGGTCTCGCCGGCGCGCAGCCGGCGCAGGTGCTGGACGAACAGATCGCTCTCGAGCGAGCTCGGGTGGTCGTAGTTGACCGCGGCGCGGTCGTCGGGCGACAGGTGGGTCTGGTCGCGGTAGTACGCGTCGTGCTCGATCCGCACGCAGCGATTGTCCGGGATCGCGGTCTCGAGCTTGTGCGCGACCGTGGTCTTTCCCGATCCGGTTCCACCAGCGATTCCGACGACGAGCGGGCGCGACATCGCTCGCGCTTGTCACACACAACGTGAAACCGCGTCAACGGTCGATCGCCGCGGACATCATGGAGAGCGTGAACGTGGCCACCAGGCCCTTGACGTGGACCTCGCTCGCGTCGCGGGCCACGACCAGCTTGCCCGCGCCCTCGTTCGACGAGAACACCTGGTCGATCTGCGGCGTGATGATCGCCGCGGCGTCCTTCGCGGCCTTCGCGTCGTGCGTATCGGCGCCGACGTCGAGCTCCATGCCCCGGGCGGTCACGCGCCCCCAGCCGAACACGTCGCTACCGTTCGGCAACAGCAGCATGCTCGACCAATCGACCTTCGCCTTCGCGCCGAACGCGAACGCGATCGTACGGTCGGCCGGCAACCTCGCGAGCAGCGCGCGGGTCGCAGGGGCGGCGCCGGCGGCGTGCTCGACCAGCGCGTGCAGCGCCTCGGCGGAGACATCCTTGCGCAGCGCGAGATACGCGGTGTGGTCGTCGAGAAAGTCGAGCCAGCCCTCATCGCCGAGGCGGACCAGCGTGGTGCCATCCTCGAGCGTCTTGGTCTCGGCATCCTCGAAGCAGCGGATCACGTCCTGCTTCTGCCAGCGCCCTCCGACGACGACCTCGCCGGCATTGCCGGTGTCCAGCTTCGGCGCACCGAACACGATCCACTCGGATTCGCGGGCGAGCGCGCGCACGCACACCGGCAGATCGCCGATGACGAGCTTGGCCTTCGGGTTGGTCCCGAGCTTGCTCAGGATGTCCGCGGTCGCGGTGTTCGCGCGGAGCTCGTCGAGCTGCACCGCGATCACGACGTTGGTGTCGCTCGGCAGGTGCGAGATCGCCCTCGCCGCCGCCGCGCGATAGTGTGCGGCGGGCTGCTCGGCGACGACGAGCGGGATGGCCTTGGCGATCCGCTCGGGCCTGGCGCTCCAGGGGTCGTTCGGGTCGTACGCGAGCACGTGCGCATCGGGCACGATCACCGCGATCGCCGAGCCGCGCTCCGCTGCGACCACGACGGCGGTGTGGGGAGCCGAGCGCACGTACACGACCGCGCTGGTCACCGCGGCGATCGCGATCGCGACGGCGATCCAGCGCCAGCGCGAGGGCCAGCGCGACCGCCGCGGTGTGCGCACCATCGGCGCGACGTGCGTCGGCGCCCACGCC
>JBDTEH010000142.1:0-6246 GCA_039922635.1 Kofleriaceae bacterium | reverse complement strand
GGTGCGGCCCGAGGTCCGGGGCGACACGCTCGCGTCGTTGATCTTCACGAGCGGCACGACCGGCACGCCCAAGGGCGTGATGTTGACCCACAAGAACCTGACCTCGATGGTCTCGAAGCTCAGCGCGTTGTTCACGCTGTACCGCCACGACACGCTGCTCTCGGTGCTGCCGCTCCACCACACGTTCGAGTTCTCGGCCGGGTTCCTGATGCCGCTCGCCGCGGGCGCGTCGATCGATTACCTCGAGGAGGTCGAGGCGGACTCGCTCGCGCACGCGCTCGAGCACGAAGGCATCACCGGCATGGTCGGCGTGCCCGCGCTGTGGCAGCTGCTCGAGCGCAAGATCTACAAGAACGTCAGCGACGCCGGCGTGCTGGTCGAGAAGGCGTTCGACGCGGTCATCGACCTCAATCGCGCGCTGCGCGACAAGCTGCCGTGGGACCTCGCCACCGGCAAGGCGATGTTCTTCCCGGTGCATCGCAAGCTCGGCGGCCGGATGCGGCTGTTGATCAGCGGCGGCTCGGCGCTGCCGGCCGACACGATGAAGACGTTCCAGGGCCTCGGCTTCAACCTGTACGAGGGCTACGGCATGACCGAGTCGTCGCCGGTACTGACCGTCACGCGGCCGGGCGAGAAGGTCATCCCGGGCTCGGTCGGCCGTGCGTTGCCGGGCCTCGACGTCAAGATCGACAGCCCCGACGCCAACGGCATCGGCGAGGTGATCGCGAAGGGCCCGAACGTGATGGCCGGCTACTTCGCGAATCCCGAGGCGACCGCGCAGACCATCGTCAACGGCTGGTTGCACACCGGGGACCTGGGCAAGCTCGATGCCGAGGGCAACCTGTTCATCGTCGGGCGCAAGAAGGAGATGATCCTCGGCGCGAGCGGCGAGAACATTTACCCCGACGAGCTCGAGGAGCTCTACGGCGACTCGTCCTACGTCAAGGAGGTCTCGGTCGTCGGGCTGCCCGCCGAGGGCGGCAACGAGACGGTCGCGATGCTGATCGTCCCCGACTACGAGGACAACGCCGCCAAGACCGGGGATCGCGAGGCGGTCCGCGAGGCGGTGCGCGAGCACGTCAAGAAGGTGACCAAGGCGCTGCCGCTCTACAAGCGGGTCAAGACCTGGCACCTCTGGGACTTCGATCTGCCGAAGACCTCGACGCGCAAGATCAAGAAGCGCGACGTGATCAAGGAGCTGCAGCGGCTCGAGCGCGCGGCCAAGCAGGGCGCCGAGATCAAGGAGCTCGCGGCGGCGTCGGCGGGCACCGGTGGCGTGAGCTGGATCCACGACATGCTCGCGGACGTCTCGCAGAAGAAGCGCGGCACGATCACGGCGCAGACCGGGCTCGCGGACCTCGGCTTCGATTCGTTGATGTTCACCGAGCTCGCGGTCGCGCTCGAGGCGGCCGGGGTCGACGTGCCGGACCCCGCGGAGATCACGGGCCTCGAGACCGTCGCCGATGTCGAGAAGCTGGTCGCGCGGCTCGGCGCGAAGGCGCGAAGCGAGAAGCCGAAGCGCGATCGCCTGCGCAAGGAAAAGGCAGCGCGCGACAAGGCCGACGCCGACAACCTCGACGACGACATCGACGTGCCACGGCCCCTCGTGGCGCTCGGCCGGCGTGCCTTGAAGAGCGGCATGCACGCGCTCTACGCCCGCGTGCTCGAGACCAACATCTACGGCCAGGGCAACGTGCCGCCGTTCGGCGGCTACATCGTCGCGGCGAACCACGCGAGCCACCTCGATACCGGCCTGGTCAAGTACGCGCTCGGCGAGCAGGGCGAGGCGCTCGTCGCGCTTGGTGCGAAGGACTACTTCTTCGACGATCCGGTGCGCCGGATGTACTTCGAGAACTTCACGAATGTCGTGCCGATGGAGCGTCACGGATCGTTGCGCGAGTCGCTGCGGCTCGCCGGTGACGTCATCCGCGATGGCTACATCCTGCTGATCTTCCCCGAGGGGACGCGCAGCGAAACCGGCATCATGGCGGACTTCAAGCCCTCGCTCGGCTACCTCGCGATGACCAACAAGTGCGGCATCCTGCCGATGTACTTGCACCGCACCCACGAGGCGATGCCGAAGGGCCGCTACCTGCCCAAGCGCGGCGAGCGGGTCGCGTCGTACGTCGGGCCGTACTTGTCGTACGCCGATGTCGCGAAGCTCGCGGTCGGCAAGTCACGCAGCGAGCACTACCGCGCGATCACCTATCACGTCGAGAGCATCATCCGGCGGCTCGCTCCGCAGGACGCGGCGTGGACGCTCGGCGATGCGGGCGTGCAGCCGATGGCCGAGTACCTCGCCGAGCGCGGCGAGACCGTCCAAGGCGAAGGTGAGGCGCAGCCGTGAAGACCAGCGTGCTAGTTACCGGCGCGACCGGGTTTCTCGGCGAGCACTTGTGCCGCGTCCTGGTCGAGGAAGGTCACATCGTGCGCGGGCTCGCGCGCTCGCGCAGCGCGGTCCTCGACGATCTCGGCGTCGAGCACGTCCGCGGTGACGTGCTGTCGAACGACGACCTCCAGCGTGCCCTCGACGGCGTCTCGGCCGTGTTCCACCTCGCCGGTGCGGTGTCGCGTGACCCCGATGACGCGCAGCGCATGATGCGGCTCCACGTCGACGGCACGCGCAAGGTGCTCGAGCAGATGTCCGCGTTCGGCGTCCGTCGCCTGATCGTCGCCTCGACGAGCGGCACGATCGGCGTGTCCAAGGACGAGGAGATCCTCGACGAGTCGGCGCCCTACGCCGAGGAGATCGTCGCCGGCTGGCCGTACTACGCCTCGAAGATCTACCAGGAGCGGCTCGCCTTCGAGCATGGCGAGCGGCTCGGCATCGAGGTCGTCGCGGTCAACCCTTCGCTCCTGCTCGGCCCCGGCGATCGCCGGCTGTCGTCGACCGGCGATGTCCGCAAGTTCATCAAGCGCCAGATCCCGACCATCCCCGATGGCGGCATCAACTTCGTCGACGCGCGCGACGCCGCCACCGCGATCGCCGCCGCGCTCGGCAAGGGCAGGGCCGGCGAGCGCTACCTGCTCGGTGGCCCCAACTGGACCACCAAGGAGTTCTTCGATCGGCTCGGCCGCGTCGCGAACGTGTCGCCGCCGCGCCTCAAGCTCCCGCCCACGGTCGCCAAGTGGGGCGCCAGCATCGTCGAGGAGCTCTATCGCTGGCGCGGCAAGGAGCCACCCATGGACCGGATCTCCGTCGAGATGGCCGAGCACTTCTGGTGGATCGACTCCGCCAAGGCGCAGGCTGAGCTCGGCTTCTCGCCGCGCGACCCACAGCTCACGCTCGTAGACACCGTCAGCTACCTCCGCCGCGGCGTCGACCCCTAACGGGGACGTACTACAGTTTCACAAGTTCGCCGCGCTAGGTCCCTGAAATCTCACGCCCGAAAATGGGGACGTACTACAGTTTCACAAGTAAGGCGCGGGATCGCACGTCGCGCACGGGTCACCGAGGCCAATCGCCCCAACTTGTGAAACTGTAGTACGTCCCCTTTTGTGCGCGCCTGATCTCGCGAGGTTGCGCGCTCGAACTTGTGAAACTGTAGTACGTCCCCGCCGGGAGGGCGGGTCCGGAACTTTCGGCTGCGCGCGGGGTGGAAGAGGCTGTGAGCGTGGCCGCGCAGGTGATCGACGAAGAGCGAGAGCACGCGCGGGCGCCGAACGAGCTCGATGCGCTGGGGCTCGCCCGCGCGAAGGCGGGCGATGCGGCTGCGCTGCGCGGGCTGGTCGAGCGCTACCAGGATCGCGTGTTCGCGCTGGTCTACCGGATGCTGCTCGGGCGCGGCACCGAACGCACGCGCGACCTCGCGCAGGAGACGTTCGTGCGCGTGCTGCGCGGCTTGCCCGAGTTCGATCCGCGCGGGCCGGCGCGGCTGTCGACGTGGATCTTGACGATCGCGACGCGCGTCGTCCTGAACGACCGCCGGCGCGCGGGACGCGACCGCCTCGAGCTCGACGCCGACGCGGTGGACCGCGTTGCATCGGTCGAACGCGCGGATCGCTCGCTGGAGCGCACGCGGCTCGCTGAGGCGCTGACCGCAGGGATCGCCGCGCTACCGGATGACCAGCGCGCAGTGTTCGTGCTGCGCGAGTATCACGAGCTCGAGTACGCCGAGATCGCGGCCGCGCTCGAGATCGAGGAGAACACGGTGCGATCGCGGTTACACCGGGCGCGGGCTGCGCTGCGCACCGCGCTGACCGCTGCAGGAGTGGAGCCATGAGCAAAGCCACGAGCGAACACAACCCGCTCGCGAACATCGACCTCGGCGTGATCGTCGCGCCGAGCGCACCCGCGGGGTTCTCGCAGAGCGTGGTCGCGCGGTTCGCGACGACCGAGGCGGCGATCGCGGTCGCGAAGCGCCGGCGGTTCCAGCGCGCGGCGTGGAGCACGGGTGGCGCGGTCGCAGCCGTGGCCGCCGTGATCGCGATCGTGCTCGTGTGGCCGCGGGGACCGACGTTCGGCGCGTATGCGACGGCCGAGCCGGAGCACCTCGAGGTCGGCGGGCTCGCCGTCGATCTCGAGCGCGGCGCGGCGATCCGCTGGACGGTCGATCACGGCCGCCTGCGCGTCGATCAACGCGGCAGCGCGACCTGGACCGTGCCTGCGGGCCAACACCTACAGCTCGAGGTCGCCGGCGTCGGTGCCGTCGATGCGACGAACGCAACCCTTCACGTAGAGGCTCAGATGAATTTGATCGATAGCAAGATGATCGGTGCCACGCTCGCGACCGCGGCGTTGGTGACCGCGGTGGTCGTGACGGTAGCCCACGGTCGGGCGGCCGTGACCGGTGCGAATAAACAGCTCACCCTGACCGCAGGCCAGTCGGCCGCGGTCGCGCCGGGCCACCCACCGATCGAGCTGATCACCGCGGGCGAGGGAGCGATCGCGGTCGATATCGTGTTCTCCGGACACGCGAAGTGGACGGTCGACGAGGTCTCGGCGATGGAGAGCACGATCGAGCGCGTGCGATTGCCGGCGACCTCGACGGTCAACGTCAAGTCGTTCGCGGTGCGCATCGTGCCGAAATCGGAAGCCGTGACGCTTCGATCCTTTGCGCCTTCGGAGAGCCACGTCGGTGTCACCTGGCTCGAGCTCGCCAGCCCCGATGGCGGCGGCACCGGGGAAGCCCTCGTGAACGCCGTGAAGATGGGGATCTTCCGACTCAGGGTAGCGCACGCGCCGCGCCGCGTGATTGTGATCGTCGGTGGTGGCAACGATGCGCAAGGCGATCGGATGATGGTCGCGTTGCGCGAGCTACAGAGGAGTGCGCGGGACGCTGGGGTCGAGCTCCGCGCGGTGATCGTGCCTGGGGGCGGCGCGACGCCGACCGCGATCGAGCAGGCCGGCATTGTCGCGGTCGACGCTAGCAAGGTCGATCTCGTCCATGCGCTCGCGCAGGTGACCGGCGGAACGGTCGCCCCGGTCGCTCCGGTCGCCCCCGCGAAGGCAGTGATGGTGGTTTATGAAGCACGCGGCCTGTGGCTGACGCCCGACGTGCTCCGGACGCTCGGCCAGGGCATCGCTGAGATGGACTTGTCGCCAGGGTCTCGCATCGGCGCGATCGAGTTCTCGAACGGCGCGGCGATCCGGATCCCGCTGGAGCTGGCGACGAGCTTCACACCCGCGCAGCTCGGCAGCGCGAGAGAATACGCCGACAAGCGCGGCAGCGATCTCGTCCAGGGCGTGGCGATGGGGCTCGCAGCGCTCGCGAGGGCTCCGGAGGCGGACAAAGTACTGATCGTGATCGGCGATGGCCACGACACCAACGACGTAGCCGCAGCAACCGAAGTCGATGACCTGCTGGGGCAAGCACGCCGTACTCACGTGCGGATCCGCGCGCTGCAATACGGGAGCATCGACACGTTGCCGGGCGACGTCCTGAAGCGCCTCGATCCGCAGGTGGCCTGGTTCACCGGCAGGGGCTACAAGGGACGCCTGGAGGGGCTGCAGATGTCGCTCGGTATGGCCCCCGAGAACGGGGGCTTCCCCGGCGCCCCTGCCGAGTGAGCGGCGCTACGCTGCGAGCGTGAGCGACGCCGAGGACGTTCGCGTTCGGACCCCGTGGGAGACCGTGCTCGGCTGGTGCGGCGCACCGCGCGACTATCAGCTGACCCGGTGGCTGATCCTGCGCCTGCTCGGCCTGGTCTACGTGTTCGCGTTCCTCGGGATCCTCCTCCAGGGCCTGCCTCTGCTCGGTTCGCACGGGCTCACGCCCGCGGCCGTGTTCGTCGACCACGTGCACC